>CACZKM010000001.1 GCA_902781745.1 Oscillospiraceae bacterium
TATTCATTGTTGTCTGTTATTTACTGGGAATGGAGAAAATGCTTGATTTTCAAGGGCTTTTTGAAACATGGTTTTTCTGCGTTTCACCCTGTTTTCTATGACCTCAATAATTCGAATTCCTTCTCCCGCTGCCATGAGATAAGCCTTGAAACACTGCAGTTTCAAGGCTTTTTTCTTTGCCTTTTTAGGGTGTGCCCCCTAATTTGACCCCTGCGGACGCAGAAATTACAAATTCCGGGTGGAATTCTCCATTCGAGCAGCGCTTTCTTCTTTCATCTGTTCGCTGATGTGTCCGTAAACATCGAAAATAGATTTTGCAGCCCGACGCCTTGGCGCCGGGCTGTGGTCTTTAGTGCGGGCGGTCGTTGAACGCTTACCATAAGGGTGGGCCATAATAAATCATATCTGTAGAATATACAACACTAAAAAAGTATAATTTTGTCGAATAATGCCTTGCAATTTGCTATGATTTATGATAAAGTTCAAAGACAAACATAAGCCGGACCACGCTCTTTTTTACGTCGTGGTCCGGCAGATGTTTCGCTGGAGCAGCGTTAGAAGAGAGGGAAGAGCATGAGTCAATGGCAGACCGCGACGCCCCAGAACGATCTCATTTTTCATCTGGAAAAGGCTATTGAAAACGAGGAGTTTGAGGTTTATTTCCAACCGATCATCCACACCATTTCCGGGTCCCTCTGCGGATTTGAGGCGCTGGTGCGCTGGCGTCATCCGGATTTCGGCTTTTTGGCGCCGGGCCAGTTTGTGGGATCGCTGGAGGACACCAAGCAGATTTATCACTTGGATATCCATGTAGTGGAAAAAGTTTGCCAGTGGTATGCCCGGGAGAAGCGGGCGGGCCGCCCGGTGGTCCCCGTCTCGGTGAACCTCTCCCGCATCGACTTTGAGTCTGCGGATATGTTCGCCATCATCGAGGCCCTGACCTGGAAATACCGGATGCCTCGCAATATGCTCAACATCGAGATCACCGAGAGCGCCTTCGGCGTAGAGGGCGGCATCCTGGCCGGGATCATTGAGCAGTTCCGCAGCGCCGGCTATCAGGTTTGGATGGACGATTTCGGCAGCGGCTATTCCTCCCTCAACACCCTGAAGGATTACGTCTTCGACGAGCTGAAGATCGACATGGGCTTCCTGTCGGACATGAACCTCCGCTCCCAGCGGATCATCGCCTCCATGATCTCCATGGCCAAGGATATCTCCATGGTCACCCTGGTGGAGGGCGTGGAGACCAAGGAGCAGGTGGATTTCCTCCGGAGCATCGGCTGCGACCGGCTCCAGGGCTACTATTTCTCCAAGCCGCTGCCCTATGAGGAGCTGCTGGCTGTCCTTCGGGAGAAGAACATCCCCTTTGAGTCCGCGGAAGACCGGCGGTATTACCACGAGATCAACCGCATCAACGTCCTCAGCCCCTCGCCCTTTGCCGTGGGCGCCTATATGCGGGAGCAGCACGGCGGCGGAATCCCCCTGGCGCTGATGGAAAAAACGGGGGAACGGTACACGTTCATGTATATGAATGATGAGTTTTCCCGGGAAATCAAAAAGATCGGCGCAAAAGACGCCATGGACGCCATTCAGCGTCTGGTCCATTTTGGGATCCTCTCCCATGAGCGGATCGATACCTTCCTGGATGACGTCATCGAGAAGCATGACCGCTCCATCGAGTTTTCGGTCAACGGGGATCTCTGCTCCGCCAGAGGCAAGCTGATCTCCGTGAACAGCGGCCGTCACGCCATCCTGCTCTCCATCAGCAACATCACCCAGTTCATGAATATCAGTCACGATCAGCTCATGGACCAGACCCTGAAAAACATCTATTCCATGTACCTCCGGGTGTCCATTCTCCGGCCGAAGACCAACGAGATCGTCACCGTGTTCTCCCAGGACCACCACAACGTCGCCACCGACGTGGCCCACGATCTCCACGGCCTGACCAGGGAATACGCATCCTACGGCGTCCATCCAGAGGACCGGGACGCCTATCTTCATTTCGTAGACCCGGCCACCATCGAGGCCCGGCTGCGCAACAGCGAGCGCGGCTTCGTCAACATGAAGATCCGCACCCTGGACGAGGACGGAGGCTTTTCCAACAAGATGTACCTGGAGGTGCCCACCGGGAACAGTGAGTTCCTCCTGCTGGTGCGATACGCCAATCTGTAGCAGAGCATCACACCCTAAACCATAAAATCAAAAGAGGAAGAGAAGATGAACAGCGAGCGCATGAAACAATTCATATCGCTGCTCCTGGCCGGAAGCATGGCCCTGGGACTTTTGCTGCCGGGGGTCAGCGCCTTCGCGGAGGATGGGGACGAGCAGCCGTCCTCCGAGCCCTCGGTGGCCCAGGCCCTGGTGGAGAAGATCACAGAGGCCGCTGCGGCGGCGGCCCAAAACGAGGCTCCGCCGACGCCGGAGACCCCAAGCCAGCCCGACACGCCCCCCCAGGGGGACCCGGAGCCGGTCAACGAGTCCCCCGGCGAGCCGCCGGCGCCCCCCGAGGGCGCAGACCCGGAGCCTGACGCGCCGGGAGTAACCGAGGACCCGGCCCAGCCCGAGCCTCCCAGGGAGGAGGAACCGGCAACGCCCGCCCCCCCGGAGGAGGAAAAGCCCCCGGAGGAGCCCACCCCTGCGGAGCAGAAAGAAAAAGAACAGGAGCTGGAGGAGGCCCGCGCCCACCGCAGCGACCCCGCCGCCGACGTGGAGATCCCCTCCGAGTGGGCGGCCATGTTCGAAAAGCTGGACCTCACCGGCAAGTACCCCGACGACCTCCTGGCTGTGGCCCGGACCCAGATCGGCTACGCCGAGAGCGAGGCCAACTACGCCGAGGCAGACGGCCAGCGCCGGGGCTACACCCGCTACGGCGCCTGGAACCAGGACCCCTACGCCCCCTGGAACCTCACCTTCGTGGCCTTCTGCCTGGAATACGCCCAGGTGCCCGAAGACGCCTTCCCCCGGGAGGACGACCCTGAGACCTGGCGGCAGACCCTGACCGAACAGAACCTCTGGACCACCGAGGCCCCCAAGCCCGGCGACGTCGCCTTCCTCCCCAAGGACCCGGAGACGGCTATAGAAGAGGAAACCGAAGCCGCCCTGGTGGGGATCGTGGACGAGATCGAAGAGGATGGGACCCTCTGGGTGATCGCCGGAGACATGGAAAACGAGGTCCGGCGCATCGAGCTGGCCTCCGACCAAATCATCGGCTTCGGCGTCCTGCCCCCCGGCGAGGAACGGCAGGACCCCCAGCCCCCGGACCCCGCGAGCACTGACGTGCCCGCCGACAACGGGGAGCCCCCCGCGGATTACGACGCCCCCCAGGCCCCCCTGGACCCCGCCGACCCCGCCGCCCCGGCGGGCGACCTGGCCGGCGACCTGGCCCAGCGGATCGCCGAGGGCCTGGCCCGGACCGGCGGCGACGGCCAGCCCCCCAACGGCGCCGCCCCCCCCGGTGAGGACGGCGGCGCCCCCGACGAGCCCGAGGAAAAGCTCCCGGACGATCTGACCGGGGAGGACCCCGTGGAACCCCCGGAGGACCTCCCCGAAGAGCCGGAGGGCGAACCCGAGCTCCCAGCGGAAGAGGAGCTTGTGGAAGAACTCCCCGAAGAGCTCCCCTTCCTGCAGACCCAGACCCTGGACGGCGTCACCGTCACCGTCACCGCCGAGCCCGGCGTCTTCCCCGACGGCGCGGTCCTCTCCGTGACCAAGGTCCCCGTGGCGGCCCAGATCACCGTGGACGCGGCGGTGGCCCCCCAGCGGGACGGCAGCAACGTGGCCCTGTCCTACACCTTCGACGTGTCCATCCTGGACGACCAGGGCGAGCCCATCCAGCCCGCCGACGACCGGACCGTCCAGGTGTCCTTCTCCATGGCCCAGGTGGCCGACGCCAACCTGGCCCCCCGGGTGTACCACCTGGCGGGGGAGGGGGAGGACCTGTCCGCCCGGCCCCTGGACGTGACCACCGACGGCGACACCGCCACCGTCACCACCGACGGCTTCTCCTACTATACGGTTGAGTTCACCTATGGGGATTTGCAATACGTCATGGAAGGGGACGATACGATTCCCTTGCAGGTGATTCTAGATTATGTTGGTCTTTCTGGTGAGGTTACCAATGTGGAAGTCAGCGCCCCGGACTTGTTTTATCCCTTCCAAGAGGGGGAGCAATGGTATGTATCCGCCCTGGAACCCTTTGACAGTACTGAGTGGATGCGTGTAATGATTAGTGGAATACTATATTATGTCATAGTGACGGATAAAAAAGCAAACCAAGCACCTGATATTTACAAAGGGGAGCTACCAAACGTTAGTATGGGATCAGATGGATTGACATTTGCGAAAGATGCTCCAGTATCTACAATTAGATTGGACTATAGCATAATGTCCGATCATTCAAAAGCAAAATGCAAAATATTAACGACTGATCCAGGCTTTATAATGTTATCACCTACTCATGTTTATTCCAATGAGAATACCACTAATGATTACAATGATAGGAAGTATCCTGTTTTTGTTGCGTATGATACAAATGCGGGCACGAAGCAGGTATTGAGACCTAATGAGGATAATTTTTGGGAGGGAAAGCTATTTAGCTTTACTTATGAAGATGGTGCCATTCTTGAAAATGGAGATAGAGCTAATGTTGTTTTAACGTATTCAGATCTACATATTGCGGTTCAGAGCAATGTTAGTGGGGGAGAATATAAAGGACAAACGTACATAGCTGCTGGGACTATGTTGCGTGCGGGCAATAATTTGTCATCGCCTGGTGCTAACCAGACTAGAAACGGATTACA
This sequence comes from Oscillospiraceae bacterium, assembly GCA_902781745.1. Taxonomy (GTDB): domain Bacteria; phylum Bacillota; class Clostridia; order Oscillospirales; family Oscillospiraceae; genus Evtepia. The sequence continues at coordinate 4,803 of CACZKM010000001.1, forward strand.
AGTAGATGTCAATATCAAGATTGTGAACCCGGAAAACCCCGATGAACAGCTTGTTGGAACATTTCTCTATCCCATAACGGACATTGATGTTTGGCGAGATGGAAATAATACATTTGGGAAGCTATTTAATGCGGTCAATAATTATAATTATTCAGAATCCATTGCAGTTAAAGATGGCTTTGTAGAGAATATCTTTGTGCCGGATTATGGAGATACAAGATTGGGAGGTGCTAGTGAGGAAATACTGTTAGCTCATATTAATAAAACGCTCGACAGTGTTGTTAAGACAACAAATGGTGATTATAGTGATAATGGCGGATATAAGTGCGCTGTAGTAGAATACGGTGCAGGCGGCGCTCGGTTCATTGGAACAGGAAAGTCTGACGTTGATCCTGGAACATATTATTCTGGTTTTTTAGCTGTCGCAGATAATACGACAGGCATTAATATCACTGCATGGTCGTCGGGTAGCAAGACTGCACCTGTCAGAACGACATTACTTAATGATTCAAGCTCCGTTATGCACACAATTGTGTCGTCTTCAACGGATGGTGGATCTATCAGAACAACTACAAAGGGTAATTTAGATGGAAAGCTAAATGATGATAGCAGACGTATAGGTGGCGGAACGTTAAGTGAGCCGTTTTACGATGAAGTTCCTGATGGAAAAACTGTTGTATATACTATGACACCCAATACGGGCTTTACTATTGATGCAATACAGATCGGTGACGCTATAGATAGTAGTGATAATCTTATTTATGTTGATAGAGATCAGCTATTAACACTTGAGGAGAATCCAAAAACAACAATTTCAGTTTCTATCGCAACTGGTAGAAAAGGTATGTTGAGATATGACTCGGATAATGGCACATATACCTTTGAGTTTCCAGACAACAATTATGACCACAAGATTCATGTTTCTTGGATCACTGATTTGACATTGTCGAAGCAAGTTGACGGATATAAGGCGGAACAAGATCGTTATTTCCAATATACAGTCAAGCTTGAACTGGTGGATGTAGTTACGCAAAACGACGGCCAAACATTTCCTATCAACGTATCGTCCGCTGACCATTCCTCAAATCCTAAGAGCATTAAGATCAATAAGGGCCAGAAAGCTGCTACAGTAACAGTGTATTTAAAGCATGGACAAAGTATTAAATTCTTGGATTTGCCGTGTGACACACAGTATACAATAACTGAGATGCCTGTTATAGCGTATAATCCAACGTATTCTGTCAACCAGAAACCATTTGTAGATGGAGAGACAGTAGTTGGCGTTATGAGTAAACCAACATCTGTACTGTATCGGAACATTTCTTATTGGGGAGACGAGCTTCCCTCAACCGGTGGGGTTGGCCTTCCTCTTCTCATCAAGTTGGCCTTAGGCTCTATAATGCTGACGCCTGCCATCAGCGGAATCAAACGAAAATGGGGGGTGGGCAGTTGATTGTAGTGACCACGAAACCTGAAAGAATAATTACATAATGACAGAAAAGGAGAAAAACACATGAGTAGAGTAAAAAAATTATTGGCGGTTGCCTTGGCAGTCGTCATGGCGATGGCGTTGGCTGTGCCGACGATGGCGGAAGAACCAACGGGGACACTTCGCATTGCTGAGGCTCGTAACGGTGAGACGTATAATGTTTATAAAATTTTAAGCGTGAACAATGCAGAAGGTGGAGAGCATTATATCTATCGGGTAACTGATGCATTTAAGCCTTATTTTGCAACAATGCTAAGGGTGAATATAGGGGAATTGACTGATAATGATGTATATTCTTATATTAATGACCAGACAAATATCAATGATTTTGCAAAAGATTTGGCAAAGTGGATTCAAACTAACAATGTTGCAGAGACAGCGTCTGTGACTGCTGGAAATACATCTGATAAACCTGAAAACTCTAAAGATACTACTGTAAGTATTGAAAATTTGGAATATGGGTATTATTTGCTGGTGCCAGTAAAGGCATTGACTGATGATGGTACGGGCTCTGTGATGTTTTCCTTGGGAACGACGCAGAGTGTAACGACTATCAACAGTAAAACAAAGTATCCTGTCCCAGTTAAGAAAGTAAAATACTACGGTGTAGATCGTGATGTAAGCACGGCAGCTGTTGGGGATACATTAGAATATACTATCACTGCGAATATCCCTAATATGTCTTCGTATACCTCTTATGTGTTTAGATTTAATGATACGATGTACGATTTGACGTATGTCTTTAATAGTTTAAAAGTATCGGTTGAAGGTGTTGAGGGTCAATTAACGGTAGATCCCACATGGGATCCAAATCAAAAGAAGTTGACCATTGATTTGAGCACCCAGTTATATAACTTGTTTGTCCAACAAGCTCAGGCTGGAAAGAATTTGACTGGCAAGGAAGTAAAAATAGCTTATGAGGCGAGAGTTGATGAAAGCGCAGCAACTACTCACTATGCACAAAATACAGTTGACATTACATATTCTAATGATCCGAATGCTACTACAACGCACACCTCAAAGCAGGATAAAACTAGGACATATGTAATTAATTTAACTTTGAACAAAATTGATAAGTTAACAAATTCTGCACTAACTGGTTCAACTTGGAAACTTGAAAAACAAGACAATGGGAATAATTGGATACCTATTACGAAATTTGACACCACATTAACTAATACATCAAAGAGTACGTTTGAGTTGCTCGGTTTGGATATTGGTCGATATAGACTTACTGAGCTGTCTGCTCCCACTGGCTATTACAAATTACCGAGTGCGATCGAGTTTACAATTAATGGTAATCCGAATTATTTGGCGGAAACGGATACTTTTTCCTTGCAAAACTTTGGCATGACAATAACATCTCCTTCTGAGCTTATATCTAATCAAACATCGGAGGATGATCGGAGTAAATTCACATTGGTAATTCAGGCTGCAAATAAGACGCATGGCCTTCTCCCCTCCACCGGCGGCGCAGGCCTCTACATCATCGCTGGCGTAGCCATCGTGGCCCTCCTGGGCTTCGGCGGCACCGCCATGCTCAAGCGCAAGGTCAACGGCGAAGACTGATGGCCCCAAGCCACAGCAAAACCACATAACATTCACACGGAGGCCCCCCAGGGGAACGCCCGGGGGGCCTCCGGCCTCTGGTTTCGTCTGAGCGGCCATCCCCATGGCCGTTGAGACCGAATCACAGGAGAAGACCATGGCAAAGAACAAACGGGCCGTCAACGGCCTGCTGAACGTCATCATGACGGTCTGCTTTCTCGTCTGCGTCGTGGCCCTGTTCTACCCCTTTATCCTGGACCGCCTGAACCAGGTGGAGCAGCAGGCCACGGTGGTCAGCTACGACAACCGGGTCCGCGGCATGGACCCGGCGGAAAAGGCCTGGCTCCTCACCCGGGCCCGGGCCTATAACGCCGACCTGCTGGCCCACCCCACCGGCCTGGAGCCCGACGAGGCCCACATGGCCGAGTACATGGCCCAGCTCCCCGGCGACGACGGGATCATGGGCCACATCTCCATCCCCAACATCGGCGTGGAGCTGATGATCTACCACACCGTGGAGGAGCCCGTCCTCCAGGTGGGGGTGGGGCACCTGCCCGGCACCAGCCTCCCCGTGGGGGGCCCGGGCACCCACTGCTGCCTCTCCGGCCACACCGGCCTGACCACCGCCAACCTTTTCACCAACCTGGATCAGCTCGTCCTGGGGGACTACTTTTACATCACCGTCCTGGACGACGTGCTGACCTACCAGATCGACGAGATTTCCGTGGTGGAGCCTTGGGAGGTGGGTACCCTGGGCATCGACCCCGACAAGGACCTCTGCACCCTCATCACCTGCACCCCCTACGGCATCAACTCCCACCGCCTCCTGGTCACCGGCCACCGGGTCCCCACCCCGAGGGAGATGAACGAGGACGGCAGCTACGGGTCCTACACCATCTATCAGCCCGTGGAGGACCGGGTGGGCCTCTCCCTGGCGGACTGGCTGGCCCTGGCGGGCTGCCTGGTGCTGGCGGTGGCGGGGTTCGTGACAGTCAGACGGATCAGAAAGAAGAGAAGAGCCCGCCGGATGGCGGGGAAGGAGAAGGACGAACATGAGACAGAAGAGCATTAAACTGGGTGTGCTGGTCCTGCTGGCGGCCCTGCTGGCCTCTCTGGTCATCCCCGCCTGGGCGGCCCTCCCGGAGAAGGAGTCTTCGCTGACCATTACGTTTCAGTACCAGAGCACGGTCCTCCCCAATGGGGTGTTCCGGGCGTACAGGGTGGCTGCGGCCTCCGACACGGGAAAGTATCCCCTGACGGAGAAATTCCTGGCCTATTATCCGGCCGATACCGGGAGAACCGATATTTCCGGTATTGAGGATACGGTGGGCTGGAACGCATTGGCCGTTGGATTGGAGAACTACGTCAACAATACAAAACCTGCTCCGGACGCCTCCGGTAAAACGGACAGCAATGGCCAGTTGAAGTTTGAGGGTGTAAAGACCACGGGCCTCTACCTGGTCATGGGCGACCCCTTGACCATTGGACGCACCGTTTATACTCCCCAGACCTTCCTTGTCATGATCCCCGGTCTGAAGGAGAGCGGCAATCAGTATGAATACCTTTATGACGTGACTAGCACAGTCAAAGTTACTGCTGAAACCAGAGGCGGCAGTGGCGGCGGCAGTGGCGGGGGCGGGACCAAGCCAACCCCCGTGAATCCCACCCCCGTCGATCCCACCCCTGTCGATCCCACCCCCGACGACCCCACCCCTGTGGACCCCGTGCCTGACGACGGGAGATACTTTGAGATGGAGATTCCCCACACGGTTATTTATATTGGGCCGAAACATCGTCCGGAGACGGATTTTACCCTCCATTTTCTTCCCTTGGACAATGCGCCCCCTATCATCAAGAAGAGCGAAGTGTACTCCGAGACAGTTGACCCTTCGGGGACCGTACGCCGCACGGTGGACGCCTCCTCCGACGCGCCCCAAGAGATGATGACCGTAGCGACTTTGTCGGAGAAGTACCCCCGAGAGACAACTACCGGCACGATCACATTTACCGCCCCCGGCCTGTACCGGTATTACCTCTATGAAGACATCGGCAACAAAAGTGGCGTGACCTACGACAAGCGGGGCTACGACGTCTACGTTCAGGTCACCGAGACCGAGGATGGCGGTCTGACTGGCTCCTGGTGGGGCCAGGTCCGGGGCGGCGGCGACGAGAAGTACTACACCCTGGAGCACGTCAACACCTGGCAGGAGACCAAGAAGAGCCCGGCAAACAACACGCCCACCAAGAGCAAGCTGCCCCAGACGGGCACGGAGCTCTGGATGGTCCCCCGCATGATGGCGGGCGGCTGCGGCCTGGTGGCGGCGGGTATCGCCGTGCGGGGAAGGAAACGAAATGGATAAGCGGGTCGCCCGGACCAGGATCGGCACGGTCATGATCCTGGCGGGCGTTCTCGTCATTCTGGCGGCCGGCGGGCTGTATCTCCACATTCGTATGGAGGAGCGCCAGGCGGGGGAGAGCGCCGCGGAGGTCACGGACCTCCTCCTCAACATGGCCCAGGACGCTCCCCGTCCCGAGCCCGGCAGCCCGGAGGGGACCGAAGGAGCGGAGGAGAGGATCACCCCGGAGGGGGAGGTCACCGCCGTGATCGACGGGGAGACCTACTTGGGCGTCCTCTCCTTCACCGGCTACGGCCTGGAGCTCCCCGTCCTGGCTCAGTGGGACTTTGAGGCCCTGCGCCAGGCGCCGGCGGTGTACGCCGGGTCTGTGGCGGGGAACGATCTGGTCATTGCCGCCCACAACTACCGGTCCCATTTCAGCGTGCTCAACCGCATGGTGGTGGGTAACGAGGTGGTCCTCACCGACCCGGCGGGCCATGCCATCCGCTATGTGGTCCGGAAGATCGAGGTCCTCCAGCCCACGGCCATCGAGGAGATGACGGCAGGGGAGTGGGACCTGACCTTGTTCACCTGTACCTACGGCGGCAAGACCCGTCAGACCCTCCGCTGTGAGCGGATGACGTGACCGTGCACCCCGAGGATAGGACCGTATACATACGAAGGAATGACTTATGGAAAAGCGACAGAAAACCGTCACCCTGGTCTGCGACCTGTTGATGGCGGTCTTCTTTTGTATCAGCGTCACGGCGCTGCTCTACCCCATCATCTTTGACCGGCTCAACGACCGAGAGCAGCAGCAGACCATTGTCTCCTACGACAACCGGGTGGCCAAGATGGACCCTGAGGAGCGGGCCCGCCTCCTGGCAGAGGCGGAGGAGTACAATGAGATGCTCCGCCAGCGTCCTCTGCGCATCCGGCAGACCGAGGAGCAGATGGCGGACTACCTGGCCCGGTTCAACGTGGGGGACGACGGGATCATCGGCCATCTCACCATCCCCTGCATCGACGTGGATCTGATGATCTACCACACCGTGGAGGAGCCTGTCCTCCAGGTGGGATCGGGCCATCTCCCCGGGACCTCCTTTCCCATCGGTGGGAAGGGGACCCACGCGGTCCTCTCCGGTCACCGGGGCCTGACCACGGCGGCCCTCTTTACCGACCTGGACCGGATGGTGGAGGGGGATAAGTTCTATGTTTCGGTACTGGACGATGTGCTGACCTATCAGGTGGATCAGATCAAGACCGTCCTGCCCAATGAGACGTCGGATATCGCCATTGACCCGGAGATGGACTATTGCACCCTGCTGACCTGCACCCCCTATGGGATCAACTCCCACCGGCTCCTGGTCCGGGGGCATCGTGTGCCCACCGACCGGGCCCTCAACGAGGACGGCTCCTATGGCAGCTACGTCATCGAAGCCCCGCCGGAGGTCCGCACCGGGCCGCCTATGGAGGAGATCATGGCGGTGGCCGGGGCGGTGCTCCTGGGGATCGCCGCGGTTCGTTTCGGGCGCACTGTGCGAAGTGTCAGGGAAAAGCGCAAAACCCGGCAGAACCCGCCGCAGCAGTGAGGTTTTCTGCCAAAACCGGCCCGAGCAAATCACGCTCGGGCCGGTTTCCTATCAGTAAGAAGCTGGGGCAGCAGATGGGCCAAGGCGGGATACAGCAGGAAAAACCGCCGGATCCCGGCCTGCTCCGCCTCAGCCATCTTTCTCCGCAAGCTGTCCGCCCGGTCAAAGAGGACCAGCCGCGGCTGTCGCTGCCCATCCAGATAGGTGAAGTAATAGGCGCACAGGTCGGGGGAGAAATGGACAGCCGGCCGGAGCCGCCCTATCAGCTCCTCCAGTTCCTGCGGCGTCAAAGGCCGACCGTTTCCCTCCGGGGCAGGCAGGGGGAAGTCCTCCGCAACGGGCTCCAGTGCCAGGACCAGCCGCTCCGCTCCGTAGGCCTCCGCAGCCTCTGCCAGCCGAGCGGCCAGCGACCCGCCGGATAGGGCGGAGGAGAGGAAGAGAAACGCTCTTCGGGAGAAGTTGGCATAGGCCTCCGGCAGAAAGAAGCCCCGCTCCATCTGGGCCAATCCCCGGTCCAGTTCTCCAATCAAGTCCGAGAGAAAGGGAGAGGGCTGTCCCTCCGCGTCCAGAACGACACCACGGAATCTACGGTCCCGGCAAAGAGACAAAACCTGTCGGACCGCCTGACTGCCGCGTCCCGCTTCGGGGGCGTCCTCGGTCCCCAGAAGCATCAGGCCACCTCGGCAGGCCTCCGGCAGCGCCGGATGGTGAAGCAGACCGTCCGCTCCCAGGGAAAACGCCAGATGGACGATTGGCAGTCCCAGGCCGGCGGCCGCTGCCAGGTCCTCTGGCGGCGTGAGAAGATAGTGATACATGGTCCAGCCCCCTTGCAATTTTCCTGCCCTTGTGTATAATACCAAGGGTCGAAAGCCTCCCATACCCTATGCGGAGGACTTGCCTATGATACATTTTGTTTCAAAGTTTTAAAAGGTGGCTCAACCCGTGCATCTGATACCCGATTATTTATTTGACAGCATCTATGATATCGACCCCGCCCGCCTCCGGGGCCGGGGCATCACTCTCCTTCTGGCGGACCTGGACAATACCCTGGTGACCTATGCCACCAAGACACCCACCGTCCAGGTCCGGGCCTGGAAGAGCGCCCTGGAAAAGGAGGGGATCACCCTGTTCATCCTCTCCAACAGCCGGAAGCCCGGCCGGGCCAAGCGATTTGCGGAGGCCCTTGGGGTCCCCTATGAGGGCCACGCGGGCAAGCCGCGGTCCGGCGGCTTTGTCCGGGCCATGGCGCGCATGGGGGCGAAACCCGCGCAGACCGCCATCGTAGGAGATCAGATCTTCACCGATATGTGGGGGGGGAACAACGCCGGGGTCCTGACCCTGATGGTTCGTCCCATCCAGTTCGGCACGGCCTTCCGCTTTCTGCGGTACAGCGTGGAGACCCCTTTCCGCCGCCGGGCGGCCAAAGGAGAGGAGCTGTGAGGGCCCTCTTCGGCACCGCCGGCAACCCGGACCGCTTTGCTGCCGAGGGTTTCAAGCACTCCAAAGATATGCCCCGCTGGCTGAAGGAAAAGGGACTGGACGCCTACGAATACCAGTGTGGGAAAGGCGTGACCGTGGGGGAGGCCACAGCCCGGGCCATCGGAGAGAACGCCCGGGCGGCGGGGATCGTTCTGTCCCTTCACGCCCCCTACTTCGTCAACCCCGCCAACCCAGACCCGGACAGCCAGGAAAAGACCGCAGGCTATGTCCTGGCGGCCTGCCGGGTGGCCAAGTGGATGGGCGCGGGACGGGTGGTGATCCACACCGGCGCCCTCCAGAAGCGGACCAGGCGGGAAGCCCTGACTACGGCGAAGGAGAGCTTTGTCCGCCTCCGCCGCCGGTGCGACGACGCGGGGTATTCCGACCTTCTCCTCTGTCCCGAGACCATGGGAAAGATCAACCAGCTTGGCGACCTGGAGGAGGTCCTGGAGCTCTGCACCGCCGCCGACGGCCTGCTGCCCTGTGTGGATTTCGGTCACCTCTACGCCCACTCCCTGGGAGCGCTGGAAGGGGAGGAGGCCACAGAAGCCATGCTGGACCGGATGGAGGCGGTGCTGGGCACGGAGCGGGCCGCCCGCTTCCACAGCCACTTCTCCAAGATCGCCTTTACCCCCAAGGGAGGGGAGTCCCGCCACCTGACCTTCGACCAGGCCGATTTCGGCCCCGACCCGGCGCCGCTGTGCCGGGCCATCGCCCGCCGGGGCTGGACCCCCACCGTCATCTGCGAGAGCGCGGGCACCCAGGACCTGGACGCGGCGGTCATGAAGGACCTCTATCAAGGCTTCCTGCCGGCGAGCTTCCGATAAATTTTTCCCGGCGAGGGGAGAGAAGTGGGAAACCCTCTTGCAAAACAGCAAAAGGTATTGTAAAATGAAAAGGCTTATATAACTTGTAAAGAAGTATCAAGTGAAAAACCAATTTTGTTTGGAGGATGAATACTATGATTTCTGCCGGCGAATTCCGCAATGGTGTCACGTTTGAGATGGACGGCCAGGTCATGCAGGTCGTGGAGTTCCAGCACGTGAAGCCCGGCAAGGGCGCCGCCTTTGTCCGCACGAAGATGAAGAACGTCATCACCGGCGCTGTGACCGAGACCTCCTTCAACCCCACGGCCAAGTTTGAGAACGCCTTCGTGGAGAAGAAGGATATGCAGTACAGCTACAACGACGGCGACCTGTACAACTTCATGGACATGGAGACCTACGATATGGTCCCCATCGCCGCTGAGCTCATCGGCGACAACGTCCGCTTCCTCAAGGAAGAGATGATGTGCAAGGTCAACAGCTATAAGGGCTCCATCTTTGCCGTGGAGCTGCCCACCTTCATCGAGCTGGAAGTCACCGAGACCGATCCCGGCTTCAAGGGCGATACCGCCACCAACGTCACCAAGCCCGCCACCCTGGAGACCGGCGCGGAGATCAAGGTGCCTCTGTTCATCAACCCCGGCGACAAGATCCGCATCGACACCCGTACCGGCGAGTACATGGAGCGCGCCAAGGGCTGATTCCGGACGTTTTTATGTTTGAAAGGAGTATCCCATGACGATTTCTGAAAAAGTCGCCTACCTGAAGGGCCTGGCCGACGGCATGGAGCTGGACAAAGAGGACTCCAAGGAGAGCAAGCTCATCGGGAAGATCATTGACATCCTGGAGGATGTGGGCCTGTCCGTGGAGGACCTGGAGTCTGAGGTCGAGGACCTGGGCGACGCCCTGGATGTCCTGTCTGAGGACGTGGAAGACCTGGAGACCCTGGTCTATGACGACTGGGAGGACGATGAGGACGACGATGACGTCCTGCCCTTCCCCACGGAGCTGGGCGACGACTTCTTCGAGGTGGAGTGCCCCAGCTGCGGCGAGGACATCGTCATCGACGAGAGCGCCCTGGACGCCGGCGAGGTGGCCTGCCCCAACTGCGGGGACAAGTTCGCCCTGGGCTTCGATATGGACGATCTCACGGATGATGAATAAACTTCCAATATAGAAAAATCAACAAATTCGAAAAAAAGACGGCGAATACCGTCTTTTTTTCTAGGGAAAACCAGGCACCAAACTGAAAAAAGTGTAAAAAAATACTTGCAAAACAAGACTGTTTTTCGTATAATAATACTATTAGGACAAACAGATGGAAGGCGGGATCGCAGCAGTTGCAGGCACAGCGTATAAAGCGGCCTGTTGAACCAGGAGGTGTCAAATGTTCCGGATCGGAGATAAGATCGTCCATCCCATGCATGGCGCAGGTGTGGTGGATGAAATCGTGCAGCGTAAGGTAAATGGAGTGGTTCGGGACTATTACACCTTGAAATTGCCCATCGGCGGGATGCTGGTGATGATCCCCACCGATCATTGCGAGCAGATCGGCGTCCGGGCTATCCTCAGCGGTGACGAGGCGGAGAAGGTCCTGGACCAGATCACCGATGTGCAGGTAGAGATGCAGTCCAACTGGAACCACCGCTACCGGGAGAACATGGAGCGGCTCAAGAGCGGCGACTTGTTGGAGGTAGCCAAGGTGGTCAAAGGGCTGGTGCTCCGCGAGAATCGCCGGGGCCTGTCCAATGGGGAGCGGAAGATGCTCCACTCCGCCAAGCAGATCCTGGTCTCAGAGATCGGCCTGGCCAAATCCATCAGCTATCAGGAGGCGGAGGATCGTCTGGAAAAGGCACTGCGCTCCTGAGCATTCCTTTATGGCCGGCATCGGGCCGAATACAGAAAGAAAAGGAGCCTGGAGGCTCCTTTTTTGTCACGGAAAGGAGTTTTCTATGGGCATTCTGCAAAGGCTTTTCAAAAAACCAGAGGACCCGGAGGAGGGCTGTGCCGTAATCGTTGTGGCCGCGGGCAGCGCCACCCGGATGGATGGGATCGACAAGATCATGACCCCCCTGGGGGGGACGCCGCTGATCCTGCACACCCTGGCCCCCTTCCAGGCCAGCCTGCTGGTGGAGGAGATCGTCATCGTCACCCAGGAGGACAAGATGGTGGAGATCGGGACCCTGTGCAGCCGGAACGGCTTTGACAAGGTCAAGCGGATCGTCAAGGGCGGCGCAACCCGGACGGATTCCGTCTGGGCGGGACTCAAGGAGGTCTCCAAGTCGGCAGGCTATATTGCCATTCAGGACGGCGCCCGCCCCTTCGTCACCCGAGAGATCATCGAGGAGACTATCCGGACGGCAAAGGCCCGGTCCGCCGCCGCTCCGGCCATCCCCGTAAAGGACACCATCAAGCGGGCGGAGGACGGCGTGGTGACGGAGACCCTGGACCGCGCTTCGCTCTTTGCCATCCAGACCCCCCAGATCTTTGCCGCCCCCCTCATCCGGGCGGGGATCCAGAAGGCGGTGGAGGAGAAAAGTTCTCTCACCGACGACTGTGCCGCCGTGGAGCGTCTGGGCTGCCCCGTGGCCCTGACCCAGGGCAGCGAGGAGAACATCAAGATCACCACCCCGGCGGACCTGATCCTCGGAGAGGCAATCCTGGCCGCCCGGGAAGAAGTGTAGGAGGACTGTGACCATGCGGATCGGACACGGATATGACGTACACCGGCTGGTGTCCGGCAGGAAGCTGATCCTGGGCGGGGTGGAGATCCCCCACCATCTGGGCCTTCTGGGCCACTCTGACGCGGATGTGGCCGCCCACGCCCTGTGCGACGCTCTTTTGGGGGCGGCAGCCCTTGGCGACATCGGCCAGCACTTTCCGGACACGGACCCGGCCTATGCCGGCGCGGACAGCCTGGTCCTGCTGGGCCGGGTGGTGGAGCTGCTGCGGGCGGAGGGCTGGCAGGTGGGCAACACCGACCTGACCATCCTGGCCCAGCGGCCCAAGCTCATGCCCCACATCCCCCAGATGCGGCAGAACCTGGCCCGGGCCATGGGGGTGCCCGTTACCGCCGTCAGCGTCAAGGCCACCACTGAGGAGGGCCTGGGCTTTACCGGGCGGGAGGAGGGGATCGCCGCCCACGCCGTTGCCCTGCTCCTTCCTCTGGCGTAAACAAGAGGATTCTGTCGTATCGTGACACCCGAAGCCTCCCGCGCATAGAATAGGCGCGGGAGGCTTTTCTATGTATTATTTAATCATGTGCCGGTCTCTGACCTATGCCCAACGGATCGCCAACGCCCTGGAATCGGCCGGCGTGGGAGCCCGGATCCTGCGCTCTCCGGCGGAGATCTCCCCCAGCGGGTGCAGCTACTCCGTGCGGCTGTCCCCCCGGTCTCTTACCAAAGCCATGACCGTCCTGAAGCACACCCGGCTGCCCTATCTGGGCATCTATGTGGGCTCGGCGGCGGAGCACTGGCGGGAGGTGTCGCCGTGATCTATCTGGACAGCGCCGCCACTACCCTCCAGAAGCCTCCGGCGGTGGCCCGGGCCATGGCGGAGGCGGTGGGGACCATGACCAGTCCCGGCCGGGGGAACTACGGCCCCTCCAGCCGGGCCTCCCGGACCCTCCTGGCCCTCCGGGAGAAGGCGGCAGAGCTCTTTGGGATGTCCCGGCCGGAGCAGGTCGTCCTGACCCACAACGCCACCCACGGGCTGAACCTGGCGGTAAAGACCATGGTGCGGCCGGGGGCTCGGGTCCTCCTCTCCGGCTGGGAGCACAACGCCGTCACCCGTCCGCTGGCCACCATACCGGGGGTGCGGGTGCGGACGGTGGAAGCCCCCCTCTTCCGGCCGAAGCAATTCCTGGAGGACTTGGATCGGAAGCTGAGAGAGGGGACGGACGGGGTCATCTGCACCCACGTCTCCAACGTCTTCGGCTATATCCTGCCGGTAGACGAGATCGCCGCCCGCTGCCGGGCCGCCTCCGTCCCTCTCCTGGTGGACGCCTCCCAGTCCGCCGGGGTCCTGCCCATCTCGATGGACGACTGGGGTGCGGACTTTGTTGCCATGCCAGGGCACAAGGGCCTCTATGGCCCCCAGGGCACCGGCCTCCTTCTGGTCCGGGATACCGCTCTGCCCCTCTTAGAGGGAGGCACGGGAAGCCAATCCCGACTTCAGACCATGCCGGATTTCCTGCCCGACCGTCTGGAAGCCGGGACCCACAATATCCCCGGTGCGGCGGGGCTCCTGGCGGGCCTGCGGTTCGTGGAGAAAACGGGGCCATCGGCCATCCTCCGGCATGAAAGGGCGCTCTTGGCTCGGGCGGCTGCGGGTCTGGTCAGGCTGCCCGGCGTAACGGTCTATCGGGCGGAGGACCCCGGCTGCCAATGCGGCGTCCTCTCCTTCCGGGCGAAGGGCCGGGACCCGGGGGCTCTGGCCGACGCCCTGGCGGACCGGGGGATCGCCGTCCGTTCCGGACTCCACTGCGCCCCGCTGGCCCACGCCTCCGCGGGAACGGAAGGGGAGGGCACGGTCCGCGTCAGCTTTTCGGCCTTCAACACGGCCTGGGAGGTGGACCGGTTCCTGGAACGCATGGCCGGGCTGGTCTGAACCGGCGAAAGACGTCCCGCTCTGCGGGGCGTCTTTCTTTTAAGACGGGACCGTCGACGAAAAAAGGAAGTTCTTGCATTTCCAAACGGGCTGTGCTACAATGCCTCCAGAATGGAATAGTCCTTACAGCGCCTGGGTGTCCGCCATGTTTGGGGCGGGTGAAAAGGGAAGCCGGTGCGAGTCCGGCGCGATACCGTCACTGTGTACGGGAGCTGTCCTCCAGATCTCACTGACCGAAAGGTTGGGAAGAGGGGGGACGGCGATGAACGAAGCCAGGAGACCTGCCCAGGCGTGGGATCATGGATCTGCGATCTACAGACCGGATCCCCGTAAGAGTGCGCCCCCTTTTGCGGAAGGGGATTCTTTGGCGTACTTTTTTCGGGAGCGGTCGCGGTGCGGCCGTTTTTTGTTTTGTAGGTTGGAAGATAAAACAAAAAAGACAGAAAGGATGTACCACGATGAAGAAAGCATTTGCCGTTCTCATGACCCTGACCCTGGCCCTGGCCCTGCTGGCCGGCTGCGGGAACACCGCCACGGAGGAGCCCGCCCAGGAGGAGACCGCGGAGACCACAGAAGCCGTGGAGACCGAAGAGACCGCCGCGGAATATGACGCCGACACCGCCATCCTGGTGGTGAGCTTCGGCACCAGCTACAACGAGAGCCGGGACGCCACCATCGGCGCCACTGAGCAGGCCATTCAGGAGGCCTTCCCCAACTATGAGGTCCGCCGGGCCTTCACCAGCCAGATCATCATCGACAAGCTGGCTGAGCGGGACGGCCTGGAGATTGACAATGTCACCGAGGCTCTGGACCGGGCTGCCGCCGACGGCATCCAGAACCTCATCGTCCAGCCCACCCATCTGATGGACGGCTATGAGTACAACGACCTGAAGGACGAGCTGGCAAACTATGAGGACACCTTCAGTCAGATCATTCTGGGCGAGCCTCTGCTGACCTCCGACGACGACTTCGAGGCGGTCATCGCCGCCATCACTGCCGACACCGCCTCCTATGACGACGGCCAGACCGCCGTGGTGTTTATGGGCCACGGCACCGAGGCGGACTCCAACGCCGTCTATGCCAAGCTCCAGGAGATGATCACCGCCGACGGCTATGACAACTACTACATCGGCACCGTGGAGGCCACGCCGTCCCTGGACGACATCATCGCCGCCCTGGACGGCAAGGATTACACCCGGGTGGTGCTGGAGCCCTTGATGGTGGTGGCCGGCGACCATGCCAACAACGACATGGCCGGCGACGAGGACGATTCCTGGAAGTCCATCCTCACCGGCAAAGGCTATGAAGTGGAGTGCATTTTGGAGGGCCTGGGACAGAAGCCCGCCATCCAGAGCCTCTATGTGGACCATGTGAAGGCCGCAGTCGATCAGTTGGCCTGATCCCTTGCCTTTCGCGCCGCCCTGCCCGGTCGGGTGGGGCGGCGTTTTGCAAATGGAAAAGAAAACCCTTTTCATTTGCCGCCTGAAACGGTAAAATAAAACGGATAAGGGGGAGATCCCATGAAACTGACATACAAGGGCGCGGCGGCTGTCCTTCTGGTCTGCCTGATGGCCGGGACGGTTACCGCCTCCGCCGTAGACTACACCAAAGTGGCAAGCGCCGCCGATATGACCACGGTGGAAGAGGTGGGCGTAGAGGGCATGGTCCCCGTTGCCGCCGCCGACGTGGTGGATGGTACTTACGAGGTGGAGGTGGAGTCCTCGTCCTCCATGTTCAAGATCACCAAAGCGGTGCTGACGGTGGCAAACGGTGAAATGACCGCTGACCTGACCCTCAGCGGCACCAGCTATCTGGTCCTGTACCCCGGCACCGGGACGGAGGCCGCCGCCGACACGGAAGACCATTACATCGGCTACACCGAGGACGCCGACGGGGCGTACACCTACACCATTCCCGTCCCCGCCCTGGACCAGGCGTTTCCCTGTGCCGCATTCAGCGTGAAAAAGGAGCAATGGTACGACCGCTCTCTGCTGGTCCGGGCGGACAGCCTGCCTCCAGAGGCCGTGCTGGTGGAATTACCCGACTACGAGGCTCTGGAAAAGGCTGCCCGGGAAGCGAGGATCGAGGCGATGAAGGGCGAGACAGAGGGGGCGGACGCAGAACCCCCGTCTGCGGAGCCCATCGCCCTGTCCGACGGCGTTTACCCCGGCCTGGTATCCATGGAGGGCGGCAGCGGCAAGGCCTCTGTGGAGCCTGATGTTGCTATCACTGTAAAAGACGGGGCAGCGACCACCCAACTGCAATGGAGCAGCCCCCACTACGACTATATGCTTGTGGATGGGGTCCGCTATGAGCCCATCAACACCGATGGGAATTCCGCCTTTGAGGTGCCTGTGACGGCGCTGGACCAGCCCATCGTGATGATTGCCGACACCACCGCTATGAGTACGCCTCATGAGATCGAGTATACCTTCACCTTCTCCGTCACAGAGAACAAAGACGGCGCGAGACGGACCGGCCTCATCGTGGCGGCGGTCTCTGCGGTGGGGATGGCTGCCCTGGGCGTTGGCCTTGGCAGAAAGGAACGCCATTCATGATAAGACGGCTCTTTCTCCTGAGCGTGCTTTCGCTTCTCCTTCTGGCGGCCTGCGGAACGGGAGAACCGCCCCGGGAAATACAAGGGGCCGACGCCCTGATCCCCTCCCTGACCTGGCAGGAGCCGGATAAACTGGACGCCGCTGCGGCGTTCACGCTCACCCGAAGCCAGGAGGGGTATATCCTGGCGGAGATACCCGACGACGGCGCGGCCTATCTGGTAGTCCCTGCGGGTCAGCCCGTCCCGGAGGACCTGCCGGACACGGTGACGCTCCTGTGCCGGCCCATCTCTGATATTTACCTGGCGGGCTCCGCCACCATGGACATGCTGGTGAAGCTGGATGCATTGGATTCTGTCTCCTATTCCGCCCTCCCCGCCGATGACTGGACCATTCCCGAGGCCAAGGCGGCTATGGAGTCCGGCGAAATCGTCTACGCGGGGAAATACTCCGCCCCGGACTACGAGCGGATCTGCGGCGGAGGCTGCGGCCTTGCCATTGAGAACACCATGATTTACCACAGCCCGGAGATCAAGGAACAACTGGAGCGCTTCGACGTCCCTGTCCTGGTGGACCAGGCCAGCCGGGAGACCACCCCCCTGGGGCGGATGGAATGGATCAAACTCTACGGCGTCCTGCTGGACAGGGAGGCCCAGGCAAACGCCGTCTACGAGCGGCAGGCCCAGGCCATCCGCGCTCTGGACGCCGCCGACACCGGGAAAACCGCGGCCTTTTTTTACATCGCCTCCAACGGCGAGGTCAAGGTCCGCGCGCCGGAGGACTACATCCCGCAGCTCATCCGGCAGGCGGGGGGGACCTATGTGTTTGACAGCCTGGAGACCACCTCCTCCCTGTCCACCGTGACCCTCCAGTGGGAGAGCTTTTACGCCGCGGCCAAGGATGCCGACGTGTTGATCTACAACAGCACCGTTACCGAGGCCCTGCCCGACCTGGACGCTCTCCTGGCCAAGAACCCGCTTCTGGCGGACTTTGCCGCCGTGCAGACTGGAGCGGTCTACTGCACGAAAGAGAACTTCTATCAGGCGTCCATGGAGCTGGGGGACCTGGCCTCCGACCTCCATGCCGCCCTGGCCGGGGAGACCGACCACCTGATCTATCTGAATCCATTGGAGTGAGCCATGAAACGATACCGCGCCGCCTACCTGATCCTGGCGATCCTTCTTCTGGCCCTGCTGGCGCTGAACCTCTGCGTCGGCAGCGTCAGCCTGCCCTTGTCTCAGGTGTGGGCCATCCTCCGGGGCCAGGACCCGGGGGCGGGGGCGGATATCCTCCTGCGCATCCGGCTGCCCCGGGCGGTGGCGGCGGCGGTGCTGGGGGGTGGCCTGGCTCTCTCCGGTTACTTATTGCAGACTTTTTTTCACAACCCCATTGCGGGCCCTTACATCCTGGGGGTCTCCTCCGGAGCCAAGCTGACGGTGGCCCTGCTGCTGGTCTTTGCCGTTGGGCAGCCCTGGGCCCGGTCCTCCTGGGCCATGATCGCCGCCGCCTGCGCGGGGGCTCTGGCCGCCATGGGCTTCGTCCTCCTCCTCTCCCGGGCGGTGGACCGGATGAGCGTCCTCATCGTAGGGGGCGTGATGATCGGCTACATCTGCTCTGCCGTCACGGATTTTGTTGTGACCTTCGCCCAGGACGCGGACATTGTGAACCTCCACAACTGGTCCCGGGGCAGCTTCTCCGGCATCGGCTGGGAGAACGTGAAGGTCATGTCCCTGGTGGTGGGCCTGACTCTTCTGGGGACCTTCCTGCTCTCCAAGCCCATCGGGGCCTTCCAGATGGGGGAGGGCTATGCCAAAAGTATGGGCCTGAACGTCCGGGCCTTCGGGGCAGTGCTGGTGATCTTTTCCAGTATTCTGTCCGCCTGCGTCACTGCCTTTGCCGGCCCCATCTCCTTCGTGGGCGTGGCGGTGCCCCATCTGGTGAAGAGCCTGTTCCGCACGGCAAAGCCCATCCTGCTGGTGCCCGCCTGCTTTCTGGGCGGGGCCTCCTTCTGCCTGCTGTGCGACCTGCTGGCCCGGAGCCTGTTCGCCCCCACGGAGCTGGGTATCAGCACCGTGACGGCGGTCTTCGGCGCGCCGGTGGTGCTGTGGATCCTGGTTCGGCGGAAACGGGAAGGGGTGGCGTAAAATGGAACAGACCTTCTTTCAAACGGAAGCCCTCTCGGTAGGCTATCAGGATACAGCCGTCCTCAAAGACATCGCCCTGTCCATCCGGCCCGGGGAGATCGTCTCCCTCATCGGCCCCAACGGCGCGGGAAAGACCACGCTGCTGAAAAGCCTGACCCGCCAACTGCCCCCCTTGGCCGGCGCGGTCTACCTGGACGGCCGGGACGTACAGGCCATCTCCCTGCCCCAGCTTGCCCGGGCGGTCTCGGTGCTCCTCACCGAGCGCATCCGACCGGAGCTCATGACCTGCTGGGACGTGGTGGCCGCGGGGCGATACCCATACACCGGAAAATTCGGCGTGCTGGGGGAGCGGGACCGGGAAGTGATGGCCCGGGTCATGGACCAGGTAAGGATCACCGACCTGGCCCATCGGTATTTCTCCCAGTGCAGCGACGGACAGAAGCAGCGGGTCCTGCTGGCCCGGGCCCTGTGTCAGGAACCCCGGCTCCTGGTGCTGGACGAGCCCACGGCCTACCTGGACCTGCGCTATAAGCTGCAGATCCTGGATCTGATTCAAAATCTGGCCCGCGCCAGGAATATGGCAGTGCTGCTCTCCATCCACGAAGTGGACCTTGCCGCCAAGGTCTCCCACCGGGTGGCCTGTCTTCAGGGAACCGAGGTCCGGCGCTTCGGCCCGCCGGAGGAGGTCCTGACGCCGGGCTATATCCAGGCCCTCTATGCAATCGACGGCGGGACATACGACGACCGCACCGGCAGCCTGGAGCTTGCCCCGGCAGTGGGGGCTCCCCAGGTCTTCGTCCTCTGCGGCGGCGGCACAGGCGCGCCGGTCTTCCGCCGGCTCCAGCGGGAGGGGATCCCCTTCGCCGCCGGCGTTTTGTGGGAGAACGATCTGGATTACCCCGTGGCCAAGGCCCTGGCGGCGGAGGTGGTGAGCCTGCCCGCCTTTGGGATGTGGATCGAAGAGGCGGCCCGCCGGGCCAGGGCCTTGATCGATGCCTCCGGCAGGACCCTCAGTACCTTGCCGATGGAACAGATGACCGGTCAGGCGGCCCCCCTTCGGGCGCTTTTGACCTATGCCGGAGAACAGGGAAAATGGGAGGGACCCCATGGCCTTTGAGCATTACATCAGCGCCGGCGGAAAGCGCCTGCGCTGCGGCTATACCACCGGGACCTGCGCGGCCCTGGCCGCCGCCGGAGCCGCCCGGTATCTCACCGAGGGGACCTGGCCGGAGACCGTTTCCCTCCGCACCCCCAAGGGGTGGCGGGTGGAGGTCCCCTTGGAGGCCTGCCGGGCCGAACCCGGAAGGGCGATCTGCGCCGTGCGGAAGGACGGCGGCGACGATGTGGACCGGACTCACGGGGCCCGGATCGAGGCCGCTGTCGCCCTGATCGAATCCCCGGGGATCGCCATCCAGGGGGGGCCCGGTGTGGGACGGGTGACCAAGCCCGGCCTGGACCAGCCTGTGGGGGAGGCCGCCATCAACCGGGTCCCCCGGCAGATGATCGCCCGGGCGGTGGAGGAGGTCCTCTCCGCCGCCGGATATGAGGGAGGCGCGTCGGTGGTGATCTCCGTCCCGGAGGGGGAGGTCATTGCCAGACAGACCTTTAACCCCCGCCTGGGGATCGAGGGCGGGATCTCCATTCTCGGCACCTCCGGCATCGTGGAGCCAATGAGCGCCCAGGCCGTGGTAGACACCATCGCCCTGGAGCTCCGTCAGGCCGCGGCCCAGGGAGAGAAGAGGCTCATCCTCACGCCGGGCAACTACGGCCTGGACTATCTCCGCCGGCAGGGAATGGACCAATGGGAGATCCCCGTGGTCAAGTGCTCCAACTTCATCGGGGAGGCCCTGGATGAAGCGGTGCTGGACGGCTTTTCGGAGATCCTTCTGGTCGGACACGTCGGCAAGCTGGTAAAGCTGACCGGAGGGATCTTTAACACCCACAGTCGAACGGCGGACTGCCGGGCCGAGCTGTTCTGCGCCCACGCCGCCCTGGCCGGGGGCGACAAAGCCCTCTGCCGGGCCCTCATGGACTGCTCCACCACCGACGCCTGCCTGGCCCGGCTGGACGAGGCGGGGCTGCGGGATCCGGTCATGGCTGGTCTCTTAGGCGCGATGCAAGAGCATTTGTCCCGAAGAGCGGGGGAGACCTGCGCCGTGGGTGCGGTCCTGTTTTCCAACGAATACGGCCTTCTGGGGGAAACCTCGGAGGCAAAGGAGATCATGGAGAGATGGAACTAAGCAAGGCGGGCACCTTTTTCGGCGTCAGCGTGGGCCCCGGCGACCCGTCGCTGCTGACTTTGCGTGCCGTGGAGGTGCTGAAACGCTGCCAAGTGATCGCCGCGCCCCGGACCCCGGGAGGGGCTATGACGGCCCTGGAGATCATCCGCCCTGTGGCGGACCTCGCCGGAAAGGAGATCCTGCCGGTGCCGCTTTCCATGTCCAAGGACCCAACGGTTAGAGAGGCGGAACACCGCAACATGGCGGCGGCGGTCCTGGACAGACTCACCCGGGGACAGGACGTTGCCATGGTCAACCTGGGGGACGTCTCCCTCTATGCCAGTGTCGGCTATCTCCTCGACGCGGTCCGGGAGGCGGGGTTCTCCGTCTGCCTGATCCCCGGCGTGACCAGTTATTCCGCCGCTTCCGCTGCCCTTGGCCGGGTCCTGGCAGAGGGGGATTCCCCCCTCCACATCATCCCCGCCCTGTCCGACGGCTGGCGGGAAGAGCTGGAGCAGCCCGGGACCAAGGTCCTGATGAAGCCGGGAGACCGTCTCCCCGCTATCTACGATTATCTGAAACAGACCAACCGGCTCTCCCGCTCCGCCCTGGTGTGCAACTGCGGGATGGAGGGGGAGCGGCTTATGGACCCCTTTATCGAGCTCCCTGGGGAGACCGGTTACTTTACCCTCGTGATCGTAAAGGAGTGAATCCCATGGTGACCTTCCTGGGCGCGGGCCCCGGCGACCCGGAGCTGATGACGCTGAAAGGCGCAAAGGCCCTTCAGACCGCCGACGTGGTCATCTACGCCGGCAGTCTGGTGAATCCGGCCCTTTTGGGCCTGTGCAAAACCGGCTGCGCGGTGTACAACAGCGCGGAAATGACTCTGGAGCAGGTCCTGGCCCGCATGGAGGAGGCCCACCGGGCCGGGCAGTCTGTGGTCCGCCTCCACACCGGAGACCCCAGCCTCTACGGGGCCATCCGGGAGCAGATGGATGGACTGAGGGCGTTGGAGATCCCCTATACCATCATCCCCGGCGTGTCCAGCTTTTCCGGTGCGGCGGCGGCAGTGGAGGGGGAATATACCCTGCCCAACGTCAGCCAAAGCGTCATCATCACCCGCCTGGCGGGCCGGACGCCGGTGCCGGAGGAGGAGGCCCTTTCCTCCCTGGCCCAGCATGGCTGCACCATGGTCCTCTTCCTCTCCGCCGGGATGCTGGACAGGGTCCAGACCGAGCTTTTGAAAGGGGCCTACACCGAGACCACCCCCGCCGCTCTGGTCTATAAGGCCACCTGGCCGGAGGAAAAGGTGGTCCGCTGCCCCCTGGGGAAGCTGGCGGAGACCGGACGGACCCACGGCATCACCCGCACGGCTCTGGTGCTGGTGGGGGACTTCCTGGGGGATTCCTACGAGCGCAGCAAGCTTTACGACCCGGCCTTCACCACGGGCTATCGGGAGGGAACGCCATGACCGTCCGACTGCTGGCCTTTACCGACCGAGGGGAAGCCCTGGCCCGCACCCTGGCAAAACACCTGGACGGAGAAGCTGCCCGATGCGGGCCGGACTGCCCGCTGTCCGCCTGGACCGAACAGGCGTTCTCTCAGGGAGACGCCCTGGTATTCGTTGGCGCGGCGGGGATCGCCGTCCGGGCCATTGCGCCCTATGTCAAAAGCAAAGCAGCCGACCCGGCAGTGGTGGTGGTGGACGAAGCAGGGAAGTATGCCATTCCCATCCTCAGCGGCCATCTTGGGGGCGCCAATGCCCTGGCCCGCCGGATCGCGGCCTGCATCGGAGGCCAGGCGATCCTTACTACCGCAACAGACCTGAATCAGGTTTTTGCCGTGGACCTGTGGGCCAAAGCACAAGGCTGTGCGGTGCCGGAGCCTGGGCGGATCAAGCGCGTCTCCGCCCGACTTCTGGCTGGTGAGCCAGTGGGTTTTGAAAGTGATTTCCCCCTCCCGGAGCCATACCCTGCGGGACTGACGCCGGGGAGCGGGGCTGGCTTTACAGTATCCATTGATCGAAAGGACGACGAGCGCCTCCATCTGGTCCCCAGGATCGTCACGCTGGGGATCGGCTGTAAAAAAGCGACGACGCAGGAAGCCATCGAGGCGGCATACCGCACCCTCTTGGACCGCTCCACGCTCCATCCGTCGTCCATCCTCCAAGTTTGCACCATCGACCGCAAGGGGGAGGAGCCTGGACTTCTGGCCTTCTGCGCCGCTCACGGCTGGCCTCTTCGGACCTTTTCCGCCGGGGACCTGTCCGCGGTCCGGGGGACCTTCAGCGGCTCTGCCTTCGTGGAGCAGACCGTGGGTGTGGACAACGTCTGCGAGCGGGCGGCGGTGCTGGGCAGCGGCGGGGCGCTGCTGATCCCCAAGCAGGCAGCCGGCGGCGTGACTATGGCGGCGGCTTCAGCGCCGTTTCATCCCGACTGGAGGTGGCAGGATGTCTAAGGTATTCGTCGTGGGCTTCGGGCCCGGCGACCGGGAACACATGACGGAACAGGCCGTGCGGGCCCTGGAGGGCGCGGACGTGCTCTGCGGCTACACCACCTATCTCGACCTGCTGCGCCCTCTGTTCCCGGAGAAAGAGACTTACACCACCCCCATGACCAGGGAGCTGGACCGGTGCCGCTGGGCACTGGAGACAGCCAAAGAGGGTAAAACCGTTGCCCTGCTGTGCAGCGGCGACCCCGGGGTCTACGGCATGGCCGGCCCTCTGCTGGAGCTGGCGTCGGAGATCGCGCCGGAGGTGGAGATCGAGGTCATCCCCGGGGTCACGGCGGCTCTGTCCGGGGCGGCCCTCCTGGGCGCGCCGCTGATGCACGATTTCTGCGTACTCTCCCTCTCCGACCTGCTGACGTCCTGGGCGGAGATCGAGAACCGCCTCCGCCACGCCGCCTTGGGTGGCTTCGTCCTCTGCCTGTATAACCCGGCCTCCCACCGCCGAAAGGACCATCTCCGGCGGGCCTGTGACGTGCTCCTGGAGGTCCTGCCGCCGGAGACCGTCTGCGGCTGGGCCCGTTCTGTCGGGCGGGAGGGGGAGGACCACGGCGTCCTGACCCTGGCTGGCCTGGGGGACTTTCCTGCGGATATGTTCACCACTGTGTTTGTGGGCGTGCCCGGCACCCGGCTTCTGGCCGGGCGGATGGTGACGCCCCGGGGATATGAGAGGAAACGATGAAGATCATCCTGTTCGGCGGCACCACCGAGGGCCGCGTTCTGACCCAGCGGCTCAGCGGCCTGGGACACGACGTTACCGTCAGCGTAGCTACTCCTGTAGGAGCGGAGGGCCTGGAGGGAGCCTCCGTCCGGGTGGGCCGTCTGGAAGGGCCCGCTATGGCAGAGCTGATCCGGGGCCATGCCCTCTGCATCGACGCCACCCACCCCTATGCGCAGCTCGTCCGGGAGAACATCCGGGCGGCCTGCCAAAAGACCGGGGTGCCCCTTCGCCGGGTCTCCCGGCCCAAAAGCGAGGCGGCAGGCTGTGTGGAAGTAGAGACAAGCCGGGAAGCGGCGGATTATCTGGCGGATACCGAGGGAAACATCCTCCTGACCACCGGGGCCAAGGAGCTGTCCGCGTTCCGCGCCCTGGACTCCGCCCGCCTGTATGCCCGGGTCCTCCCCACCCATGAGAGCCTGGCCGCCTGCGAAGCCATCGGCCTGCCCCATCGAAACATCCTGGCCCTTTGGGGGCCGTTTTCCCGGGAGCTCAACGCCGCCCTCCTGGGGCAGTATGCCATCCGCTGGCTGGTGACCAAGGACGGCGGCTCGGCGGGGGGCTTTCCCGAAAAAATCCAGGCGGCTCGGCAGACAGGGACCAAGGTCCTCATGATCCGCCGCCCGGCGGATTTCGGGATGGCCGTGGAAGCATTGCTGGACGAGCTCAGAAAGGGCGTGACGCCATGATCACCCTCATCGGGATCGGCCCCGGCGCCCCCGGCGGCCTGACCGCCGAGGCCCGGGAGGCCATCAACCAAGCGGATCTGCTTATCGGTGCGGCCCGGATGCTGGATGCGGTTTCCGCCCCTGTGGCCCGGACCGCCGCCGTCTACCGCCCGGAGGATATTTTGTCCCTTCTTGACGAGGCGCGGCCCAAGACCCCCTGCGTCCTCTACAGCGGCGACCCCGGCTTCTGGTCCGGAGCACAGGCTCTGATCCGAAGGCTGGAAGAGCGGGGCCTGGCCTATCGGGTCCTCCCCGGCCTGTCCAGCGTCCAGACCTTCGCCGCCCGGCTGGGGCGGCCCTGGAAGGACTGGGTCCTGGCCTCTGCCCACGGGCAGAGCGCCGACCTGCTCTCCCATCTGCGGGAGGGGCGTCCGGTCTTTCTCCTCACCGGCGGGGACACGGGACCCGCTGCCCTTTGCAAGACTTTGGCCGACGCGGGTCTGCCCCGCCTGACCGTAACGGTGGGGGAGAACCTGTCCTATCCCGACGAGACCACCACCGTCGGAACGGTCTCGGACCTGGCGGATCGGACCTTCTCCCCCCTGAACGTGGTGCTGGTGGACCCGCCTCCCGTCCCGGCACGGCGTGCTCCCGGCCTCCCCGACGAGGCGTTCATCCGGGGCCAGGTCCCCATGAGCAAGCAGGAGGTCCGGGCGGTGATCCTGGCCAAGCTGGCGGTTATGCCGTCGGACGTCTGCTGGGACGTCGGCGCGGGCACCGGCAGCGTCAGCGTGGAGATGGCCATGCAGGGGAAAGAAGTCTGGGCGGTGGAGTATGATCCCGAGGCCTGCGCCCTGATCCGGCAGAACCGGGAAAAATTCCACGTCTGGAACCTGACGCTGGAGGAGGGGAGAGCCCCCGAGGCCCTTGCCCGTCTGCCCAAACCGGACAAGGTCTTTATCGGCGGCAGCGAAGGCGCGCTTCGCCCCATCCTCCAAAAAGCGGTCGGTCAAAACCCCAACCTGCGAATCTGTGTCTCCGCCATCACCCTGGAAACGGCCCACGAGTCCCTGGAGGAAATGTCTGCTTTTGGCTTGGAGCCCGAGGTGACGCAGCTTTCCGTCAGCCGCACCAGACCGGCAGGGGGAAAGCACCTTCTCCTGGCCCAAAATCCCATCTTTCTGATCACAGGAGGTCGTCCATGAAGCGTTTTATGCTCTCCGCCATGCACAGCGGCAGCGGCAAGACCGTGGTGACCTGCGGCCTTCTCCGGGCCTTTCAGGACCGGGGCCTGTCCGTGGAGAGCTTCAAGTGCGGCCCGGATTATATCGACCCCATGTTCCACCGTCAGGTCCTGGGCCTGCCCAGCCGGAACCTGGACCTCTTTCTTCAAGGCCCCGAAGGGGTGCGAGACACCCTGTCCCGGCAGACCGCCCAACTCGCCCTGGTGGAGGGAGCCATGGGCTATTACGACGGGGTAAACGGCACCGACGAGGCCAGTGCCTGGCAGGTGGCGGACCTGGCGGACCTGCCCGTGGTCCTGGTCCTCCGCCCCAAGGGGATCAGCCTGACCCTGGCGGCACAGATCCAGGGAATGCTGCACTTTCGTACGCCCAGTCATATTGCCGGTGTGATCCTCACCGACTGCAAACCCATGCTGTACGCCCATTGGAAGCCCATCCTGGCGCAGACCGGCATCCGTGTCCTGGGCTATCTGCCACCCATGGACGAAGCGGTCCTGGAGAGCCGCCACCTGGGGCTGATCCTCCCCGACGAGGTGGCGGGTCTTCAGCATCGCTTTGCCGCTATCGCCCGGCAGATGGAACAGACCGTGGATCTCACCGGGTTGCTTGACCTGGCAGCGGAGACCCGGCCGGTTTCTCATCCTCCCGCCCCTGCCCCGCAATGCAGGATCGCCGTGACCCGGGACGAGGCGTTCTGTTTCCTCTACCGGGACAGCCTGGACGCCCTGGAGGCCGCCGGAGCGGAGCTGGTGTTTTTCAGCCCCCTCCGGGACGCACCCCCTGAAAACGTCCATGGACTCTACCTCTGTGGCGGCTACCCGGAGCTCCATGGGGAAACCCTGAGCCGGAACCCTGCTATGACCGCCTGGGTCAGAGCCGCCGTGACCGACGGTCTGCCCACAGTGGCCGAGTGCGGCGGCTTTCTCTACCTGCTGGAACGATTACAGGACAGGGAAGGGAAGAACTGGCCCATGGCTGGAGCCCTTCCCGGAGAAAGCCGTCCCACTGATTCCCTGCAGCGCTTTGGCTACCTCCGCCTGACGGAGGACAAAGACAGCCTCCTCTTCCGCGCCGGAGAGCCCATTCCCGCCCATGAGTTCCACTACTGGGAGGCGGCTCCCTTCGGCGGAGACCTCCGGGCGGAGAAGCCCTCGGGCCGGACCTGGCGGTGTGGCTATACCAGCCCCACCCTCTACGCAGGCTTTCCCCATCTCCACCTGGGCGGCGCGCTGCCCCTGGCGGAGCGCTTTGTCCGGGCTGCCGTTTCCTACAAGGAGGGCCGCAAATGAACCTTTCATTCATCCTGTCAGCCATCCCCGGTGGCGATCCGCTGGTCTATGCCCAGGCGGTTTCCCATTGGGACAGTCTGGCCAAGCCTCTGGGCAGCCTCGGCGGGCTTGAATCCGCCGTGGCGAAAATCGCCGCCCTGGGCGGTTCCCCGGACGTGCGCCTGGACAGACGGGGCCTTTATGTGTTCTGTGCCGACAACGGCGTGGTGGCCCAGGGGGTCAGCCAGTCGGATTCCTCCGTGACGGAAGCGGTGGCCCGGGCCCTGGGGGAGCGCCGCAGCACGGTCAATTACATGACCGCCGGCCTGCGCTGCCCCGTGATCCCGGTGGACGTGGGGATGGCCTGCGCCGCAGCCCCCGCCGGTGTTCTAGACCGCCGGGTCCGAACCGGCACCGACGACATTACCCTGGGTCCCGCTATGGACCGGGCAGACTGCCTGGCCGCCATCGAGACCGGGTTCGACCTGGCCCGCTCCGCCGCGAAAGAGGGGTGTGACCTTCTTCTCTCCGGGGAGATGGGCATTGGCAATACCACCACCTCGGCGGCGGTCCTCTCCGTCCTGCTGGATCGCCCGCCTGAGACCCTGACGGGCCGGGGAGCGGGACTGTCCGACGCGGGACTGCTGCGAAAAAATAACGCCATCCGCCAGGCCATCCGGCGGAACCGCCCGGACCCGGCGGACCCCATCGACGTGCTGACCAAGGTGGGGGGGTTGGACCTAGCGGCCCTGTGCGGCTTTTATCTAGGGGCCGCCTACAGCCGCTGTCCCGTTCTTCTGGACGGCCTCATCACCTGCGCCGCCGCCCTGTGCGCAGTGCGGGTGTGCCCGAAGGTCCGGGACGCCCTGCTGGCCTCCCACTGCTCCGCCGAGCCCGCGGCTGCTCTGGCGCTGGAGGAACTGGACCTTGCGCCCCTGCTCTCCGCCGGCCTGCGGCTGGGGGAGGGGAGCGGCGCGGCGGCGGTCCTCCCCCTGCTGGACATGGCCCTGCGGGTCTACCACAGCGGGAATACCTTCGACGCCATCGGCATTGAAGCCTATCGACACTTATCCTGAAATGCTACAAAAGGAGAAGACCATGCTCACCCTTATCCTCGGCGGCGCCGCCAGCGGAAAAAGTGAATACGCCGAGGGGTTGGTCCTGTCCCAGCCTGGGCCCCACATCTATCTGGCCACCATGGAGCCCTGGGGCCAGGAGGGCGCCGCCAGAGTGGAAAAGCACCGCCGGGCCCGGGCGGGCCGTGGATTCCGCACCGTGGAACGGTACATCGGACTGAACAGTCTGTCTCTGCCCCCCGACGCCAGCGTTCTCCTGGAGGACCTGGGCAACCTGACAGCCAATGAACTCTTCCACCCTGCCGGAGGCGGAGCGGACACTGTTCTTTCCGGCCTGGCCTATGTGACGGCAAACTGTAAAAACCTGACCGTCGTGTCCAACGAGGTCTTCTCCGGCGGTCCGGACTATGGGGGGGATACCCTGCGCTATCTGAAAACCCTGGCCGCCATCCACCGTGCCCTGGCCGCCCGGGCGGACCGGGTGGTGGAGGTGGTCTGCGGCCTGCCGGACGTGTGGAAGGAGGCAGCGCCGTGAAGGTTCTGAAAACCATCGCCGCCGCCTTCTCCATGTTCTCCGCCATCCCCGTGCCCGCCTTTCCCTGGGAGAAGGACACCCTGCGCTTCGTCCTCTGCGCATTCCCCCTGGTGGGAGCGGTCATTGGCCTGGCCTGCTGGGGGTGGACAGTCCTGTGCGGCTTTTTGGCAGTCCCGGCCATCCTTCGGGCGGCGGGGCTGTGCGCCATCCCGGCCCTGCTCACCGGCGGCATCCACCTGGACGGCTTCTGCGACACCTGGGACGCACTGTCCAGCCACGCCGATCCGGCCAAAAAGCAGGAGATCTTGAAAGACCCCCATGTGGGAGCCTTTGCGGTGATCCACCTCTGCTTGTATTTCATGGGGACCTTTGCCCTCTGGTCCGCTCTGCCGGTTTATCAGCCGGTTGTCATCCTGTTGTCCTTCTGCCTCAGCCGGAGCCTGTCCGGGCTGGCGGTGGCAGCATTCCCACTGGCAAAGGGCACCGGCCTGGCCCATACCTTTGCCACTGCGGCGGACAAACAAGCTGTTACGATGATCTTGACCATTCTTTCTGCGGCCCTGATCCTTGCCATGGGCATGCTGGGAATGGGAGGCTCCGGTTGGCTGGCCGCTGTCGCCGCCCTGCTGGTGTTTGCCCATTACCGGACCATGGCCCGGCGCCAGTTCGGCGGCCTGTCCGGCGATCTGGCTGGTTGGTTCCTCCAAACCGCCGAGCTTTGGATGCTGGCCGCCCTGGAACTGGCCGCGCTGCTGGGAGGTGTTCTCACATGATCTTTATCACCGGCCCGCTGTTTGCGGGCAAACGGGACTATGTCCGAACCGCCCTGGGCTGGACGGAAGCGGAACTCAGCGCCAACGCCGTCTGGGACGTCCAGGACCTGGCCGCAGGGACAGAGGACCTGGTGGCCCTGACCGACGAGCTGGCCCGCAGCCCGGTGGTCATAGCCACCGAAGTGGGGGGCGGCGTCGTTCCCATTGACCCGGAGGAAAGGGCCCGCCGGGAGGCGGCGGGGCGGCTGGCCTGCCTGCTGGCAGAGCGGGCGGATGCAGTTATCCGCGTATTCTGCGGCATTCCCCGGGCTCTGAAAGGAGAACTATTATGAAAGTATATCTCATTCGCCACGGCGAGACCGCCCTGAAGGCCTCCGGCGCCTACCAGGGCTGGATCGACGAGCCTCTGTCTGCCGAGGGGAAAAAAGCCCTGGGCTACGGCACCCCACAGGGCTTCGGCGCGCTGACCACGCTGTCCCTTACTGTCCCCGGCGGCTGGGTTTATGTCTCTCCGCTGAAACGGGCCAGGGAGACAGCCTCCCTCGTCCTGCCCTACTGCCGCCAGGTGGTGGTGGAGGACTTGAAAGAAATGAATTTCGGGGACTTTGAGGGCCGGTCTCCCGACGAGATGAAAAACGATCCGGCCTACCGGGCCTGGGTGGACTCCGGCTGTCTGGACTGCTGCCCCAACGGGGAGACCAAGACGGAGTTTGGAGAACGGACCTGCGCCGCGGTGGCCTCGCTCATCGACATGGCCTTAAAGCGGGGGGATGACGAACTCTTCATCGTGGCCCACGGCGGCACCCAGATGGCGGTGATGGAGACCTTTGTGGACCCGTCCAAGCCCTTCTACACCTGGCTGCTGGACTGCGGGTCGGGCTACATCCTGGACACGGCGCACTGGCAGGCGGAGCGGCGGCTGGCCTGGGAGGACGGGGTCGTGGACTGCGTGTGGCGGGACAGCATCCCCCTGTATGACCGTCCATGACGATCCTGCTCTGCGCGCTGGCCGGCTTTCTCCTGGACCTGGTGCTGGGGGACCCGGCATGGATGCCCCATCCCGTGGTTTTCATGGGGAACGGCATTGCGTTTCTGGAAAAGCACTTCCGCCCCGAGTTTCCCCAAACGCCCAGAGGCGAATTTTGGGCGGGCTTCTGCCTGGTCCTGTCCCTGACCCTGGACACCCTCCTGGCCTCCTGCCTTCTGCTGTGGCTGGCAGGGAAAGTCCACCCTTACCTCCAATGGGCGCTGATGATCCTCTGGAGCTGGCAGGTCCTGGCTATGAAGGGCTTGTGGACCGAGAGCATACACGTGTTCGATCGCCTGAAACACGGGACCATTGAGGAAGCCCGGACTGCCGTCTCCCGTATCGTTGGCCGGGACACCCAGAGCCTGACCGAGGAGGGCGTTACCAAGGCGGCGGTGGAGACCGTGGCGGAAAACTTCTCTGATGGGGTCATTGCTCCTATGTTTTATCTGCTCATCGGCGGCCCGCCGCTGGCCCTGTGCTATAAGGCGGTCAACACCATGGACAGCATGATCGGCTACAAGAACGAGAAGTATCTCTACTTTGGCCGTGCCGCCGCCCGGCTGGACGACGCGGCCAACTACCTCCCCTCCCGCTTCTCCGCCCTGCTGCTCATCGCGGCGGCCTTCCTGGGCGGACGGAACGGGCGGCAGGCGTGGCGCATCTGGCGCAGAGACCGCCGGAACCACGCCAGCCCCAACTCCGCCCAGACTGAGGCGGTCATGGCGGGAGCCCTGGAGGTCCAGTTGGCCGGACCGGCCTATTATTTCGGAGAATACTGCGACAAGCCCACCATCGGCGACCCCATCCGTCCCATTGAGCCGGAGGACATCCCCCGGGCAAACCGTCTGATGGTTCTGGGAAGTGTCCTGGGTCTGCTTCTGCTGGGCGGCCTGCGTTTTCTTATATTCCATTGCCTGTTTTGACGGAAAGGGGGAGGAAACCATGCCATACGACCACGGCGGCGACTGGGCAGGCTTTTACGCTGCCCACGGCGCTCTTCCCCTGGACTTTTCCGCCAACATCAGCCCCCTGGGACTGCCCAAGGGCGTCCGGGAGGCGGTGATTCGGGCCTTGGACCAAGCGGACCGCTACCCGGACCCCCTCTGCCGGGACCTGCGGAAAGCCATTGGAAATGCGTGGCAGGTCCCACCGAATTGGGTCCTCTGCGGCAACGGGGCGGGGGACCTGATCGAGCGGGCGGTCCAGGCAGTTCGGCCCAGGCTGGCCCTGGTGACCGCGCCGACCTTCTCTGAGTATCCCGCCGCCCTCCGGCGGATCGGTTGCGCGGTGCGGGAGGTTTTCCTCCATCCTGAGGATCAGTTCCGCCTGACCGAGGAATTCCTCTCTGAGATCACTCCTGACGTTGATATGGTCTTCCTCTGCGAGCCCAATAACCCCACCGGCGTGACTACAGACCCGGGACTCCTCCGGCAGATTTTGGACCGCTGCGCGGTGTGCGGCGCGCGGCTGGTGGTGGATGAGTGCTTTAACGGCCTGCTGCCCGACCCCGCGGCCCACACCCTGGTCCCATATTTGAAAAACCTTTCCCTCCTGATCCTCAATGCCTTCACCAAGCTCTATGCCATGCCCGGCCTGCGCCTGGGCTTCGCCCTCAGCGCAGATACTGCGCTGCTGGAAGCCATGGGACGATGCGGCCAACCCTGGCCGGTGTCCAATATAGCCCAGGCAGCGGGACTCGCGGCCCTGGCGGACGAAGGGTATCCCGACCGCCTTCGGGCGCTACTGAACAAAGCACGCCCAGCGCTTCGGAGGGGACTCGCAGCTCTGGGGGCAACAGCGATCACCGGGGAGGCGAACTACCTCCTTTTCCGCCATCCAGACTTGGCCCTGGCGGACAAGCTGGAGGAGAAGGGCATCCTCCTCCGCCGCTGTGCCGGCTATCCCGGCCTCGGCCCCAACTGGTACCGGGCGGCGGTCCGGAGGGAGGAAGAGAATCAACGACTATTGGAAGCCATCCGGCAGGTGACGCAATGAGTAAAAACATCATGATCCAGGGCACCATGTCCGGGGTGGGGAAGAGCCTTCTGACGGCGGCCCTGTGCCGCATTTTCCGCCAGGACGGCTATCGGCCCGCCCCCTTCAAAAGTCAGAACATGGCTCTGAACAGCTGCATTACCCGGGACGGCCTGGAGATGGGCCGGGCCCAGGCGGTCCAGGCCATGGCTGCGGGGCTGGAGCCAGACGTGCGGATGAACCCCGTCCTTCTCAAGCCCTCCAGCGACACCGGCAGCCAGGTCATCGTCCTGGGGGAGGTCCGGGGGGACTACGCCGCCCGGGACTACTTCGCCCGAAAGAAAACCCTGCTCCCGGAGATCCTGTCCGCCTATGATTCCCTTGCGGCGGAATACAGCCCCATCGTCATCGAGGGGGCGGGAAGTCCGGCGGAGATCAATCTGAAGCAGGACGATATCGTCAACATGGGCCTGGCGGAGCGGGTGGACGCCCCCGTCCTCCTGGTGGGGGACATTGACCGGGGCGGCGTCTTCGCCCAGTTGGTGGGGACCGTCGAGCTGCTGGAGCCCCGGGAACGGGCCCGGGTGGCGGGCTTTGTCCTCAATAAGTTTCGGGGGGACCCCTCTCTTCTCACCAGCGGATTGGATATGCTCACCCGGCGAACGGGCATCCCGGTGCTGGGAGTCATCCCGTATCTGGATGTGGATGTGGACGACGAGGACTCCCTGGCCCCCCGGCTTTCCGAGACCCGGCGGACCGCCGGGATGGACATTGCGGTGATCCGCCTGCCCAAGATTTCTAACTTTACGGACTTTGCACCCCTGGAGCATCACCCTGACCTGGGCGTCCGCTATGTCAGCGATTGGAAGACCCTTGGTGAGCCGGATCTCATCATTTTACCCGGCACCAAAAGCACGGCGGATGACCTGTTGTGGCTCCGGCAAACCGGGCTGGAGGGGACGATCTGCCGCCTGGCCCGGGCTGGTACGCCAGTGCTGGGAATTTGCGGCGGGTACCAGATGCTGGGAGCCGTCCTGGAGGACCCCCAGGGCGTCGAGCGGGGCGGCACCGTGGCCGGTATGGGTCTGCTGCCCTGCGAGACCACCTTTACCGCCGAGAAGCGGCGGACCCGGGTCCGGGCGGAGACCCTGGCAGAACCCTTCCGGGGCGCCTCGATGGAGGGCTACGAGATCCACATGGGCCGCACAGACCGTCGCAATGCCCTGCCCTTCTGCCTCCTCTCCGACGGACAGGAGGACGGCGCGGTGCAGGGGAACATCTTCGGAACCTACCTCCACGGCCTGTTCGACACCGGAGAGCTCACCGACCGATTGGCGGACTGGCTCCGAGCCCGGAAGGGCCTGGATGGGACCGCAGCGGAGAGCGAGACCCACAAGGCCTATCAGGACCGTCAGTTGGACCGCCTGGCGGACCAGGTCCGGGCCCACCTGGACCTGCCCGCGGTCTATCGGATCATGGAAGAATGGGAGGGAACATCCCATGGCATATAAGAAGTCCCCGGCGGACATCGAGCGGACCAGCATGGAGATCATCGAAGGGGAGCTGAAGGAGCGGGGCATCGTCCTGACGCCGGACCGGGCGCCTGTCGTCAGGCGGGTCATCCACACCACGGCGGACTTCGATTACGCCCGGACCCTGGACTTTACGCCGGAGGCGGTCCACCGGGCCCTGGAGGCTCTGGGCAGGGGCGTCCCCATCATCACCGACACCAACATGGCCAAGACGGGGGTGAGCGCCCCCGGCTTGGGAAAGCTGGGCGGCGAGGTATTATGCTTCATGGCCGACCCCGACGTGGCGGCCCGGGCCAGACAGGAGGGAACCACCCGGGCGGTCGCCGCCGTGAAACACGCTTCTGCCCATTGGCCTCATGCCGTCTACGCCGTCGGCAACGCTCCCACCGCCCTGTTTCAGTTGGCAGAGGAGATCGAGCGGGGATGCAGACCCGCACTTGTTGTGGCTGTCCCGGTGGGATTCGTCAACGTAGTGGAGGCCAAGGAGAAAATCTGGCAGACCTGTCTGGACTATGACATCCCCGCCATCGTGGCCCGGGGGAGAAAAGGGGGCAGCCCCGTGGCGGCGGCCATCTGCAACGCCCTGCTCTATGCTGCCGCGGACATGACCGATCCCGGCAAGCGCGGCTGGTGATCCTAGGAGACAAAACGAAAACAGGCTGAGACCGGCAAAAAACGGTCTCAGCCTGTTCTATGTTCGCGGGAATTATTTCAGCTCCAACCCGTCGGCAAAGGCGTTGCCCACCTTTTCTCCCAGCACCAGATAGGTCTGGTTCACCGGGTCAAAGGTGATGGGCCGCAGCTTGGCCGGGTCGATGTTCCCCTGGGCGTCCAGGATGGAGTCATCGGCGCTGATGTTGACGATCTCGCCCACCATCCGGCAGGTCTCGGGATCGTAGCTGACGAACCTGCACTCCACGGCCATGGGGAGCTCGTCAATGAGGGGAGCGTCCACATAGGGGCTCTTGGTGACGTGGAAGCCCGCCTTGGCCATCTTGTCCGGCTCGTCGTTGCCCGACACAATGCCCACATAGTCGCAGGCCACCACATGGGCCGCGTCGCCCATGCTGACGGTGAAGGACTTCCGGGCCAGGATGTTCTGCACCGTCTTATGCTCCGGGCTCAGGCACATGGACAGCTCTGCCTCCTCGCTGATCCCGCCCCAGGCGGCGTTCATGGCGTCGGGGGTGCCGTCCTCGCCATAGGTGGCGATGATGAAGACGGGCTGGGGATAGCTCCAGGGATGGGGACCGAAATTCTTTCTCATGATGGTTTCCTCCTGTTATATCAATTGAATTCTCACGCAAAGGTAACGGTAAAGGTGGTGCCCGCCTCCGGGCTGCTCTCCGCAGTGATCTTCCCCTTGTGGACGTCCATGATATTCTGGGCGATGGCCAGCCCCAACCCGTTGCCGGGGGTCTCCCGGTTGTGGGCGGCGTCTCCCCGGAAGAACCGGTCGAAGATATGGGGCAGCACCTCGGGGGAGATGGCCGGGCCGGTGTTGTGGACCTTCAGAACGGGCCCTCTGGCCTCCAGAATCACGTGGATGGCTCCGCCGTCGTCGGAATACTTTACAGCGTTGCTCAGCAGGATGACTACAAGCTGCTGGATCATGTCCTGGTCGCCCTTGACCATGACCCCATCAGGAATGTCCAAATCCATGGTCTTCCCGGCCTCGAAGACGGTGCTCTCAAAGGGAAGGGCCACCTGAAGGACCGCCTGGCTGAGGTCGAAGGGGCGGAAGACCGCCTCCACGGAGCCCTTGTCCATCCGGGCCAGGGTCAGCAGGTTCTGGACCAGATGGTCGGTCCGCTTCACCTCGGATTGGATGTAGCCCAGCCACTCGTTTTCCCCGATCTCGCCGGCCAGGACCTCGGCGTTGGCGGAGATCACGGCCAGGGGGGTCTTGAGCTCGTGGCTGGCGTCCCAGACGAATTGCTTCTGCTTGTCAAAGGCCTCCTGGACCGGCCGGGTCATCCGCCGGATGAGCAGGGCGGAGGTGAGCCCCAGGACCAGATAGGCCAGCAGACCGGTGAGCACCGTGGTCCGTAGCAGGGAGTGGGCCCGGGAGACCTCCATCCGGGCGTCCAGCACCACCAGGAGGGAGCCGCTGGCGGTTTCCTTCAACCGGTAAAACTGACTGCCCACCCGCCCAAAGTCCTTCTCTGTCTCCAGGACGGCCCGGGTCAGCTCCGCCACCTGCTGGTCGGTGTACAGGTCCTGCCGGTCACTGGTCCAGCGGAGAATGGAACCCTGCTGGTCCAGGTGGACGCAATAATATGTAGAGAGGTTGGCGGCAAAGGCCATGTCCTCTCTGCCCTGGAGGCCGGGGGGGAAGGCCCCCTCGTCCAGCACGTCGTCGATGAAGTCCTCATAGTGATTGCCGCCGTCG
This sequence comes from Oscillospiraceae bacterium, assembly GCA_902781745.1. Lineage (GTDB taxonomy): Bacteria > Bacillota > Clostridia > Oscillospirales > Oscillospiraceae > Evtepia. The sequence goes on from CACZKM010000001.1 coordinate 41,315, forward strand.
ACCTCGTCATCCTTGTCGTCGCTGGCCGCGTCCTCGGCGGCATCCTCATCCTCTCCGTCGTCCCAGTCCTGGGAATCCAGGACCACGTCGCCGGTCCCGCTGCTCTCGGTCTGGGCCCAGGGAGGCGGGAAGCTCCCGTCCGGCCGGTCCATCATCCCCGGGCGCTGCCCGTTGTTTTTAACGATGAGCTCCAGGGAGGCCTCTGCCTGGTCGGTGAGCTCCTTCCAGTTGACATAGTTGATGGCAAAGACCACTCCGGCCAGGATCACCAGCAAAACCCCAAGGACAAGCAGGGTGAACCGCCGCTGCAGCTTTTGGATCATGACCCTTCCTCCAGGGAGTAGCCCAGCCCCCGGGTGGTCTTGATCTTCACCCCGGACCCCACGAAGGTGAGCTTCTTCCGCACAAAGGAGATGTAGACCTCCAGGTTGTTATACTCGGCCTCGCTGTCATAGCCCCACACCCGGTCGGTGAGCAGGTCCTTGCCCATGATCTGACGGGGGTTGCGGAGGAAGACCTCCAGGAGCTGGTATTCCTTGGCCCCCAGCTTGATCTCCTTCCCGGTGGAGGAACACCGGAGGGAGCCCGTCTGCTGGTCCAGGGAGATATCCCCGAAGGCCAGCTCCATCTGGGGGGCGTCGGTTTTCCGCCGGGTGATGACGTGGAGACAGGCCAGCAGCTCCGCCATCTGGAAGGGCTTAGGGAGGTAGTAATCCGCCCCGGCCTCCAGGCCGTGGACCCGGTCCTCCAGGCCGCCCCGGGCGGTGAGCATCATCACCGGCACCGCGCTGCCTGAGGCCCGGATCTCCCGGAGGATGGAGAACCCGTCCATCCCCGGCAGCATCACGTCCAGGATCACGGCGTCATAGATCCCGCTCAGGGCGTTGTCCAGTCCGTCGGGACCGGTGTACACCGGGTCCGCCACGATGTTTTCCCGCTTGAGAAACTTGCACACCGCCGCCGACAGGGTCTTCTCATCTTCCACCAATAATACCCGCATGGTCAGGCCTCCTATCCTCGTTTCTTTCGTATTGGAGCGATTATAGCATACTTTTTGAGAAAATGTTACCCCGCGTTCCTTGAAAGAGCCTTGAAATGGCATCATTTCTTCTGGAAATCCGGGGGACAGAACCCACAGTATCTTGTGTGGCGCTGTCCGCCCATGCAAATCCCTTGTATTTTGACCGATTCTGCGGTACAATATCTCCCAACCACTACAGAGAAGGAATTACAGCTATGCTTGCAAAAGAAAACCAAGCCGAATTTGCCGCCCTGCGCCGGGACCTCATCGCCCGGGACTATTCCCACCTCAACCCCCGGCAGTTGGAGGGCGCTCTGGCCACGGAGGGCCCCCTCCTTCTGCTGGCCGGGGCGGGCAGCGGCAAGACCACGGTGCTGATCCACCGCATCGCCAACCTCCTGCGCTACGGCCGGGGCTCCGACTCCCAGGAGGTGCCGGACTTTGTCACCGACGAGGATCTGCGCTTCCTCCGGGACTATGCCAGTCATCCCGCCCCCGCCGAGGAAGAGACTGCCCGGGCCCGGCGCCTCTGCGCTCTGGAGCCCGCCATGCCCTGGCAGGTCATCGCCATCACCTTCACCAACAAGGCGGCGGGGGAGCTGAAGGAGCGGCTGGAGCGGGAGATCGGCCCCGACGCCCGGGACGTGTGGGCGGCCACCTTCCACTCCGCCTGCGTGCGCATCCTCCGGCGGGACATTGAAAAGCTGGGATTCCCCTCGGCCTTCACCATCTACGACACCGACGATTCCCTCCGGGTTATCAAGGAGTGCCTGAAGGAGCTGAACATGGATGACAAGTCCTTCCCGCCCCGGTCGGTGCTGGGCTACATTTCCCGGGCCAAGGATGAGATGCTCCTGGCCACCGACTATATGGAGCAGGTGAAGGGGGATTTCCGGCTGCAAAAGATCGCCAACGTCTACCTGTCCTATCAAAAGAAGCTGTGGGCGGCGGGAGCTCTGGATTTTGACGATATCATCTTCCATACCGTCCGCCTGCTCCAGCAGCACGAGGATGTGCTGGCGTTTTACCAGCGGAAGTTCCGCTACGTCCTCATCGACGAGTATCAGGACACCAACCACATGCAGTATCTGTTGGCGGCCCTGCTGGCCGGGGGGTACAAAAACATCTGCGTGGTGGGGGACGACGACCAGTCCATCTACCGCTTCCGAGGGGCCACCATCGAAAATATCCTCTCCTTTGAGCAGGAATACAAAAACGCCCGGGTCATCCGCCTGGAGCAGAACTACCGTTCCACCGGCAACATCCTGGAGGCGGCCAACGCCGTCATCCGAAACAACCGGGGCCGGAAGGGAAAGAATCTCTGGACCGACCACGGGGAAGGGGAGAAGGTCCACTGCTACACCGCTGCCAATGAGCGGGAGGAAGGAATGTACATCGCCAGCCAGTTGCTGAAGGCTTACGGAGAGGGAAAGCAGTGGAAGGACTGCGCCGTCCTCTACCGGATGAACGCCCTGTCCAACCAGGTGGAAATGGCGTTGAAGAGCAACAGCATCCCTTACCGGGTGGTGGGCGGCTTCCGCTTCTTCGAGCGGGCGGAGATCAAGGATATGCTCTCCTACCTCTGCGTCATCCACAATCCCGACGACGACCTGCGGCTGCTGCGGGTGGTGAACAACCCGCCCCGGGGCATCGGGGCCAAGACCATGGAGCGCACCCGGGAGCTGGCTCTCCAGGCGGACCGGAGTCTGTGGGAGGTCCTGACCCATCTTGAGGAGTTCCCCGAACTGAAAAAGGCCGCCCCTAAGTTCCAGAAATTCGTGGACCTCATCCGCGCCATGCAGCGGCTGTCGGAGGAGGCCCCTCTGCCGGAGTTCTATGAGACTCTCATCCAAGAGTCGGGCTACGCCGCCATGCTCACGGAGAAGAAGGACCAGGAGAGCAAGAACCGGCTGGAGAACATCCATGAGCTGACCTCCTCCATCAGCGGTTACCTGGAGCACGCCGAGGACCCGAGCCTGGGCGGATTCCTGGACGAGGTGGCCCTGTATACCGATCTGGACAGCGTGGAGGACACGGACAACTGCGTCACCCTTATGACCATGCACGCCGCCAAAGGCCTGGAATTCCCGGTGGTTTTCACTGTTGGTATGGAGGAGGGGGTCTTCCCCGGCTTCCGCTCCATCGGAGAAGAGGAGGAACTGGAGGAGGAGCGCCGCCTGTGCTACGTGGCCCTGACCCGGGCCAAGGAAAAGCTCTACCTGACCTGCGCGGCCCAGCGGCTTCTCTTTGGCCGGACCTCCGCCAATCTCCCCTCCCGGTTCGTCAAGGAGATCCCGGAGGACCGGGTGGAGTTCACCGGACGCCAGCGGCGGGAGCGGCCCATGTACGGGGACAGCGACTGGTCCCGGGAGGAATCCTTCTCCCAGGTCCGGACCTATGGCGGCGACGGCGGCTTTTCCCAGGTCCCGAGAAGACCGGCGGCCTCCGCTGCGTCTCGTCCGAAGACTGCCGCCGCTTACCGGCAGCCCAGACCCAAGGCCCAGCCGCTGCCTCTGCTCCGAAAGGGCGATATGGTTCGGCATACGGCCTTCGGGACGGGAATGGTCCTGTCGGTCCAACCCATGGGCGGCGACGCCCTGCTGGAGATCGCCTTCGACAATGTAGGCACGAAGAAGCTGATGCTCAAAGCGGCGTCCCAGTTCATGACCAAGCTGTAACGCCCGCCGGGAAAGGAGCGTATATGGAACCCTATATCCACACCGTGCAATACTACGAGACCGACCGCATGGGCATCACCCACCACTCCAACTACATCCGCTGGATGGAGGAGGCCCGGGTGGTGCTCCTGTCGGAGATCGGCTGGCCCCTGGAAAAGCTGGAGGAGATCGGCCTGGGAATCCCCACGGTGTCGGTGGACTGCAAATACAAACAGACCACCACCTTCGCCGACCGGGTGGCCGTCACCGCCAAGCTGGTAAAATGGGGCGGCGTCCGCATGACCCTGGCCTATGAGATGCGCAAGGAGGACGGCACCCTGGCCTGTACTGCCAACTCAGAGCACTGCTTCCTGGATCGTGAGGGCCGGATCGTCCGTCTCCAGCGGGACTATCCCGACTTCTATCAGGCCTTTATCGGGCTGTTGCAAGAGCAGGATACATAAGAACAAGACCCGAAGATGTTCCCCCTGGAACAGCCTTCGGGTCTTGTGTCTTTCATCGGTTCAGGAGCCAAACCGCCAGGTTCAGCGCCGTGGCATAGAGCCCCCACAGCAGGTAAGGGATCTGGAGCCGCCCGGCCAGCTTATCGACCAGCGCAAATCGCTTCATCATCTCCGCCACCAGGAACACCAGACCCACCAGCCAGAGGAAGGCCAGCAGATACCGGTGGAGCCCAAAGAACCAGAAGGTCCAGAGAAAGTTGGCCGCCAGTTGGAGGAGAAACACCACCAGCGCCCCCTTCCTGGCCGGAACTCTGGTCCGCCACACCCGGGCCATGCCGATGCCCATGAGCACATACAGCAGGGTCCAGACGATGGGGAAGAGGATATCCGGCGGGGAAAACCAGGGCTTTGCCATCTGGTCATACACCGGCATTCCGTTTTTTGTGATGAGGGAGGCCCCTCCGCCGACAGCCAGGGACAGAAGGATGAACAGGGCGTAGGTCCCCGCTTTTTTCGATTTCATAAGCATCACCCGGCCTATAGTATGCGCAGGCGGGTGCGGGATATGACCGGGGACAAAAAACGCCGCCCAAAGCCTGTGACGGCCTTGGACGGCGAATTTGCGCAGAGTCGATAGGGATGATCAGAAGCCCCAGTGCTTTTTGATGGCGGCAAAGGATTTGTCGCTGATGACATGCTCCATCTTGCAGGCGTCTTCCGTGGCGGTCTCTTCGTCCACGCCCAGCTCGATGAGGAACTTACTCAACAGCTGATGCTTCTCATAGATGTTCTCGGCAATGGCCCGGCCCTCGTCAGTGAGGGTCAGGTAGCCGTCCTTGTCCATATTCACATAGCCGCCGTTTTTCAGGATCCCGATGGCGCGGCTGACGCTGGGCTTGGAATACCCCCGATACTCGCTCACGTCAACAGACCGGACGACCTTGCCCTTCTGGGAGAGGACCAGAATGGCCTCCAGATACATCTCACCGGATTCTTGCAGCTGCATAACAAACACCCTCTCTGGCTGGGAATACGTTTTTATGTCATCATAATAGCATAAAACCCTTTCCGTTTCAAGAAAGATTTTTTCTGCGCATATCCCCGGCCCCGCCGCATAGAGATGAAGGGAATGAAACGGACAGGGAGGGACCTTCCATGGCACAAAGCACCGCAAAAAAGCGCACCCCCGGCGAGCGCCGCCGGCTGCGGCAGTTCATCGTCTGCCTGCTCCTCTTCGGTATGATCTTTGCCGGACGGAGCCTGGACCTGGCGCCGGTGGAGCGGATCACCGCCACCGTCAGCCGCTGGGTGGGGGCGGACACGGATTTCCGGGCAGTCTTCGCCCAAATGGGCACCTCCTTTTCCAAAGGCGAGCCTGCGGCGGAGACCTTCCACACATTATGGTCCAGCCTGCTGCCCGAAGCGGGAGAACCGGACGCGGCTCCATCCGATCCGGATGCGGCGGAGGGAGAAGGGACGCCTGAGGCCGCCTCCAATGATTAAGGTCAGGACCTCCGGAGGGTTCTGGCTTCTGCTGGGCGTTCTGCTGCTGGCCCTCTCCGGACGGGTCCTGGTCTGGTTTCTTCTGGCCTGCCTGGTCCATGAGCTGGGTCATATCGCAGCCATCCGCCTCCTGGGGGGACAGATGCGGGACGTGACCCTCAGCGGCGTGGGGGCGGTCCTCCGGCCGACCCGACTGCTGACCTACCGGGAGGAGTGCCTGGTGGCTTTGGCGGGTCCGGCGGCCAGTTTCCTTCTGGCTTTGCTGGCGGCGGCCTGGGGCAGGCGGTTTGGGGGCGGCGACGCCTACCTTCTCTCCGGCCTCAGCCTGGCCCTGGCGGTATTCAACCTGGTCCCCGCCGGGCCCCTGGACGGCGGACGGTTGCTGGGGGCCCTGCTGTCCCGCTGGCTGGGCCCTGATGAAGGGGAGGGTGTCTGCCGGTGGGTGACTTCGATTTTCGGGACCTGCCTCGCGGGACTTGGGGCCTGGGCGATTCTCCACGGCGGGAATTTCACCCTCCTGCTCTGCGCCGCCTGGCTCCTGTCCCGCCGAAAAGTTGCCCCCTGAGACTTCTGCGTCCTCTGCTTGTCAGACGGACGTTTTTTTGTTATACTATGGGCAACGATTCGGAAAGACAGCCGGGGCGGGCTAAACCTCGTTCTAACCCGGCATACTGAAGAAGAAAGGAGGGAGACCGTGAACGCGCTGTCCCAATTCACCCAGTCCATCAACTGGACCGACCTGGGCGATATGGTCCTGCGGGTGGTGGCCATCCTCCTTTGCCTCATCATCCACGAGGTCAGCCATGGCCTGGCGGCCTATCACCTGGGGGACCCCACCGCCAAGATGAACAACCGCCTCTCCCTGAACCCGCTGCGGCACCTGGACCTCTTCGGCACCCTGATGATGGTGGTGGTGGGCTTCGGCTGGGCCAAGCCCGTGCCGGTGGATCCCCGCTACTTCAAAAAGCCCAAGCAGGGTATGGCCCTCACCGCCCTGGCGGGGCCTGTATCCAATTTCGTTCTCGCCTTTATCTCCGCCCTGGCCGTCAACGGCCTGATGGGTGCGGTCAGTGTGAAGGGGGAGGGGACGGCCCTCATCACAGCGGCCCGGTTCTTCTACCTGCTGGTGCTGCTGAACATCGGCCTTGGGATCTTCAACCTCATTCCCTTCCCGCCCCTGGACGGCTCCAAGGTGCTGGCTATGTTCCTGCCGGACCGGGCTTACATCCGCTGGATGCAGTTGGAGCGCTATGGGATGTTCGTCCTCATGGCCCTCTTATGGGCGGGGATCTTTGACAAATTCCTCTACGCTGCCCGGAGCCAGGTGATGGACTGGATGTTCGCCTGGACGGAGTTTGCCTACTACGGCGTACAGAATCTTATGAGGTGACGCCATGGAACGACCGGTCTATCACATCAAGGGCGTTATGAAGGACCAGAGCCAGGACCCGGCGGATTTCGTAGGCCCTCTGGACCTGATCCTTCATCTGCTGCGAAAGAACAAGCTGGCCATTCGGGACATCCCCCTGGCGGTCATCCTGGACCAGTACCTGGCCTGGGTGGAGGCCCGGCGGGAGCTGGACCTGGAGGTGGCCGGGGAGTTCATCACCATGGCCTCCCATCTGATGCTGCTGAAAACCAAGATGCTCCTGTCCGAAGAGGACGAGGAGGCCAAAAGCGAGATGGAGGCCCTCATCTCCTCCCTGGAGGCCAAGGCCCGCCGGGAGGACTATGAGCGGATCCAAACCGTCCTGGAGGAGATGGAAGCGGCCTTCCGCTCCGGCCGGGACTGTTTCCCCAAGAACCCCGAGGCGGCCTTTGCCAAACGGGTCTACCGCTATGAACACCGCCCGGAGGACCTGCTCCGGGCCATGGAGGGCTGGCGCCGGCGGCAGGGAAAGGAAGCCCCCCCCACCGTGAAGGCTTTTCACGCCGTGGTCCGCCCGGAGCCCTACCGGGTGGAGCGCAAGAGCGCCCAGCTCCTGTCCATGCTCCGGGAGGAGGGCCCCCTGTCCCTGGCCCAGATGATTGCCCGGAGCGGCAGCCGCTCCGAGGTCACCGCCGTCTTCCTGGCCCTGCTGGAGCTGTGCCGAAGCGGGCAGGTCCATCTGGCGGGGACTATGGAGGATCCCAAGGTCTCCCTGCGGGCGGAGGAAGAAGCGGAGCAACAGGTTATTTAGAAACCGGAAGGAAAAGGAGGACAGCGCCCATGGACAACCTTGCATTACAGCACGCCATCGAGGCCATCCTCTTTGCTCTGGGCGAGCCCGTGGAGACCGACCGCCTCTGTCAGGCTCTGGAGGCTGATCGGGCCGCGGTGGAGGCCGCCTGCCGGGCCCTGGCCGCCGACTATGTCGCCCGGGACGCGGGCATCCGTCTGGCCTGCTTGGAGGATAGCTGGCAGTTGACCTCCCACGCCCAGTGGGGGGATTTGATCCGGGGTATGCTGGCCCGGCAAAAACCCGACAAGCTCTCCCCGGCGGCCCTGGAGACCCTCACCGTGGTGGCGTACTTCCAGCCGGTGACCCGGGTCTATATCGACCAGGTCCGGGGGGTGGACAGCTCCCATTCCCTGGCTCTTTTGCTGGACCGGGAGCTGGTGGCCCCCTGCGGCAGCCTGGACGCCCCGGGGCGGCCCCTCTTGTACCGCACCACTCCGGCCTTCCTGCGGTCCTTTGGCCTGTCCTCTCTGGACGACCTGCCGCCGCTGCCGGAGCGGGAGGAGGGGCCTGACGAGGAGGAAACGGAGGGAGGGGACGCCCTGTGATCAAATGGATCCTGCTGGCTATCCTGGCTCTTCTGATCCTGCTGTCCTTCGTCCTCCGGGTGGGCGTTCTGGCGGGCTACGGAAGGGAAGGGCCCTTCGTGAAGCTCCGGGTCGGCCCCGGGTATATCAAGGTATTTCCGCTGAAAAAGGACCCGGAGAAGGAAGCGAAGAAAAAGCAGATAAAGGCGGAAAAAAAGGCGAAAAAGGCCGCCAAGAAGGCAAAAAAACCGTCCAAACCGAAGAAAAAGCTAAACCCCGGCGGCTTGCTGAGCATGGTCTGGGACCTGCTGCCGGTGGTCAATGAGGCGGCGAAAAAGTTCGGGCAGAAGCTGCAGATCGACCTGCTGGAGCTGGACCTGACCTGGGCGGCGGAGGACCCGGCGGACGCCGCCATCCGATACGGCGACGCCTGGGCTGTGGCAGAGACCCTGCTGGCCTTTTTGGAAAATCGTTTCGTCATCAAGGAGCGCCGGGTGACCATCCACCTGGACTTCTATCTGGAAAAGCCCTTGATTTATCTCCAGGCGGGCTTTTCCCTGACTCCGGCCCAGCTCACCGCCATCGGCGCGGTGGCCGGGGTGAAGGCCTTCAAGGTCTTCCTTGCCCACAGAAAAACACTGTTCAAGCCAAAGGACCCGGCGGCTGCCGGCGTCCAGGACACCGTGAAAGGGGAACTGAACCATGGAAAAGAACCATCCCATCAATGAGCTCATGGCGGAGACCATCCAGAAGATCCGGGAGACCGTGGACGCCAACACCGTGGTAGGGGAGCCCATCCACGCCGGGGAGATCACCCTCATTCCTGTCTCCAAGATCTCTTTCGGCTTCGGCACCGGAGCCTCGGAGTTCGGTGGCAAAGCCCCCAAGGCCCCCGGGGACAACCCCTTCGGCGGCGGCGGCGGCGCCGGGGTGAAGGTCAGTCCCGTGTGCTTCCTGGCCATCAGCGGCACCAATGTCCGGGTCCTCCCCGTGGAGGTGGCCCCGGCCACCGGTGTGGACCGGGTGGTGGAGATGATCCCCGACGCCGTGACCAAGATCTCCGGTTTGATCGAAAAGAGAAAAGGCGGCGAATGATTTACCCCTGACCCGGGCAAACTGCGTGTATTGATTTTACGCAGTTTGGAGGGGTCCGCTTGCGCAAGCTTATACTGACCATAGGGGGTCTTTGCGCCCTTTTTGCGGGGGCCATCCCCCTGCCATGCCCTGCGGCGGAGGCGCCGGCGGTCTCCGCTGCCTCCGCTGTTTTGCTGGATGCGGACAGCGGCCGGGTCCTCTTTGCCAAGGACGCCGACACGCCCCGGGCCATCGCCAGCACCACCAAGCTCATGACCGCCCTGGTGGCCTCGGAATACCTGGACGATCTCCGGCAGGAGGTCACCATCCGAAAGGAGTGGACGGGCATCGAGGGGACCTCCCTTTATCTGGAGCCGGGGGAACAGATCACCGTGGAAACCCTGCTGTATGGCCTTCTTCTTCAATCGGGGAACGACGCCGCGGTGGCCCTGGCAGGCTGCTGCGCCGGGGACGTGGAGACTTTCGTGGACTGGATGAACCAGCGGGCGGCGGACCTGGGCATGACCAACACCCACTTCACCGACCCCAACGGCCTGGGCGGGGAGGACCACTACGCCTCCGCCCTGGACATGGCAAAGCTGGGGGCGGCCTGCCTGGACGATCCCGTTGTGTCCAGAATCGCGGCCACCCGGACCATCCATATCGGCGGCCGAAGCTTTACCAATCACAACAAGCTTCTCTGGCAGGTCCCCGACTGCACCGGCCTGAAAACGGGGTACACCCGGCAGGCCGGGCGGACCCTGGTTTCCAGCGCGGAGCGGAACGGCCAGCGCCTGGTGTGCGTCACCCTCAATGACGGGGACGACTGGCGGGACCACACTGCCCTGCTGGAATATGGCTTTTCCCGGTTTCCCCGGCAAACCCTGGTGACGGAGGGGCAGGCCTTTCGCCGGGTCCCGGTGACGGGCAGCTTGCTCCACGACATGCCTGTGGTGGCAAAGGACGAGCTGTCCTGGCCCCTGAAGGAGACCGACCAGGTGCGCCTGGAAGTTAGTGCCCTGCCAGATCGGGTGGAGGCCCCGGTCAGCAAGGGAGAGATCGCCGGCGGCGTCCGGCTGCTGGTCAACGAGAAGCCGGTAACAGAGACCTATTTGGTATGGGGTGGCTCCGCTGGAAAGGACGTGTTGGGAGAAGCGGCAAAACGCTCGCCGCTGGACCTGCTGCGTGCCCTGACCGGACGGGATAGCCCGGCCCTGCTGACCGCGCCGTCCAATCTCTTCCCGACGGAATAATAACAAAGAAAGCGAGGTGACCCGACATGGAAGAACGGCTGCAAAAGCTTCTCTCCGCCGCGGGGGTGTGCTCCCGCAGAAAAGCGGAGGAGTACATCGCCGCCGGCCGGGTCACTGTCAACGGCGCTCCCGCCGCTCTGGGAGACCGGGCGGACCTCTCCCGGGATGTGGTCGCCCTGGATGGCCGGGCCATTCCCCGCCCCGCTACCGGCGCGGTCCTCATGCTCTATAAGCCCCGGGGGGTCGTGACTACCCTCTCCGACGAGAAGGGGAGACGGACCGTGGCCGACCTGGTCCGGGCATATCCCGCCCGGGTCTGGCCCGTTGGCCGGCTGGACATGGATTCGGAGGGGCTTCTCCTTCTCACCGATGACGGTGCGCTGACCAACGCCCTGATCCATCCCCGGCATGAGATCGAGAAGGAATACCAGGTCTGGGTCAGCGGCTACCGGCCCGAAGCGGTTGAGGACCTGTCCGTTCCCATGACCCTGGATGGAAAACCTCTGCGGCCCGCCAAGGTCCGTGTGATTCGGGCAGAAGGGGACCGGGCCGTCCTGTCCGTCATCATCCATGAGGGGAAAAACCGTCAGATCCGCCGTATGTGCGCTCAGTGCGGCCTGACCGTCACCCGTCTCAAACGGGTGCGGGAAGGAGGTCTGGATCTGGACCCCGGGCTAAAGCCCGGCCAGTGGCGCTTGCTGACGGAAGAGGAGCGCTTGAGGCTTCGTCAGGAAACTTTTTTGCAGGAATAAGAAATTTTTCTTGCAAAATTCGGCTGCTCACGATATAATATAGTCAATCAGTAATGTTAGGCCCGTTCCGGTCAGATCCCGGCGGGCGGAGCAGCGGAGGAAGACTTTATGGCGAAAGACATCCTGACCCTCATCAGCAGCAAAATGAACACCTTTTCCAAAGGACAGAAGCTCATTGCGAACTATATTCTGACCAACTACGACAAGGCGGCTTTCATGACGGCCAGCAAGCTGGGGAAGACCGTCCACGTCAGTGAATCCACGGTGGTCCGCTTTGCCTCGGAACTGAAGTATGACGGGTATCCCGCCATGCAGAAGGCCCTGCAGGAGATGATTCGGAACAAGCTGACCTCCATCCAGCGCATGGAGGTCTCCAACGACATCATCGGAAACCAGGACGTGGTCTCCAGCGTTATGCAGTCCGATATGGAGAAGATCCGCATGACCATGGAGGAGCTGGATCGGGAGAGCTTTGACGCTGCGGTGGACGCTATTGTCAAGGCGAAGAAGATTTACATCCTTGGCACCCGTTCCTCCGGTTCCCTTGCGGGCTTTCTCTCCTTCTATTTCGGCCTTATGTTCGACAATGTGGTCCATGTAGGGGAGAGCGCCAACCAGGAGATTTTTGACCAGATCGTCCAGGTGGCGGAGGGGGACGTGACCATCGGCCTCTCCTTCCCCCGGTATTCCCGGCGGACGGTGCGGGCCATCAGTTTCGCCCATGAGCGGGGCTCTAAGGTCATTGCCATCACCGACAGCGCTTCCAACTCCATGGCCAAGGCGGCGGACTACGTTCTCCTGGCCAAGAGCGATATGGCCTCCTTTGTAGACTCCCTGGTGGCGCCCCTGAGCCTCATCAACGCCCTTCTGGTGGCCATTGCCCGCAGAAAGAGCGACATCGTGGACCACTTTGAGCGGCTGGAGCACATCTGGCAGGAGTATGGCGTCTTTGTCAGCATGGAGGAAGAGAATCAATGACCCCGGTGGTCGTAGTGGGCGGCGGCGCGGCCGGAATGATGGCCGCCCTCTCCGCCCGGCAGAGCGGCGGAGAGGTCCTGTTGCTGGAGCCCAACGAGAAGCTGGGCCGCAAGCTGTATATCACCGGCAAAGGCCGGTGCAATCTCACCAACAACACCACGCCGGAGGGCGTTTTGAACAACGTGCCCCGGAACAGCCGCTTCCTTTACAGTGCGGTGACCCGGTTCCCTCCCGCGGCGGTGATGGAATACTTTGAAGGCCTGGGCGTCCCCCTGAAAACCGAACGGGGGGGACGCGTTTTTCCATGCTCGGACAAGGCTGCCGACGTCATCGACGCCCTGTTCCACGCCCTGAAGCGGGCCCAAGTGACCATCCGCCACGACCGGGCCCTCGGCCTGTGCCTGGAGAACGGACAGGTCACCGGGGTGGAGACCGGCCACGGGATTATCGACACCCGCGCGGTCATCATCGCCACCGGCGGGGTGTCCTATCCCGCCACCGGCTCCACGGGGGACGGCTACGCCCTGGCCCGGGCTGCCGGGCACACCGTCATCGAGCCCAGGGCCTCCCTGGTCCCCCTGGTGGAGGACGGAGACACCTGCGCCAGGATGCAGGGCCTTTCCTTGAAAAACGTTACCCTGACCCTGAAAAACCAGAAAAAGAAGGCGGTCTTTCGGGAGCAGGGGGAGATGCTGTTCACCCATTTCGGCATCTCCGGCCCCCTGGTCCTCAGCGCCAGCGCCCACGGCAACTGGCAGAAGGATACCTACACCGCCGTTATCGACTGCAAGCCTGCCCTGGACGAGGCCAAGCTGGAGGCCCGCATCCTCCGAGACATTTCCGCCGCGCCCAACAAGGCCTTCCACAACTTCCTGGAGGGGCTCTTGCCCCGGCTGATGGTGCCTGTGGTGGGGGAGCGGGCGGAGATCGACCCGGACCTGCCGGTGAACGCCATGACAAAGGGCCAGAGACGGCGGCTCATGGAGATCATCAAGGGCTTTTCCATCCCCATCCTTGGTACCCGCCCAGTCACTGAGGGGATCGTCACCGCCGGCGGCGTCAAGACCGGCGAGGTGGACCCGGGCACCCTGATGTCCAAGAAGACCGCCGGCCTGTTTTTTGCCGGGGAAGTCCTGGACGTAGACGCCTATACCGGCGGCTTCAACCTTCAAATCGCCTGGTGCACCGGCCGGGCAGCGGGAGAGGCCGCTGCCCGATTTGTAAACGATACAGAGGAGATAACAGAATCATGAATTACAGCATCGCCATCGACGGCCCCTCCGGCGCGGGGAAGAGCACCCTGGCCAAGGCCATTGCCGCCCGTCTGGGCTTTTACTATGTGGACACCGGCGCCATCTACCGCACGGTGGGTTTGTACGTGGCCCGGCAGGGGGGAAACTGCGCGGTCCCGGCAGACGTAGAGCCCCTGCTGCCCGCCATTCAGATCGGCATGGAATACGGCGAGGACGGCCTCCAGCACATGATCCTCAACGGGGAGGACGTCACCGCCGCCATCCGGGAGAACGCCGTGTCCCAATATGCCTCCCAGGTTTCCGCCATTCCGGCGGTCCGTGAATTCCTTCTGGAAATGCAGCGGGGCCTGGCCAAGCGCCACAGCGTCATCATGGACGGCCGGGACATCGGCACGGTGGTCCTGCCGGATGCGGATATTAAAGTCTATCTCACGGCCTCCGTGGAGGAACGGGCCCTGCGCCGGTGGAAGGAACTCCAGGCAAAGGGGGATGGTACGCCCCTTGAGACGGTGAAGGAGCAGATCATCCAGCGGGACTATGCCGACAGCCACCGGGAGATCGCCCCCCTCCGTCAGGCAGAGGATGCGGTGGTGCTGGACACCTCCGAGCTGGACCTGGAGGAGAGCATCGAGGCTCTGTACAACATCGTGAAAGAGAGGATCGACCTGTGACCTTATACCAAGTGGCCTATTCGGTCAGTAAATTCATCTTCCGTTTCTGCACCCTGCGCACACCGCTGAAGACCTATGGCAAGGCCAACATCCCCAAGGGGGCGGCGGTAATCTGCGCCAATCACGTCCACAATTCCGACCCCTTCTATATCGTCTACTCCTTTGAGCGGAAGGACAAGATCTGGATCATGGCCAAGGAGGAGATCAAGCACTATCCCGTGGCGGGCTGGCTTCTCATCTGGCTGGGCTTCGTCATCTGGGTCAAGCGGGGCAAGTCGGATATCGGGGCGGTGAAGGCCTGCCTCAGGGCCTTAAAGGGCGGCGAAAAGCTGCTGATCTTCCCCGAGGGCACCCGCCACGACGACATCGGCGAGGGCAAGACCGGCGCGGCCATGATGGCCATCCGCACCAACAGCCCCATCCTGCCGGTGTACATTGCTCCGGACCGGATCAAGGGAAAGCGCACGAAGGTCTACATCGGCGAGCCCTATATGCCCTTCACCGAGGACCGGAAGGCCACCGCCGCAGATTATGAGACCGTGACGGCCGACATCATGGACCACATTCGGGCCATCCGGGACAACCGGGAGGCCATGGAGGCGGCGGAGCAGTGAGAGAAGTTATTCTGGCCAAGTCCGCGGGCTTCTGCTTCGGCGTCCGCCGGGCGGTGGAGCTGGCGGAGGAACTGGCAGAGAGCGGGCAGCCTTATGTCATGCTTGGCCCTGTCATCCACAACGAGGCGGTCATCCGGGACCTGGAAGAGAAGGGCGTCGCCTGCGTGTCCTCCGTGGAGGAGGTCCCGCCGGGCTCCGGCGTCATCATCCGCTCCCACGGCGAGGGCCGGGCGGTCTATGAGGCTCTGGAGAAAAAAGGCTGTCAGATCGCTGACGCCACCTGTGTCCGGGTGAAGAAGATCCACGAGATCGCGGCGGAGGCTTCCGCCCGGGGCCGGCAGGTCATCATCATCGGAGATCCCCAGCATCCCGAGGTCAAGGCCATTGCCGGATGGTGTTCGGATGCAAAAATCTTCCGAAATCAGGATGAATTGCAAGAATTTCTTGTGGAAAAGGGAGAAAATAACCAAAAACCGGTCACTCTTGTTTCGCAAACTACATCAACGGATAGAATTTGGGTCCCATGCAGAGAAAAAGTAAAAAAAGAGTGTACAAACGCCGAAATTTTTGATACAATATGCGATGCTACGTGTAAGCGGCAATCAGAAGCACAGCGTTTGGCGGAGCACTGCGGCGCCATGATCGTCATCGGCGACAGAAGAAGCTCCAACACCACCCGTCTTGCTGAGTTATGCCGGGCACACTGTCCGCTGGTCTGCCACATCAGCGGAGCTGAGGAGCTTGACCGGAATCTGATAAGCGGGGTAGCTTCTGTGGGAATCACCGCCGGTGCGTCTACGCCGGGGTGGATAATAAAGGAGGTCAAAGACATTATGAGCGACGAGAACAACAACGTGGTGGAGATCGAAGAGTCCTTCGCGGACATGCTGGAGAAATCCATCAAGACGTTAACAACCGGCGATAAGGTGATGGGCACGGTCACCGGCATCACGGCCACCGAGGTCAACGTGGACCTGGGCACGAAGCACGCCGGCTACATCCCCCTGTCCGAGCTGAGCGACGACCCCACCGTCAAGCCTGAGGACATCGTGAAGGTGGGCGACGAGATCGAGACCTATGTCATGCGCGTCAACGACGTGGAGGGTGTTGCAACCCTGTCCAAGAAGCGTCTGGACACCGTGAAGCACTGGGATATGATCGAGGCCGCCGTGGAGGATAAGACCATCATGGAGGGCGTCATCACTGAGGACAACAAGGGCGGCGTCGTCGCCAATGTCAAGGGCATTCGCGTCTTCATCCCCGCCTCCCAGACCGGTATGCCCAGAGGGGCCGACCTGTCTGAGATGATCAAGCAGCAGGTCAAGCTGCGCATCACCGAGGTCAACCGCTCCCGCCGCCGTGTGGTGGGCTCCATCCGCGCCGTCCAGGCCGAGGAGCGCGCTGCCAAGGCCGCCGAGGTGTGGGAGAACATCGAGGTGGGCAAGCGGTACGAGGGTACCGTCAAGTCCCTGACCTCTTACGGCGCTTTCGTGGACATCGGCGGCGTGGACGGCATGGTCCATGTTTCCGAGCTGTCCTGGAGCCGGATCAAGAATCCCGCTGAGGTCGTCTCTGTTGGCGATCAGGTCAGCGTGTACGTCATTTCCTTCGACCCCGAGAAGAAGAAGATCTCTCTGGGTATGAAGGACCGCAGCCAGGATCCCTGGGAGAAGTTCACCTCCACCTACGAGGTGGGCTCCACCGCCACCGTGCGCGTGGTCAAGCTGATGACCTTCGGCGCCTTCGCCGAGATCGTCCCCGGCGTGGACGGCCTGATCCACATCTCCCAGATCGCCGATCACCGGATCGAGAAGCCCGGCGACGTGCTGGAAGAGGGCCAGACTGTTGACGTCAAGATCACCGACATCGACTATGAGCGCAAGAAGGTCTCCCTGTCCATCCGCGCCCTGCTGGGCGAGCAGCGGGTGGCCGTGGACGAGGCTGAGGCCGACGAGGACGGCGAGATCCCCGAGGACGTGGGCATCTGATTTGACGCGCTATGGCGATATCCTTTTTTGAACGGGTGAAGGGTGCCCTGTCCGGGCATACTACCGGCACCCAAACGAATGGAGGAACGAATATGGCTACCATCACCAAAGACACCATCGTGGGCGATATCCTGGACATCGCGCCGGAGACCGCCCCTGCTTTCCTTGACATCGGCATGCACTGCCTGGGCTGCCCCGCCTCCCGGAACGAGACCGTGGAGGAGGCCTGCATGGTCCATGACATGCCTGTTGAGGTCCTGGTGGACCGCCTGAACGACATCATCGCGGCCAACAGAAAGTAATCAAACGAACAAAAATCAGGCGCGGGAGCTTTTCCGCGTCTGGTTTTTTATGGAGAAAAGGAGGCGGGGACTATGGACCTCTCACCTCGTTTGGCTGCCATCGCCGCTCAGGTCCCCCAGGGGAGCCGCCTGGCGGATATCGGCACCGATCACGCATACCTGCCTGTAGCGCTCCTGCTGGATGGTACCATTCCCTCTGCCGTGGCCTCCGATGTGAACCGGGGGCCTCTGGAGCGGGGGAGACTGACCGCCCAGCAGGCCGGCGTGGAAGAAAATATTGACTTTCGTCTGACGGACGGCCTGCGTGGTCTGGACGAGTCCCAGGCGGATACCGTTGTCATTGCGGGGATGGGCGGAGAGTTGATCGCCCGCATCCTGTCGGAAGCGCCCTGGACCCGTGAGGTTTTGCTTCTCCTTCAGCCCATGACCGCCCAGCCGGAGCTGCGCCGGTGGCTGACGGAGAACGGATACCGAATCCAGCGGGAGACCATAGTGTGTGAAGGGGAAAAGCTTTACATCGTATTAGCTGCCTGCGGCGGACAGGATACACCCTACGCCCTAGCTGAGTTTTGGGCCGGGCGGCAGCGAAGAGGGGAGAGCGCTCCGCTGCGGCTGGCCTATCTGGACGACCTGCTTGCCCGGCGCAAGCGGGCCCTTGCCGGGATGGAGCGCAGCGCCCATCCGCCGGAGGGGATCGAGACAGAGAGGCAGCTTTTGGCCCAGTTGGAACAGATGCGGGAGGAGTGGATCACATGGCAACAGTAAACGAGATTTTTGCGTACCTGGACAGGAGGGCCCCCTTCCGGTATCAGGCGGACTTCGACAACGCCGGCTTTCTGGTGGGACACGGGGACCGTCCGGTGGAGCGGGTCCTGGTGGCTCTGGATATCACCCCAGAGACAATCCGGGAGGCCATCGAGGGCGGCTGTCAGTTGATCGTGGCACATCATCCCGTGATTTGGGGCCAGATCGGTCGGGTCACAGACGAGACCACGACAGGGAAGAATCTTCTCACCCTGATCGAAAACAACATCGCCGCCATCTGTGCCCACACCAATCTCGACGCGGTGGAGGGCGGCGTCAACACTGCCCTGGCGGCCAAGCTGGACCTGCAGGACCCTGTCCCCCTGGAAGAGGAGGGGATCGACGCCCAGGGCGTCCCCTATGGCATCGGCCGGGTAGGGACCATCCCCGGCGGGCCAATGCCTCTGTCGGACTTCGTCGCCCGGCTCAAAAACGCTCTGAACCTGGGCGGCGTCCGTGTCCTGGACGCAGGCGTCCCGGTGCGCAAGGTGGCGGTAGGCGGCGGCGCCTGCGGCAGTATGCTCCCCCTGGTCAAGGCCATGGGCTGTGATACCTTCGTCACCTCAGACTTAAAGCACGACCTCTACCTGGAGGCCCGGGCCCAGGGGATCAACCTCCTGGACGCGGGGCACTACTCCACGGAGACCGTGGTCTGCCCGGTGCTGAAGACCTGGCTGGAGAGCGGTTTTCCCGGCCTGGAGGTCCTGCTTTCCCAGACGCAGGGCGAGGTTTTTGCATATTTGTAAGGAAGAAGCCTTGTCAATCTGAGGCTGCTGTGATACAATCTATAAGTTAAAAACTGTGTCGGGTTCTATACCTGGCATTGAGATACTACATCACGAAGGGAACGATACTGATGTCCGGACATTCCAAGTGGCATAATATCCAGAAGACCAAGGGCGCGGCTGACGCCAAGCGCAGCGCCGCTTTCACCAAGGTGGCCAAGGAGATCATCGTAGCTGTCAAGACCGGCGGCTCCGGCGACCCGGCCAATAACTCCCGCCTGGCCACCGTCATTGCCAAGGCCAAGGCCGTGAATATGCCCAACGACAACATCAAGCGCACCATCGAGCGCGCCCTGGGCGCGGGCAACACCGATAACTACGAGAGCGTGGTCTACGAGGGCTACGGTCCCTCCGGCGTGGCCGTCATCGTGGAGGCCCTCACCGACAACCGCCAGCGCACCGCCCCTGAGGTCCGGCACCTGCTGGACAAGTACGGCAAGGGCCTGGGCGCCACCGGCTGCGTGTCCTGGTCTTTTGACCGCAAGGGCGTCATCGTCATGGACAATGAGGACGGCGATCTGGAAGAGGACGCCGTCATGATGGACGCCCTGGACTGCGGCGCCTCTGACTTTGAGGCGGAGGACAATGTCTTTACCATCTACACCGAGCCCGACGACTGCGGCAAGGTGGCCTCCGCCCTGGGAGAGAAGGGCTATGTCTTCGTCTCCGCCCAGGTGGAAATGGTCCCCCAGAACTACGTCACCCTCACCGACGACGGGGACAAGAAGAACATGGAAAAGCTCATCGACATGCTGGAGGACAACGACGACGTCCAGAACGTGTACCACAACTGGGATCAGGAGTAAGCGGTCGCCTTTTGCTGCCGATTGAAAAACGCGCTGAGTTATGATATCCATACGAAACCCTCTGCTGTATCTCGCAGCAGAGGGTTTCATATAAATCTGTCAGCAGCCATACAAGGATTTTGCCAGAGGCCGAGGTTAGGAAGTACCCCCCGAAGAGGAGAAGGGGAGGAAAACGAACATCGGCTTTTTTTATGCCTGCCAAAATCCCGATAGATATGAAGGTCAAAACAGAAGGAGTGATCCGATATGAATCTTCGGACGATACGTATCATCGAAGATTCGTAGTATCATGTGCGGGACTCCCGGGAATGGTACCGTCTCTTATCCTCATACATTCACTGCTGATCCTGCCACAAGCCAGAATCATTACACATTGCCCAATGATAAGACTGCGACGGCAACTGTTAAGTTCACAAAACCCAGTGGCGGCGGCACCGGCGGTGGCGGCGGAGGTTCCTCTATTCCCACTGCAACTGTGGATAAGACGGTCACCAACGGTTCTGCTGGTGTGAAGGCAGAGAACGGAAAGAACTATGCGAACAGCGTTTCTGTCTCGGCTGGCAAGACGGTCATCGTTTCCACGACGCCCGCCGCGAACTACATGACCGAGGGTGTTACCGTTACTTATGGCTCCGGCAACAACAAGAAGACCGTGCCTGTCGCCAAGAACAGCGACGGTACGTATTCCTTCACGATGCCGAGCAGCAGCGTGACTGTGACCCCGGTCTTTGTGCCCGACCCCAACGCCGATCCCGAGAACGATCCCAGCACGGCGCAGGACACCATCCGGAACTACTCCAAGGACTTTGAGAAGTGCGACGACACCCACTATGAGAACTGCCCGATCAATCAGTATCCCGATGCGTCTGCCACCGCGTGGTATCACGACGGCGTCCACTTCTGCATTGAGAACGGCATCATGAGAGGCTACGACGACGGGCACTTCTATCCCACCAAGGAGACCACCCGCGCCCAGCTCGTCCAGGTTCTCTACAACATCGCCGGCCAGCCCAATGTCACCTCTGACAAGAGCTACAGCGATGTGAACGCCGGCGATTGGTTCTACAAGGCAGTCCAGTGGGCCACCAAGAACGACATTGTGTCCGGTTACAACGACGGCAAGTTCCGGCCCAACGATCCCATTACCCGCGAGCAGGTGGCCCGTGTCCTCATGGGCTATGCCAAGTTCCTGGGTTATGACACCAGCGCCACCAGCGACCTGAAGGGCTACACCGACACCAACACCGTGAGCAACTGGGCTACTGAGTATGTCCAGTGGGCTGTGGGTGCAGGCGTGTACTGCGGTCCTATGGGCAGCCAGAACCTGCTGGCGGCCAACGGCGACACCGTTCGTTCCGAGCTGGCCACCATGATGATGAACTTCTGCACGAAGCTCGCGAAGTAAGAGACAACGACATATCGTTTTAAGCAAGACGCAAGTCTGATTGAAAACGAACGGACGCCCCCCCAAGGCCTCGGCCTTGGGGGGCGGTTTATGACAAGCGGCCCCTGGACAACACCGTCCAGGGGCCGCACACATATTGTACTTTATTGTTTCGGCTCGAAATACCGCTCCTCCTCGTGCAGGGTCCCCGTGGGATCGGAAACCTTGGAAAAGGCAAACTTCTGCTTGGAATACAGGCCGCCGTATCCCGAGACCAGAAAACTGGCGGCGACCCCTACCAGGAAGCCACCGGGATTGCAGAAGGAGAAGACCTCAAACCCCAGCACCAGAGCAGTCAGCGGGCAGTTGGTCACCCCGCAGAACAGAGAGACCATCCCCACCGCAGCGGCGTAAGGCGCGGGCAGACCGAGTAAGGGCCCCAGGACGCAGCCGAAGGAAGCGCCCATGGCAAAGGAGGGGACGATCTCGCCGCCCTTGCATCCCGCCCCCAGCGTCAGGGCGGTGAACAGCAGCTTCCACACAACATCCTCCGGGGCGGCGCTGCCCTGGCGGATGGCTTCGTCAATAAGGACCTGCCCCGTCCCCAGATAGAGCTTGGTGTCCAGCCCCAATGTCAGCAAAACCACCGCGGCGCCTCCGATGATGACCCGCGGGTATGGATTGGGAAAGAGCCGTTCCAGCCCGGTGCGCACCCCGGAGAAGGTATAGCACACCAGGATACTCAGCAGGCCGCAGGCCACCCCCAGCACCAGCACCCGCCCGTAAAACAGGGCGTTGGGCGTGGAAGCTGTGAGAAAGTACGACACGCCCCGGACGCCCAGATAGCGGGCCACCGTTCCGGCGGTGATGGAAGAGATCACGCAGGGAAACAGGGCCCCCAGGGGGAGCATCCCCACGCAGGAGATCTCCAGGGCAAAGATGACCGCGGAGATCTGGTTCCCAAAAACGGCGGAGAACCCCGCGCTCATGCCGCACATGATGGCCAGGTCCTCAAAGCTGCCGTCGATCCGCAGCGCCTTGCGGATGAGCTCCGCCAGAGACCCGCCCAACTGGAGGGCCGCGCCCTCCCGGCCGGCGGAGCCGCCGAAGGCATGGGTCAGCAGGGTGGAGAGGAAGATCACCGGAGCAAGGACCCGGGAGACCGGCTGCTCACCCCGGGCGGCCTGGATGATCAGGTCAGTGCCGCCGGCGGTGCGGATGCCGCCCTTTTTATACATCCAGACGATGAGCAGACCGACAACGGGAAGAAGGAGCGCAGCCCACTGCGTTTCGTTCCGCAACTGCTCTGCCAGCGCCAGAAGATGGACAAAGGCGCTGCCGCACCCCCCAACCACCAGCCCGGTAAGCAGACCGAAGAGCATCCCGCGGCCATTGATCCGCAGGCTTTCTCCGCTGAAGACGATCTCAGCCCGCAGACGGCGTAGGATCCCCATCCGCTCGCCGGTCGGTCGCTGTTTGGTTTTCGGCGTGTCGGCCATAGGTCCACCTCCGTTCTGATCTGCCGCTTCCTATGATAGCAAGGGGATCGTGGCTTTGCAAACCGAAGAATCGGGAAAAAACGGTAGCGGCCTTGTGCAACATAGCAAGACAAAACGTCCTCCTCCGAAAAGGGAAGAGGACGTTTCCTGTCAGAAGAAGAGATCAGGACAGGGTCAGGAGCATCCGGCTGTTGGGGTCTGCCATCCGCACCAGGATGGCGGCGGCCTCGGCCCGGGAGATCGAGGAGTTGGGAAGGAAGGTGCCCTTGCTGTCGTTGCCGGTGAGGATCCCGGCCCGATAGAGCTTGTAAATGGCGGTGTCGGACCGATACACGTCAGGCAGCACCCCGTCGGCGATCTGGTTGACCTGGGGCAGGGCGTTGTCCGGCAGGGCGTTGGCAAGGATCGCGGCAAATTCCTGTCGAGTCAGGGCCATGTTCGGGCTGCTTGGGGCACTGGAGATGATCTTCTGACTCTGCGCATAGTCCGTGTAGCTCTTATACCAGGGGGAGGAGGCGGCAAAGTCGCCGTTTCCGGTGGTGTAGATCTTGTGCAGCCGGGCGGCCATGGTGATGGCCTGGGCGGCGGTCACCTGAGAAGCAGGACTGAACTCGGTGGCGGAAGTACCGCTCATCAGCCCATAATTATACACGGAAGCAACACTGTCATAGTACCAGTTGGTGGCCTTAACGTCCCGGAAATTGTCCCGGAAAATGTCCTGGGCAGTAAAGCCCACGCCGCCGGAGACCCACCGGGCGGTGAGGGTGATCCCCACAGAGCCCACCTTGCTGGTGCGGTTGATCAGATTTCCCGCGGGGGCATACCACCCGACAAAGGCGTACTTGCTTCGGGTGGGGGTGGGCAGCACGAAGGTGCTGTAAGGCTTCACCAGCATGCTGGCGGGAGACACCGCGCCTCCGCTGGGATTGAACGCCACGGTCAGAGAATTGGCCTGTACGGTAAAGCTTTGATAGTCTGAGTAGGTATAGGAGACCGGGGAGGTATTTCGGTTCCCGGCCTGGACCCGCAGCCGGTAGCTCCCAGCGGGCAGGGCTTCCAGATGGGCGGGGGAGTTCACATAGGAATAGCTTTTATAGTTGGTCTGCCAGGTGCCGTCCCCTTTCTTCATGTCCACTGAGAGATTGTAGTGGGTGGCCCCGCTGGCGGCGCTCCAGGAGACCACCACCCGGTCTCCGGTCCCGTAGACAGAGGAGAGCGCGTTGACCACAGGCTTGCCGGGAGCCGCGGCCTGGACCATGATACTGCTGGCAACGGTTGGACGGTCAGCAGCATGGGCCAGCGGAAGGGGGAGCAGGGAAAGGGAGAGAACCAGGGCCAAGGCCCAGGAGAGGGATCGTTTCATTTGCGTCAAAGGGATGGCCTCCTTTCTATGGTTGAAAAGATGAAATACAAGAATTTGTGATTTATGTATATCGTGTCTGTTATGCGGATACAAAACAGTATGCCATAAATGGAGGAAAAAGTCCAAAAGATCACGAAATCGTAACAAAAATGTTACAATATTCTGAGGCTGACGGCTTACAAACAAAAAGCGCGGCACGAAGGATGCCTCTGTGCCGCGCATATACGTTTGGATAAAACCTTACTTCAGATTGAAGAACGCGTCTCTGCCGAGGTAAAGGGCGGACTCGTCCAACTCTTCCTCGATCCGCAGGAGCTGGTTATACTTGGCCACACGATCGGTGCGGCTGGGCGCGCCGGTCTTGATCTGGCCGGCGTTCAGGGCCACGGCCAGGTCGGCGATGGTGGTGTCCTCGGTCTCGCCGGAGCGGTGGGAGACCACGGCGGTATAGCCTGCCCGATTGGCCATCTGGATAGCGTCGATGGTCTCAGTGAGGGTGCCGATCTGGTTGACCTTGATGAGGATGGAGTTGGCAACGCCCTTCTCGATGCCGGCCTTCAGGCGTTCGGTGTTGGTGACGAAGAGGTCGTCGCCCACGAGCTGGACCTTATCGCCGATGGCGTCAGTGAGGAGCTTCCAGCCTTCCCAGTCGTTTTCGCCCATGCCATCCTCCAGGGAGATGATGGGATAGCGGTCCACGAAGTCCTTCCACATGTCGGCCATCTCCTGGCGGGTCATGGTGACCCCGGCCTTGGGCAGGTCATACTTGCCGGTCTCCTCGTTGTACCATTCGGAGGTGGCGGCGTCCATGGCGATCATGAAATCCTCACCGGGCTTGTAGCCGGCGGCGGAGATGGCCTGGACAATGGCCTTCAGGGCGTCCTCGTCCTTGGCCAGGTTGGGAGCATAGCCGCCCTCGTCGCCTACGCCGGCGGCGGGGGTGCCGTTCTCCTTCAGGACGGTCTTCAGGGTGTGGAAGACCTCGGCGCACATCTGGAGGGCCTGCTTCCAGGTCTTGGCCCCCACGGGCATGACCATGAACTCCTGGATATCCACGTTGTTGGTGGCGTGAGCGCCGCCATTGAGGATGTTCATCATGGGCACCGGCAGAGTCTTGGCGTTGACGCCGCCCAGATAGGTGTACAGAGGCATCCCCAGGCACTCGCTGGCGGCCTTGGCACAGGCCAGGGAAGCGCCCAGGATGGCGTTGGCGCCGATGCGCTTCTTGTTGGGGGTGCCGTCCAACTGGATGAGGAGCTTGTCGATATAGGGCTGGTCCAGGACGTTGAGCCCAACCAGGGCCTCGGCGATCTCCGTGTTCACATACTCCACGGCCTGGGACACGCCCTTGCCCATGTAGCGGCTCTTGTCGCCGTCCCGCAGCTCATAGGCCTCATAGATCCCGGTGGAAGCGCCGGAGGGCACTGCCGCGCGGCCCATGGTGCCGTCGTCCAGGAAGACTTCCACTTCCACGGTGGGGTTGCCTCTGGAATCCAGGATCTCCCGGCCCAGCACATCTACGATTTCGATCATCTGCTTCATAGTGTCATTCGCTCCTTTGCAAGTTCAGTGGTTCCTGCGGCCCGCCGAAGGGCGGTCCGGTCGTACATACTTAAATAATCAACGTCTTTCCGTCCATTTCCGCGGGCTTGTTCAGGCCCATCAGATCCAGCATGGTGGGGGCGATATCCGCCAGGCGGCCGTCCCGGAGACGCACGTCGGCGCCCACGATGCAGAAGGGCACCGGGTTGGTGGTGTGGGCGGTAAAGGGCTTGCCCTCTTCGTCCAGCATGATCTCCGCGTTGCCGTGGTCGGCGGTGATGAGAGCCACGCCGCCCATGTCCGAGGTAGCCTTCACCACCTGGGCCACGCAGTGGTCTACGGTCTCCACGGCCTTGACCGCGGCCTCAAAGACGCCGGTGTGCCCCACCATGTCGCAGTTGGCAAAGTTGAGGATGATCACGTCGTAGGTCCCGCTCTCGATCCGGGCGATGACCTCCTCGGTGATGGCCTCCGCGCTCATCTCCGGCTGGAGATCGTAGGTGGCGACCTTGGGGGAGGGGATGAGCACCCGGTCTTCCCCGGGGAAGACGGCCTCCTGACCGCCGTTGAAGAAGAAGGTCACATGGGCGTACTTCTCGGTCTCCGCGATGCGAAGCTGGGTCATGCCCAACTGGCTGAGATAGGCCCCGAAAATATTCACCAGGGGCTCGTGGGGGAAGGCCACCGTGACATTGGGAAGAGAGGCGTCATACTCCGTGGTGCAGATAAAGGTCAGGGGGAAGAACCCCTTTTTCCGCACCAGCTTGCCAAAGGCGGGGTCCGTGAGGCTCCGGGTGATCTCCCGGGCCCGGTCGGGCCGGAAGTTGTAGAAAATCACGCTGTCCCCGGACTGGATGCGCCCATGGGGATCGCAGATCACAGGCTCCATAAACTCGTCGGTGACGCCGGCGTCATAGGAGGCCTGCACCGCGGCGGCAGGGTCGTCTATGACAGGCGCGTCCCCGTGGACCATGGCGTCATAGGCCCGCTGGAGGCGCTCCCAGCGGCTGTCCCGGTCCATGGCGTAGTACCGCCCGGAGATGTCGGCGATTTTTCCCACGCCCAGCTCCGCCAGCTTTTCCTGGAGAGCCTGGACGAAGCCCAGGCCGGAGGTGGGGGAGACATCCCGCCCGTCCAGGAATACATGGACAAAGACCTTCTCCAGCCCATGGCGCTTGGCCAGCTCCAGCAGGGCGTACAGATGGGTGATGTGACTGTGCACGCCGCCGTCGGACAGCAAGCCCATCAGATGGAGGGCGCCGCCGGACTCCTTGCAGGCCTTCACGGCCTTCAGGTACGCGGGGTTCTCAAAAAAGCTGCCGTCCTCGATGGCCCGGCTGATCCGAGGCAGGTCCTGAAAGACCACCCGGCCGGCGCCGATGTTGGTGTGGCCCACCTCGCTGTTGCCCATCTGTCCCTCCGGCAGGCCCACATCCAGCCCGGAGGCGGAGAGCTGACAGAAGGGATACTGGGAGAAGAGGTAGTCAAGCTGGGGCGTCTTGGCCGCCCGGACGGCGTTGCCGGGGATGTCGTCCCCCAGGGCGAAGCCGTCCATGATGATAAGGGTTGTAGGCGTTTTCATATAGGATCTCCTCTTACATGAGATGCTTTGATCCATACAGTCTCCCGTATGGGAAGGCGCATTCCTGATTGGCAGCCCGGATGATTTCCGAAAGGATGGCGACGTCTCTGCCGTCTCCGCGGCCGCGCTTGCGAATGGTTCCGATTGGTATGGGCCATTAGACCGCGCTTCAAAAGAGCGATCCGGGAGCGGGGCGCTCTCCGCTATATGGAGGAAGGGGAGGGCGTTGGCAGAAGACTCCCCATCTCGCCCTCGCCGCTGAGTTGGGGAAACCCCATCTGCCGAAGCGCTTCATAGGTGAGGATCGCCACGGAATTTGCTAAATTGAGGCTGCGGGCGTCCGGCCGCATGGGGATGCGGACGCACCGGTCAGCGTGGGCCAGACGGAATGCCTCGGGCAGGCCGGCGGTCTCCTTGCCGAAGAAGAGCCAGCAGTTGTCCCGGAAGACGGCCCGGTCATAGGCCTGGGGGGCCTTGGTGGTGGCCAGCCACAGGTCCTGGATGCTGTTTTTCTGAAAGAGGTCCTCCAGATCGTCGTAGACGTGGAGATCCACCATGGGCCAGTAGTCCAGCCCCGCCCGCTTGACTGCCCGGTCGCTGATGTCAAACCCCAGGGGTCTGACCAGATGGAGCCTGCTCCGGGTAGCGGCGCAGGTCCGGGCGATATTGCCGGTGTTCATAGGAATCTCAGGTTCTACCAACACGATGTTGAGCATGGATGGATTCGCCTCGCTCTAAAGGACTATTGTATTCATATTGAATGGATTATACTGCATGGGAAGGGGAAATTCAAGAAGGAAAAGGTTACAATCCGCTCTATAAGTGTAGGGTTTACAATCTGCTCTATAAGGAGGGATGCACGCTTCTATATCCCGAAGAAGCAGCTTTGCGGCCCTGGTTCCGGATAATCTGCGCGAGAGATAAGGAGAGAAAAACGCGAGGATCGGGCCTTTCCGGCCTCCCGCATATCCATCATAAATAAGGCTTGCACCGCAGAGAAAAATCAGATATAATAACTTGAATTGCTATGAAATAAAATGGGACCAGTCTGGGAGCCTGCTGACACAGGCCGGTCCCTCTGCCGACAAGGGGAGGTGAAGTCGATGTCGTCAATTCTGCAATATCTCCACTCTGCGGTGGAATACGTGCGCCTGATCACCCTCTCCGATGTCATCGACATCGCCATCCTGACCTATATCGCGTACAAAGTCATCGGTCTTCTCCAGCGGACCAACGCCGCCAAGGTGGCCAAGGCCCTGCTGCTGCTGATGGTGGCCCTGTGGCTGTCTTATCAGTTCAACCTCAACGCCATCAACTTCATGCTCAGCAAGGCGGTGGAGCTGGGCCTGCTGGCCCTTGTCATCATTTTCCAGCCGGAGATCCGCCGGTTCCTGGAGCAGATCGGCACCAACAGCGTCTCCATTTCCCGGTTTTTCCGGGAGGACGCGCCGTCTACTGAGTTGGAAAAGGCCATCAGCGAGACGGTGGTGGCCTACGGCGAGATGGCCAAGAACCGGGTGGGCGCCCTGACCGTCTTCGAGCGGACCACCGACCTGTCCAACGTGATCTCCTCCGGGACTGCCTTCCAGTCCTCGGTGAGCAGCGAGCTGCTGAAAAACATCTTTTACCCCAAGGCCCCCCTGCACGACGGCGCGGTCATCATCCGAAAAGGGAAGATCGCCGCCGCGGCCTGTATGCTCCCCATGTCCGAGAGCATGAACCTGAGCAAGGACCTGGGGATGCGGCACCGAGCCGGCCTGGGCATGAGTGAACGCTCCGATGCTGTGGTGGCCATCGTCTCCGAGGAGACCGGGGCCATATCCGTCAGCATCGGCGGGAACCTGCGCCGCCACCTGTCCCCGGAAACCCTGGGCCGGGTGCTGCGCAACGAGCTTCTCCCCCGTCAGGAGGATGACCGGCGGACCAGACGGTCCGGCCGGGAAGGGAGGAGGCGCCATGAGGACGCGTAAAAAGAATCAAAAGGTTTTCCAGCTCATCCTGGCCATTGTGGTGGCCATGGTCCTGTGGCTCTACGTGATCAATGTGGAGAACCCCACCGGTACTGCCCGCCTGGGGGACCTTCCCATCCAGCTTCAGGGGGAGGAGGTCTTAACGGAAAACGGCCTCATGGTCACGGACCTGAGCAAGGACACCGTTACCATCCGTCTGAGCGGAAAGAAAAAGACCCTTATGAAGATCAGCCGGAAGAACGTGACCCTCACCCTGGACGTCTCCTCGGTGACCGGGCCCGGGGACTGGACCCTGACCAGCCGGCTGAATTACCCGGCCAACGTCAACACCGACAATGTCACCATCTCGCACTATGACGATCTGAAGGTGACTGTTACAGTGAAGCCCCAGACCACCAAGACCATCCCCGTCCGGGGGGAATTCATGGGGAGCGAGGCGGAAGGATACCGGACCGGAAGGGTCACTGTTTCTCCTGACACCTTGACCCTCACCGGCCCGGAAGACACCCTGGGTAAAATATCCTATGCCCTGGCCCAGGTGGAGGAGGAAGAGCTCTCGTCCACCCTGACGGTCCAAAGCCCGTTTATCCTGATGACAGAAGAGGGGCTGCCGGCAGATGTGGCCAACGTCACCACCGACGTGTCTGCGGTGGAGGTCACGGTTCCCGTGCGGAAGGTGGCCCAGGTGCCGCTGACCGTAGATCTCATCGACGGCGGCGGAGCCACAGGGGATGATGTAACGTGCATCATCACGCCGGAGACGGTCACCCTGGTTGCGGAGCAGGAGGACGAAGAGCTTCCCGCCTACATCTCTCTGGGAGAGATCGACCTGAGCGACGTGTTTGACGGGGCATCCTACTATCTGCCCATTAAGATCCCGGCGGATGCGGAGGGGTGGAACGCGCCGGAGTATGCCTCGGTCCGGCTGACCATGCAGGGGCTCACCAGCCTTCAGGTGCCGGTGGAGACCGCCCGGATCGATCTGGAGAATATTCCGGCCGGCTACACACCGGAGCTTGTCAGCGACTACCTCTATGTCTGGGCGCGAGGCCCTGCCGAATCTCTGGCGGGCCTGGTCCAGGAGGACATTTCTGTCACCGCGGACCTCTCCGGCTGCGCCACAGACGGCTCCCTCCAGCGGATCCCCGTGAGCATTGCCCTCACCGGTGAGGGGCAGGAGGCCGCCGGGATTCTGGGCAGTCACTACAGCATTGCCCTCCGGCTTCAGCGGGCAGAGGAATGAGTTCCCGCTGCCCCATCCTATCGATCAACGCGTACAACTGTGACAGGAGGAACAAGTATGGAACAGATCGCAGTGGTAAAGAAATTGCTGGGCAACGGCATGGCCCAGGTATCCGTGGAGCGGGGGACCGCCTGCGGCGCCGCCCACAGCTGCGCCGACTGCGCCGGCTGCGAGCATGTCATCGTACAGACGGAAAAGGTGGTCACCGCCTTCAACGACATCAGCGCCCGGACCGGCGACGTGGTCCGTCTCCGCAGTGAGAACGCGCCATTCATGAAATCCGCCGCCATCGTCTATCTGCTGCCTCTGGTGCTGGCCCTGGTGGTCTACGGCATCGCGGCGGCCACCCTGTCTCTCAGTGAGGGCCCCATGATGCTCTTTGCCCTGCTGGGCTTTGTCATCGGTATCCTGATCGCCGTGGCCTGGGACCGGCACATGAAGAAGAGCGGCGGCCTGCGCTTCCACATCGTGGAGGTCAAAAAGGCGTGTTCGGGTATGTAAGAGCTATCCCAGACGTCCTGCCGGAAGAGGAGGCCCGACGGTATGAGGCCGTATACTGCGGCCTGTGCATGACCTTGGGCGTCCGGTATGGCTGGACGGCTCGATTTATCCTGAATTACGATTTTGTGTTTCTGGCCCTGCTGCTGGCCCCCGGCGAGACCGAGGCCTGTGCCTGCCGGACCTGCCCGGCCCGCCCATGGAAAAAGCGTGCCTGCTGGACCGGCGGTCCCGCCCTGGACGCCGCGGCGGATGAGAGCGTGATCCTGACCTGGTGGAAGCTGAAGGATTCCCTCCGGGACGGGCGCTGGTGGGAAAAGCTGGCCGCCCGGACCGCCATGGTCTTTCTGAAAGGACATTATCGTGCCGCTGCGGAGCTCCGCCCGGCCTTTGACCGGACAGTGGCGGACTGCCTGGATGAGCTTCATGCCATGGAGGAGGAGAACCTCCCCTCCCTGGACCGCCCGGCGGACACCTTTGCCCGGATCCTTCAGGCGGCCGCCATCGAGACCCAACCGGCGGCCCGGTCCAGCGCCACAGCGCAGATCCTCTACCATGTGGGCCGGTGGATCTACCTGGCCGACGCCTGGGATGATCGGACAGAGGACGCCGCCACCGGCAGCTATAACCCCGTTCTGGCCCTGTTTGGGCCGGAGCCGGAGGCGGGACAGGAACGATTGCGGGAGACCATGCGGACCTCTCTGGGCCTGGCCCGAACGGCCCTGGCTCTGGTGGACTGGGACGTATGGGAACCTCTGCTGGACCACATTTTGGGCGCCGGCCTTCCCGCGGTGGAAGAGGCGGTGTTTACAGGCCAATGGAAGCAGCGAAAGAAAACGCGCCGAGCCCTCGGCGGACAGACATAGAGCGGACCGGGTGAAACGGTCCGGGATGAAGGAGTTGGAAGCAACATGAGCGACCCCTATCAGGTGCTGGGCGTCAGTCCCTCTGCCAGTGATGAAGAGATCAAGCGGGCCTATCGGGAGCTGGTGAAAAAATATCACCCAGACAACTACAACGACAACCCTCTGGCCGATCTGGCCGAGGCCAAAATGAAGGAGATCAACGAGGCCTACGACATGGTGGTGAAGATGCGCACCCAGGGGGGCTATCAGACCTCCGGCGGCGGCCAGTCCGGCGGGCAGACCAGCTACGGCGGACAGTCTACGGTCTTTGGCCAGGTGCGGCAGCTTATCAACCAGGGAAATCTCTCCGAGGCGGAGAGCCTGCTGCAGATGTCCACCAACCGCAGCGCCGAGTGGTACTACCTCACAGGGACCATTGCCTACCGAAAGGGCTGGCTGGACGAGGCCAGGCAGAACTTCTGGACCGCCTGCAACATGGACCCCACCAATTTTGAGTACCGCCAGGCCCTCAACGCCATGGGCATGACGGCCACCCGTGGGACCTACGGCGGAGGCGGCGACGACCTGGCCACCCTGTGCACCACCCTTTGCTGCCTGAACTGCCTGTGCAATTCCTGTCGGTAAAGGCCCATATCCCAATAAAGGAGTGTTTTGATTGATCCGCAGTATGACCGGGTACGGCCGGGGGGAACAGGTCCTCCATGACCGTACCATCACCATAGAAGTCCGGGCGGTGAACAACCGGTACCTGGACTGCTCTGTCAAGATCCCCCGGGTCTACGTTTTTGCCGAGGATACCATCAAGTCTCTGGTCCAGAAAAAGGTAGGGCGGGGCAAGCTGGACGTCTTCGTCTCCATCGACAGCTCCGCCGCCGACAAGGTGGACGTGAAGCTGAATAAGCCTGTGGCCGACGGGTATTACAGCGCCCTGACGCAGATGCGGGCCGCCTACGGGCTCCGGGACGATATCTCGGTTTCCCTGCTCTCCCGGTTCCCGGACGTGTTCCTGGTGGAAAAGGACCAGGGAGACGCTGAGGTCATCGCGGGAGATATCGCTCAGGTTCTGGACGGGGTCTTGGACGACTTCAACGCCATGCGGGAGCGGGAGGGGCAGGCCCTGGCCCGGGATATCCGGGAAAAGGCCGCCGCCATCACCGCGCTGCTTACCGAGGTGGAGAAGCGCTCTCCGGCCACCGTGGTGGAATACCGGGAAAAGCTCCGCCAGCGGATGGAGGAGGTCCTTGCCGCCACCCAGATCGACGAGAGCCGCATCCTCACCGAGGCGGCCATCTTTGCCGACAAGGTAGCGGTGGACGAGGAGACCGTCCGCCTGCGCAGCCACCTGTCTCAGTTGGAAGAAATGCTGACCAAGGGCGGGGCCATCGGCCGGAAGTTGGACTTCCTCATCCAGGAGTTCAACCGGGAGGCCAACACCATCGGCTCCAAGTGCAGCGACGTGGAGATGTCCCGCCTGGTGGTGGAGATCAAGGGCGAGATCGAGAAGATCCGCGAGCAAGTACAGAATATTGAATGATAGAATGGAGGAGAGGACCCCATGAAGCTCATCAACATCGGCTTTGGCAACATGGTCTCGGCCAGCCGGCTCATCGCCATCGTCAGCCCGGAGTCCGCCCCCATCAAGCGCATGGTCCAGGACGCCAGAGACCGGGGGAGTCTGGTAGACGCCACCTACGGGAGAAGGACCCGGGCCGTGCTCATTACAGACAGCGACCACATCATCCTGTCCGCCCTCCAGCCGGAGACTGTCGCCGGCCGGTTCAACGGGCGGGAGGAGCCGGCCGCGGAGGAGGAAGTATGAAGAGAGGAACGCTGCTGGTGGTCTCGGGCTCCTCGGGCGTTGGCAAAAGCACGGTCATCGCCCAGGTTTTAAAGGAGCGCCCCGAGCTGTATTTTTCTGTCTCCTTTACCACCCGCGCCCCCAGAGAGGGGGAGGTCCACGGCGTCAACTATTATTTCGTCACCCGGGAGGACTTTGAGGAACGAATCGCCCGGGGCGAGTTCCTGGAGTATGCCGAATATGTGGGCAACTACTACGGGACCTCCATGGAGGTCATCCGGGAGAAGCTGGATAAGGGAGTGGACGTGCTCCTGGATATCGAGGTCCAGGGGGCGGCCAAGGTCCGGGAGAAGCTGCCCGAGGCCGTGACCCTGTTTCTGATCCCGCCCTCCTTTGAGGAATTGTCCCGGCGGCTCCACGCCCGGGGAACGGACTCTGAGGAGAAGATCGCCCAGCGGCTGGAGACGGCCCGGAGAGAGGCGAAGGAGATCGTACACTATGACTACGTCGTCGTCAACGACACGGTAGACAACGCGGCCCGGGAGGTCCTGGCGATCCTCACTGCCGCAGGCTGCCGGATGGAACGGCGCATCCATTTGATCGACAAGGAGAGTGATTCGTTATGATGCTGTATCCCGCCATGAACGAACTGCTGGAGCAGGTGCCCAGCCGTTACAAGCTGGTGAACGTGGTGGCCGCCCGGGCCCGCCAGATCGCCAACGAGGCTGAGGAAGCCGGGGAGATGCTGGACGACAAGCCCGTGAGCATCGCCATCCGGGAGATCGCCGAGGGCAAGGTCCCTGACCTGACCCCGCCCGCCGCGGAGCCCACTGAGGTGGAGGCCGCCTTCCTGGCTGCCCAGGAGGAGGCCGCCGGTGAGCCTGCGGAGGAGACTGCCGGACCGGAGGACGCCGACGTTCTGTGAGCCGGGAGAGGACCGTCTCATGAAGCTTGCCAAGATCGCCCTGTCCGCTGCCACCTTTGCCATTGACCTGCCCTATACCTACCGGATCCCGCCGGAATTGACGGAGCGGGTCCTGCCCGGTATGCGGGTGGTGGTTCCCTTTGGGACAGCCAACCGCCTGTGCGAGGGCCTGGTGCTGTCGGTGGAGGACGGGGAGCCGCCCAAAGGCCGCCTGAAATCCATCGGCGCGCTGCTGGACGACGCGCCGGTCCTGGACCGGGAGGCCATTCGGCTGGCGCTGTGGATGCGGGAGCAGTTTTTTTGCACCGTTTGGTCCGCCGCGCTGACCATGCTCCCTACCGGGCTCTGGTATGTTCTCCGTGAGAGCTGGGCGGTGACCCCCGGTGTGGACCGGGAGGAAGCGGACCGGCTTGCGGCGGAGATCCCCAGGGGGCGGCAGGTCCTGGATCTGCTTTACGCCGCGGGCGGGGAGGCTTCCCTGGACCGGATCAAGGCGCTGGAGGGGGTCAGGGACCCCAAGGCCGTGCTGAAGAAGCTGAAGCAGGCCGGTCTGGTGACCCGCACCGCCCAGGCCAAGCGGAAGGTAGGGGACAAGACGGAAAAGATCGCCGTCCTGGCCATGCCGCCGGAGGAGGCCCTGGAGCTGACCCGCCGCAAACGGACCCGGTCCCCCCTGCACTATGATGTGGCCGAGCTTCTGGCCGGTTTGGGCAGCGTCAGTGTAAAGGAGCTGTGCTACTTTACCGGCGCGTCCATGTCCACCATCAAGACCCTGCAGAAGAACGGAGTCCTTACCCTGGAGAGCCGGGAGGTCTTCCGCCATGAGCTGCCCCCAATGGGGGAGCCGGAGCCCCTGTCTCAGCTCAATGACCAGCAGCAGCTTGCCTATGAGGGCTTGTCCGCTCTGATGACCGCCGGAGAGCCCCAGGCGGCCCTTCTCTACGGCGTTACCGGCTCCGGAAAGACCCAGGTCTACCTCCATCTCATCCGGGACGCCCTGGATCGGGGGAAAGGAGCCATCGTCCTGGTCCCGGAGATCGCCCTGACGCCCAATCTGCTCCGCATTTTTCTCTCCCACTTCGGAAAGCAGGTGGCGGTGCTCCACAGCTGTCTGCCCACGGGGGAGCGCTACGATGAGTGGAAGCGGGTAAAGGAGGGCCTGGCGTCCGTGGTCATCGGGACCCGTTCCGCCGTCTTTGCGCCGGTGCGCGACCTGGGCCTTATCATTTTGGATGAGGAGCAGGAGGGGAGCTACCAGTCCGAAAGCATGGTCCGCTACCATGCCCGGGAGGTGGCCAAGTACCGCTGCGCCCAGAGCAAGGCCCTGCTGGTCCTGGGCTCCGCCACCCCCGCGGTGGAGAGCCGCTACGCCGCTGAGACCGGGCGGTATCACCTCTTTACGGTGAGTAAACGTTTCAATGAAAAACACCTGCCCAACGTGACCCTGGCCGATATGAAGCAGGAGCTTCGGCAGGGAAACGAGACGGGCTTATCCGAACTGCTGCGGGAGGAGCTGGAGGAAAACCTCCGCCGGGGGGAGCAGAGCATCCTGTTCCTCAACCGCCGGGGCAACAGCCGCATGGCGGTGTGCGGGGACTGCGGGGAATCCCCCTCCTGCCCCCGGTGCTCCGTCCACCTGACCTACCATAGCGCCAACGGCCGGCTGATGTGCCACTACTGCGGGTACTCTCAGCCCTTGCCGGTTCTCTGTCCCGCCTGTGCCGGACGATTCCGTTTCGTCGGCGTGGGGACCCAGAAGCTCCAGGAGGAGCTGGAGGCCCTCTGGCCGGGGACGGAGGTCATGCGGATGGACGCCGACACCGTCAGCGCTACCCGTTCCCATGAGGTCCTGCTGGACCGCTTCCGCAAGAAAAAGATCCCCATCCTCCTGGGCACCCAAATGGTGGCCAAGGGGCTGGATTTTGAAAATGTCACCCTGGTGGGGGTCATAGACGCAGACCTGTCCCTCTATGTGGACAATTATCGGGCCGCCGAGCGGACCTTCTCCCTGCTGACCCAGGTAGTGGGCCGGGCGGGGCGGGGGGACAAGCCGGGCCGGGCGGTGATCCAGACCTGGAGCCCGGAAAACGACGTCATCGAGATGGCCGCCCGCCAGGACTACGACGCCTTTTACGAGGGGGAGCGGGAGATGCGCCGTGCGCTCTGGTTCCCGCCCTTCTGCGACCTCTTCCGCCTGACCGTGTCGGGATTGGAGGAGACCCAGGTCCTCCGGGCCTGCGCCATGCTCCGCCGGAGCCTGGAGCCCTGGGCGGACCAGCGGAGGAAACGGGGAGAGGCCACAGAGGTATTGGGGCCCGCCCCCGCCGGGGTGGTGAAGGTCAACGACCGCTACCGTTACCGCCTCCTGCTC
Organism: Oscillospiraceae bacterium; assembly: GCA_902781745.1. GTDB lineage: Bacteria > Bacillota > Clostridia > Oscillospirales > Oscillospiraceae > Evtepia. The sequence continues at coordinate 78,027 of CACZKM010000001.1, forward strand.
AAAGGAAAAAACGACCGGGAGACCCGGAGCGTTTTGGCGCAGCTCATCCGGACCGCCCAGCAGGACAAGGTCAACCGCGGCCTGTCTCTGCTGATGGACGTTAACCCCATGGATTAAAGTATGATCCGATCGCTTTCGATCCCTACCAGAAAGAAACTACCGAGGAAGGAAGGACCCTACCATGATCAAGACGATTTTACAGAAGGACGATCCCGCCCTGCACAAGGTCTGCCACCCCATCACCAAGTTCGACGCCAAGCTGGCCGGGCTTCTGGGCGACATGACCGATACCCTGAAGCAGTCCGGCGGGCTGGGCCTGGCGGCCCCCCAGATCGGGATCCTCCGCCGGGTGTGCGTCATCCTGGACGAAGACGAGACCACCTATCTGGAGCTTATCAATCCTGAAATCCTCAGTCAGGAGGGGGAGCAGGAGGGCTTTGAGGGCTGCCTGAGCCTGGCGGGGATGTACGGCATCGTAAAGCGCCCCATGAAGGTGAAGATCAAGGCCCAGGACCGCACCGGCGCCGTCGTGGAGTACGAGCGGGAGGGCATCACCGCCCGGTGCTTCTGCCACGAGATCGAGCATCTGGACGGCCACATGTACTACGAGCACGCCGACCGGCTCTTCACCGAGGACGAAGTGGATAAGATCCTGTCTCAGTCTGCAGAGAGCGAAGAGGGCTGAGCCTTGAAGATCCTGTTTATGGGGACGCCGGACTTCGCGGTGCCCTCCCTGGAGGCCCTGATCGCCGCCGGCCACACCATCGTCGGCGTCTTCACCCAGCCGGACAAGCCCAAGAATCGGGGGATGAAGCTCCAGCCCCCACCGGTCAAGGTGTGCGCTCTGGCCCATGACGTCCCGGTCTATCAGCCGGAAAAGATGAAGGACGGGACCGCCCTGGCCATCGTCCGGGAGCTGGCCCCCGAGCTCATCGTGGTGGCAGCCTACGGACGGATCCTGCCCCAGGACATTCTGGACGCGCCGAAATACGGCTGCGTCAACGTCCACTCCTCCCTTCTGCCCAAGTACCGGGGCTCCGCCCCCATCCACTGGGCGATCCTCAATGGGGAGAAGGAGAGCGGCGTTACCATCATGAAGATGGTCTTAGCCCTGGACGCCGGGGATATCCTGGCCCAGACCGCCACCCCCATTGACCCCGACGAGACGGTAGAGTCTCTCCACGATCGTCTGGCCCAACTGGGCGCCGATCTGCTGGCGGAGACCATTCCGGCCATTCAGGCGGGGACCCTGACGCCCATCCCCCAGGCGGAGGAACAGGTGACCTACGCGCCCATGCTCAGCCGGGCCCTGTCTCCCATGGACTTTACGCGCCCTGCCCGGGCCCTCCACGACCAGGTCCGGGGCCTGATCCCCTGGCCTGCGGCGGTGACTGCGCTCAACGGCGTCCGCTGCAAGATCCTTTCCACCGCCGTGGCGGACGAGACCACCGGGAAGGCTCCCGGCACGGTGATCGCTGCGGACAAAAAGGGCCTGAAGCTGGCCTGCGGCGGCGGAACGGTGCTGGAGATCCTGGAGCTCCAGGCCGACGGCGGCAAGCGGATGAAGGCCGCCGACTACCTGCGGGGACATCCCGTCCCGGTGGGATAAACGAATCCATCCTGTGACGAGAAAGGAGGCGACGGTATGGCGTCGGCACGCGAGGCTGCCCTGTTGACCCTCACCGCCATGGACCGGCAGAAGGCTTGGTCCAATGGACATCTGCAAAAGGCCATCCGGGACGCGGGGCTGGACCGCCGGGACGCGGCCCTGGCCACCCGGCTGTGCTTCGGCGTCCTCCAGAACCGCCTGCTGCTGGACTTCTACCTTCAGCAGTGCGCCAGCATGAAGCTGGAGAAGATGGAGAGCAAGGTGCGCAACGGACTGCGTATCGGGCTGTATCAGATGCTCTTTCTCGATAAGATCCCGGCCAGCGCTGCCGTCAGTGAGGCGGTGGAGCTGACCAAAAAGCACTGCAAGAATCCCCGGGCCGCCGGGTTGGTCAACGGCATTCTCCGGGCCCTGGCCCGCCGCCTGAACGACCTGCCCGCCCTGGATCGGACGGATCGAACCTCTTATCTCTCCCTGCTCTACAGCCATCCTCGTTGGCTGGTGGAGTCCTTTGCTTCCCGTCTGCCTGAGGACGAGTTAGAGCCCCTGCTCCAATGGGACAACGGCGAGCCGCCGGTGACTGTCCAGGTGAATACCACCCGGACTACGTTGGAGGAGACGACGGCCAGTCTGGAGGCGGAGGGCGTCGCCGTGCAGCCCCATCCCTGGCTGCCCGGCTGCCTGATTCTGTCCGCCACCGGCGATCTGGCGGAGCGGACAGCCTACAAGGAGGGCTTGATTTACGCACAGGACCCCGCCGCCCGCCTGGCCGTCCTGGCCATGGACCCTAAGCCAGGGGACAAGGTCTTGGATGCCTGCGCCGCACCGGGAGGAAAGTCCTTTGCGGCGGCGCTGGCCATGGAGGATGCGGGAGAGATTATCTCCTGCGATATTCACACCCATAAAAAGGCCCTCATCGAGGCGGGAGCCCGGCGGCTGGGCCTGGAAACCATCACCGCCCGGGTCATCGACGGCAAGACCTTTCGCCCCCAGTGGGAGGGATATTTCGACGCGGTCCTGGCCGACGTGCCCTGTTCCGGCCTGGGGGTCATCCGGAAAAAGCCGGAGATCCGCTACAAGGACCCCAAGGACCTGGCGGGCTTGCCCAAGGTCCAGTTGGATATCCTGAACAATGTCTGCCGGTATGTCCGCCCCGGCGGCACGCTGCTTTATGCCACCTGCACCCTGTTGGAGGCAGAGAACGAAAGGGTCGCCGACGCGTTTCTGTCCACTCACCCCGACTTCCAGACGGAAGGGTTTACCCTGCCCGGCCCTCTGGGCGCCGTGGAGAGCGGACGATGCACCCTCTGGCCCCAGCGTCTGGGGACGGACGGCTTCTTCCTGGCAAAATTCCGCAGGGGAGGCGAGGTCAAATGACAGATTTGCGCTCTATGACCCCTGAGGAGCTCACCGCCTGGTGCAAAAACCTCGGGCAGCCAGCGTTTCGTGGTAAGCAGCTTTTCCAGTGGTTCAGCCGGGGGGTGACCTCCGTGGACGAGATGACCGACCTGCCCAAGTCCCTCCGGGAGGAGGTGGCCGCCGCGGGCTTCTCCGCGCCTGCGGTGGAGCGAAAGCAGGTCTCGAAGCAGGACGGCACCATAAAATATCTCTGGAGACTGGCGGACGGCAACTGTGTGGAATCCGTCCTTATGCGCTATCACCACGGCAACTCCGTCTGCATCTCTTCTCAGGTTGGCTGCGCCATGGGCTGTGCCTTCTGCGCCTCCACCCAGGGAGGCAAGGTAAGGGACCTGACGGCGGGGGAGCTGCTGGACCAGGTCATCTTCACCGAAAAGGATTCCGGCGCTCCCATTTCCAATATCGTTCTCATGGGCATCGGGGAGCCGCTGGATAACTATGAGAACGTCATGCGGTTCCTGACCCTGGTGAACCACCCGGCGGGGAAGAACATCGGGATGCGGCACATCTCCCTGTCCACCTGCGGGCTGGTCAAGGGGATTGACCGCCTGGCGGAGGAGGGCCTGCAGCTGACCCTGTCGGTCTCCCTCCACGCGGCGGACGACGAGACCCGTTCCCGGCTCATGCCGGTGAACCGTGCTTATCCGGTGGACGACCTGCTGGACGCCTGCCGCCGGTATTTCCAGAAAACCGGCCGCCGGATCTCCTATGAATACGCCCTCATCGACGGGGTAAACGACACTCCCCGCCACGCCCGGCTTCTGGCTGATCGGCTGGCGGGGACCATTGCCCATGTGAATCTCATCCCCCTGAACCATGTGGAGGAGAGCCCCCTCCGGCCCAGCCGCCGGGTGGCGGCCTTCCAGAAGCAGTTGGAGGAACGGGGGATCACAGCGACTGTCCGGCGGCGGCTGGGCAGCGATATCGACGCGTCCTGCGGTCAGCTCCGGCGGAAGGCCATGACGGCAGGGCGGAAAGGAGAGGATGCGGGATGATCTCAGTCTTTGCAAAGACCGACAAAGGGATCGTGCGCCGCAGCAATCAAGACGCCTGCGCCTCCGCCGTTCTGGGCCCCAGGCGGGCCTGGGGCGTGGTCTGTGACGGCATGGGCGGCGCCAACGCCGGGGACATTGCCAGCAAGATGGCGGTGGAGACCTTTGGCGAGTATATGGAAAAGCTCAAAAGCATCCTGTCTCATTTCCGGGAGGGCGAGCTTCTGGTGAAGGCGGCGGAGGAGGCCAACGCCGCCATCTTCCGCCGGGGCCGGTCTGATCCGGCCTGCGACGGGATGGGTACCACCATGGTGGGGGCCCTGGTCTGGGACAAGACCCTGTGGGTGGTGAATGTGGGCGACAGCCGCGCTTATCTTATCCGCGGGGAGGAGATCCGCCGCCTCACACGAGATCACTCGGTGGTGGAGGATTTGGTGGCCCAGGGGAAGATGACCCCGGAGCAGGCCCGCCGCCACCCCCAGCGCAATCTGATCACCCGGGCCCTGGGCACCACGGCCAAGGTCAAGGCCGACCTCTTCCGGGAGACGGCCCAGAGGGGGGACGTGCTCCTCCTGTGCTCCGACGGCCTGTCCGGCGAGGTCACCGACGAGGAGATCTGCCGGGACATCCTGGCCGGGGGGACGCCGGAGGAGATGACCGACCGTCTTCTGGCCAAGGCTCTGGAGCGTGGCGCGCCGGATAACGTGACCATCGTGCTCTTCCGGGTCGAGTGAAGAAAAGGAGTGTGCTTCCATGGATCAACTCATTGGAAAAATGCTGGACAACCGCTATGAGATCCTTGACGTCATCGGCGTCGGCGGTATGTCCATGGTCTATAAGGCGTACTGCCACCGGCTTCATCGGTTCGTGGCCATCAAGGTCCTGAAGAAGGACCTGGCCTCCGACGCCGAGTTCCGCCGCCGCTTCCACGAGGAGGCTCAGGCAGTCGCCATGCTGTCCCATCCCAACATCGTGGCAGTTTACGACGTGAGCAAAGGCGACGAGCTGGACTATATCGTCATGGAGCTCATCGACGGGATCACCCTCAAGCAGTATATGCAGAAAAAGAACGGGAATCTGAGCTGGCGGGAGGCGCTGTACTTTGCCAATCAGATCGTCCAGGCCCTGGGCCACGCCCATGGCAGAGGGATCATCCACCGGGACATCAAGCCCCAAAACATCATGGTCCTTCGGGACGGCAGCGTGAAGGTGGCAGATTTCGGCATCGCCCGGATCATGTCCGCCTCCCAGAGCTCCACCCTCACCCAGGAGGCCCTGGGCTCCGTCCACTATATCTCCCCTGAGCAGGCCAGAGGCAGTCATATCGATGCCCGGGCTGACCTCTATTCCGCCGGTGTGGTCCTCTATGAGATGCTCACCGGACGGCTGCCCTTCGACGGGGACACGCCGGTGTCCGTGGCCCTGCAGCATATCAACTCCACCCCCCTCTCTCCCCGGGAACTCAACCCGGAGATCCCCGCGGGTCTGGAGGAGATTACCATGAAGGCCATGGCCCCCCGGATCGACCTGCGGTACCTCAACGCCGAGGCCATGCTGCGGGACCTGGAGGAGCTGCGGAAGGACCCGGAGATGACCTTCCATTACAACCTGGCCAGCTTCCGCAGCAGCCAGCCTGAGCCTGACGAGCCTACCCAGAAGCTGGAAACAGCCGAGACCCAGGGCCGCCGCCAGTGGGGGCGCCCCAAGACCCCGGTGGCCGTCGCCGGCGGTCGGGATCGCGACGATCCGGACGAGTATGAGGACGAAGACTACGAGGAAGAGGAGGGCCGCCGCAGGCTCCTGATCCCCATTGTCGTGGTGGTATGTCTTGTGGCCGCGGCGGTGGGTCTCTGGCTGGCCTTCTTCAGCGGCGTGTTTGACAGGGCGGAGATGGTGGAGGTGCCGAACCTCCTGGGTCGGACCCTTACTGAGGTCTATGAGGACCCGGAGGTCATGGATAACTTCCAGGTCAACCGTGTCTCCACTGAGTTCAGCGACGAGTACAAGGAGGGAGAGATCATCTCCCAGGACCCCGCCGCCGAGCAGTCGGCGGAGAAGGGGAGCACCATCAATGTTGTGGTCAGCGGCGGCCAGGAATACCTGGAAATGATCGACGTGACTGACATGAGCTACGACAAGGCCGCGGCTCAGCTTGAGTCTATGGGCCTTGTGGTGGAGGAACCGGAGTATGAATACTCCGACGATGTGGCGGAGGGCAACGTTATCTCCGTCTCTCCCGAGGCCGGAGAGCCCATCCTGCCCGGCGACAGCGTCCATCTGGTGGTGAGCCTGGGCGTGGAGGTCAAGATGGTCCGGGTGCCCAACGTCACCGGCAACACCCTGGAGAGCGCCCGGGTGACCCTGACCAGCCAGGGCCTGACCATCGCCGGTATCACGGAAGTGACCAACGACCGGCCCCAGGGCCAGGTCATCTATCAGAGTATCCCCGCCAACACAGAGGTGGAGGAGGGGACCTCCCTGACCCTCCAGGTCAGCAAGGGGCCGGAGAAGCAGGAGGAGCCTCAGACCGAGAAGACTGTGGTGCCCACGGTGACGGGACAGTCCCTGGAAAGCGCTCGCTCGCTCCTCTCCGGCGCGGATCTTCGTGTCTCCAGCGTATCGGAAGTAGAAAGCGACGCCCCCGCCGGCCAGGTGGTCTACCAGAGCATCCCCGCCGGCACGTCTGTTGACGAGGGGACAGGGGTCTCCCTCCAGGTGAGCAAGGGTCCGGCAGAGCCCATTGAAGAACCGGAGGAGCCCGAGCTATGAGGGAGGGCGTCATCCGCAAAGCCCTCAGCGGGTTCTATTACGTCCAATGCGGCGATGATTTGGTGACCTGCCGGGCCCGGGGAAAATTCCGCCACAAGAAGGTCACCCCCCTTGTGGGGGACCGGGTGACCGTCACGGTCCAGCCCGACGGCAGCGGTTCCCTGGATGAGATCCTGCCCCGGACCAACTTCTTTCACAGACCGGCCGTGGCCAATCTGGACCAGCTGGTGATCATCGCCTCCGGGGCAATCCCGGTGACCGATCCCTTTCTCATCGACCGCATAGCGGCTCTTGCCGAACGTAAGAACTGCGAGCCCATCCTATGTATCAACAAGTGGGACCTGGTCCCGGCAGAGGCGCTCTTTGCCATCTATGCAAAGGCCGGTTTCCACACCATAAGGACCAGCGCTGCCACCGGGCAGGGGATCGAAGAACTGCGAAGCCTTTTGGCCGGGAAGACCTCCGCCTTTACCGGCAACTCCGGGGTGGGAAAGTCCAGCATTCTCAACGCTCTGGACCCGGCGTTCGCCCTGGCCACCGGGGAGATCAGCGAGAAGCTGGGCCGGGGCCGGCACACCACCCGCCACGTGGAGTTCTTCCCCGTCTCCGGCGGTCTCATCGCGGACACCCCGGGCTTTTCCTCCTTTGAGGACGACGAGCTGCTGGAGAAGGACCAACTGCCCTATGCTTTCCGGGAGTTTCGCCCCTACCTGGACGACTGCCGGTTCGTGGGATGCGCCCACTGCAAAGAAAAGGGCTGCGCCGTCCTGGCCGCGCTGGACCGGGGGGAGATCGCCCCCAGCCGTCACCGCAGCTATGTGCGGCTCTATGACATGGCCAAGGAGATCAAGCCCTGGGAGAAGCCCAAAGAAACAGAATAGAGCAAATAGGAACCACCCGCCATCCTGCGGCATATCGTGAGGATGACGGGTGGTTTTGCGCGGCCGAAAAGCTGGGGATAGCCGTCCCTTGGACGACGTTGGAGACCTCGGAAAGGATGCGCCTTGCCCGGAAAGGAGGAATACGCTGTGAAAATGGTGATCGTCAACGCACCCAAGGCCCTTTCGGGGCTGCTGAAAAAGCTCTTCCACATCGGGTAGCATAGACAGGCCCTTCCCCGCATAGGGTGTGGAGAAGAAGCCATTACATCGGAGGCGACGCGTCTTCTCCGGGGAAAGGAAGGGTCACAGAATGGATTTGGAATGCAGACAGGAAACTGTCAACTGTTGGGAGGCGGTCGGCCGCCGGAAGGTCGAGCGGGAGGAGAGCGGGGAGATGATCGTTCCGGACGCCTGCCCCGATGTGGGGGAGGTCCTGGCCGTCCGGCCGCGGCTCCTGCTCCAGCGGAGGGAGGCTGGGGAGGGGCGGGGAGAATTCGCCGGCCTGATCAAGACGACGATTCTCTACCGTCCGGAGGGAGAGAGCGGCGAGGCCGCCATGGAAGTGACCTTGCCCTTCTCCGCCACGGTGGAAGAGCCTGCCATCACGTCAGGCTGCATCCTCTGGACGGAGCCCTGGGTCCTCACCGCGGACGTACATCTGCTCAATTCGCGAAAGGTCCTGGTCAAGGCGATCTACCGTCTGGATGTGACGGCCTACTGCCCCCGCACGGAGTCCTTCCTGTCGTTGGCGGAGGACCCGGCGCCCTGGGGAATCCGCCAGCAGGAGGGGACGGTACAGGCCTTTCTCCCGGTGAGCATACAGGAGAAAGCCTTCACGTATCAGGACACCCTGACGCTCCCGGCCGGCCAGCCCGATCCGGAAGAGGTGCTGTCCCTGGAGGCCCGCTGCCTGTGCACAGAGGCCCGTGTGGTCGGCGATAAGCTCCTGTTCAAGGGAGAGGCCGTATTGGACCTTCTCTGCCGGGATGGGGCAGGCGTATGTTTCCCTGTGCGGTTTCAACTTCCATATTCCCAGGTGATGGAGGGAGAGGCCGACGGAGATATCTGTCAGGTTTCCATTCTTTTGTCGGATATAAGCTGCGTTCAGGACACAGAGGATCCCCGTTCCTTCCGGATCGACCTGTCCATGACAGCCCAGGGAGCGGTGCGCCGGACTTTGGAGATCCCGGTGCTCTCGGACCTCTACAGCACGATCTACGAGCTGGAGGCAGAGCGGGAGGCGGTTTCCGTCCAGACCCTCACCGACCGGGGCGAGGCCCAGGAGTCCACGCGTATCCTCCTGCCCTGGCCGGGAGAACAGCCGGAGGGAGCCTCCTGTCAAGACATCCAGGTCCGCCTGGTCCGCCCGACACTGCGCCGGGAGGGAGAGGACCTGAATCTGGACCAGGAGGTCGCGGTATCCGCCCTTTGTGTTGGGGAGACCGAAACCTTCGGCCTGGAAAAGACCGAGACCATCTCTCACCGCTTGCCGGCGGGGGAGGGGGAGCTCTGCCTTTGGAGCGCGGAGCTCACCCGGGATCCTTCGTCCCAGACTATGCCGGAGGGCCTGGAGGTAACCGTCCCGCTGACCTTCCGGTGGCTCCGTTTGGAGGAGGGGACCTGTCCCGTGATCCGGAGGGTGACCCTGGGAGAGAAGCGCCAAGTGGGAGAGGATACGCCCTCTCTGATCATCCGAGCGGTGAGAGGGGAGCAGACCCTTTGGGACATTGCCAAGGCCAACGGCGCCGCCCAGGAGGACATTATGGCCGCCAGCGGTCTCACAGACCCCGAGCTCTATTCCGGACAAATGCTGCTTATCCCCCGAAGTGCGAGGTGAAGTGAAACACATCGAGTTGTTCATGAGGGCAAGACCCGTGCAACCGGCTGCGAACAGGGAAACGATTCTTGCGCTCAATAAATGGAACGGGCTCCGGCAAGCTTGCCGGAGCCCGTTTAGGTTGATTATTGTTGTTGATTGATGCGAACCTCACTTCGCCAGGACCTTCTTCAGCTTGGCGAACCGGGGCATCCCGTTTTCCAGAGGCCGGTCCATCTCCCCCTGGATCAGGGGCAGCGCATAGTCGATAAATTCCTGCTTCACACCGTTGCCCTCGGCATTGATCCACTCCAGGGGGACCTTCCGCTCCGTGTTGGCGGCCTCGGTCAGGGGGACCAGTTTGGTCTGGCAGTGATAGCCGGAGGCGTCCCGGGTGCAGTCCAGGCCCACCATGTAGTCGGTCTGGCCGGACACGGCAGCCTCTACAGCGGCCTTACCGACGGCGTAGGCCTCGTCCACGTCGGTCTTGGAGGCCAGATGAGCGCCGCAGCGCTGGAGGAGAGAGAGCTCAATGCCGCGGACCTTCACGCCCATCTCCTTCTTCACCACGTCGGCCAGCATGGCGGCCAGACCGCCCAGTTGGGCGTGGCCGAAGCCGTCGGTGGCGGAGGTCTTGGCCTCGGAGACGAAGGTGCCGTCGGCGTAGTGGATGCCCTCGGAGACCGCCACCAGGCAGTTGCCCTGGGCTTCATAGACCTTCTTTACGTCGGCCAGGAACTTGTCCATGTCGAAGTCCACCTCGGGAAGATAGACCAGATCGGGACCGGAGCCGGCCCAGGAGGCCAGAGCGGCGGCGCCGGCCAGCCAGCCGGCGTGACGGCCCATGATCTCCACGATGCACACCATGCCGGTATCATAGACCCGGGCGTCCTGGTAGAGCTCCATACAGGAGGTGGCGATATACTTGGCGGCGCTGGCGTAGCCGGGGCAGTGGTCGGTGCCGGAGAGGTCGTTGTCGATGGTCTTGGGCACGCCCATGATGTTGCAGGGATAGCCCACCTTCTGCATATACTTGCTGATCTTGTTGCAGGTGTCCATGGAGTCGTTGCCGCCGTTGTAGAAGAAGTAACGGACGTCATACTTTTTGAAGATCTCCAGGATCCGCTGATAGTCGGTGTCATCCACGTCGGGATCGGCCAGCTTGTACCGGCAGGAGCCCAGAGCGGAGGAGGGAGTGAACTTCATGAGATCCAGCTCAGCGGGGTCCTCCTGGCCCATATCGTAAAGCTGATCGCCCAGCACGCCCTTGATGCCGTGGGCCGCGCCGTAGACCTTGGTGATCTGACCGGAGGCCAGAGCGGTCTGAATGACGCCCTGGGCGCTGGCGTTGATGACGGCGGTGGGGCCGCCGGACTGACCGATGATGCAGGCGCCTTTTAACTGTTCCATAGTGTGTTCCTCCTGTTTCGCACGAAGTTTGGCGGGCAGGGCCCGTTTTTTCTTGCAGAAGATTATATCACACTTATACGGCTCTTGCAATTCCTAAAAAAACTTGCTAGAATAGGGCCAGAATCACTACTGAAAAGGAGCGGGATCATCATGCCGTTAGTTACCACTACTGAAATGTTCAAGAAAGCTTATGAGGGCGGTTACGCCATCGGCGCCTTCAACGTCAATAACATGGAGATCGTCCAGGGCATTACTGAGGCTGCCAAGGAGGTCAACTCTCCTCTGATCCTTCAGGTGTCCGCCGGCGCCCGGAAGTATGCCAAGCACGTCTATCTCACCAAGCTGGTGGAGGCCGCCCTGGAGGACACCGGTCTGCCCATCGCCCTGCATCTGGATCACGGCGACAGCTTTGAGATTTGCAAGTCCTGCATCGACGGCGGCTTCACCTCCGTGATGATCGACGGCTCCCACCTCTCCTTCGAGGATAACATCGCCCTGACCCGTCAGGTCGTCCAGTATGCCCACGACCACGGCGTGGTGGTGGAAGGCGAGCTGGGCCGCCTGGCCGGCATCGAGGACGACGTGAAGGTCTCCGCTGAGGACTCCTCCTACACCAACCCCGACCAGGTGGAGGAATTCGTCAAGGCCACCGGCGTGGACAGCCTGGCCATCGCCATCGGCACCAGCCACGGCGCGTACAAGTTCAAGCCCGGCACCAAGCCCCAGCTCCGGTTCGATATCCTGGAAGAAGTCTCCCGCCGTCTGCCCGGCTTCCCCATCGTCCTCCACGGCGCTTCCTCCGTCATTCCCAAGTATGTGGACATCATCAACGCCAACGGCGGCAAGCTGAAGGACGCCATCGGCGTGCCCGAGGACCAGCTCCGCCAGGCAGCCCGCATGGCCGTGTGCAAGATCAACATCGACTCCGATCTCCGCCTGGCTATGACCGCCGGCATCCGCCAGACCTTCAACGAAGACCCCGCCCTCTTCGACCCCAGAGGCTACCTGAAGGTGGGCCGCCAGTATATCAAGGACCTGGTGAAGGACAAGATCGTCAACGTCCTGGGCTCTGACAACAAGGTCTGAGTCAAAACAGAATCATCCCCCAAAACGGCGCGGCATCCGCTGCGCCGTTTTCTAATAGGAGCGCCCTATGAACACACGACCTATCCTGAAAAACAAGATCTATCTCTACCTCACTGAGTTCTTCGCCGGAGTCTCTGTTATGGCGGTGGAATTGGGGGCCAGCCGTCTGCTCGCCCCCTATTTCTCCTCCTCCCAGATCGTCTGGACCATCATCATCGGCACCATCATGATCGCCATGGCCCTGGGCAACCTCTGGGGCGGGCGGATGGCGGACAAGGACCCCAACACCGATAAGCTGTATAAGCGGCTGCTCATCGCGGCGGTGTGGATCGCCGCCATTCCGGTGCTGGGGAAATACGTGATCCTGGGCATATCCGGCCTGCTGGTGCTCACTGTCAGCACCAATTTCCTCATCATCGCCGCCTTCTGCGCCTGTATGGTGATCTTCGTCTACCCCCTGTTCCTCTTGGGCACTGTCACCCCCTCCCTGGTGAAATACACGGTGGACAGCCTGGATGACAGCGGCAAGACCGTAGGCACCCTGGGGGCATTCAACACCATCGGCAGCATCCTGGGCACCTTCCTGCCCACCTTTGTCACCATCCCGGCGGTGGGGACGGCGGTGACCTTCCTGTTGTTCTCCGGCATCCTGATGGCCATTGCCCTGATTTATTTTTTCAGCTCCAGAGCGGGTCTCCGGGCCTGTATCATCGCCCTGGTCCTCTTTATTTTCTGCACCATCTTTGGGAACAGCGGTTCCTTTGCTTTCTGGGACAAGACCCTGGTCTACGAGGGGGAGTCGGTGTACAACTACCTCCAGGTGAAGGAGCAGCCTGACCGGATGATCCTTTCCACCAACGTCCTCTTTGGGGTCCAGTCAGTAATGATGAAGAACGACGGTCTCACCGGGATGTACTATGACTACGCCCTGGCCGCCCCCGCCATGGCGGACCTGATGGAAAAGGAGGCCCCCCGGATCCTGGTCCTGGGCAACGGCACCGGGACCTATGCCCGCCAGTGCAGCCGGTACTTCCCGGAGACCGCAGTGGAGGGCGTGGAGATCGACGATAAAATCACCGACCTGGCTTATGCATATTTTGATATGCCGGACACGGTGGACGTGACCACCTACGACGGCCGGGCGTATCTTCAGGCAGTGGATACGAAATACGACGTGATCCTGGTGGACGCCTACCAGGACATCACCATTCCCTTCCAGATGTCCTCCACAGAGTTCTTCACCCTGGTGCGGGACCATCTGAACCCCGGCGGCGTCATGGCGGTGAACCTGAACATGCACTCCGACGGAGAGGGGAGCATCAACCAGGCCTTGTGCGACACCATCGCCGGCCTGTTCCCCTCCGTTTATACCGTTGACGTGCCCCACACCACCAACCGGGAGCTCTTCGCCGCCATGGACGGGGACCCGGCCCAGTGGCTGGCACAGAATAGAGGGAAGGTATCCGACGCCGCCTTGGCGGAGCACTATCGGACCATGGCCGACCGCCTGGAACGGTACCAGGGGGGCGACCACATTCTCACCGACGACCAGGCTCCAGTGGAGCTGTTGGGGATGCGGGCAATCGACGGCCTCATCCGGGAGGAGATCGGCTACTACCAGAATATTTATCGTGAGCAGGGGATCACTGGCCTGATGGATGCGTTTTGACCTGGCAGATGACCAGGAACGAGGAGAAAGGAGGCACGCCATGCTGCACATTCTGACCGGCCGCGCAGGCAGCGGAAAGACCAAGGAGATCTTCCGCCGCATGGCGGCAGCCGGCGCAAACCGCCCCCAGCTTCTGCTTGTCCCGGAGCAGGCCTCCTTTGAGACGGAACAGCGGCTGTGCCGGGAAAACGGAAACCGGGCGGGGCTGTACAGCGAGGTCCTGACCTTCACCCGGCTGGAAAACCGGGTCCTCTCTCTGGCCGGAGGCGGGGCCCGCGGGGTATTGGACGAAGGAGGGCGCCTCCTGGTGATGTATGCCGCCCTGCGTTCCGTTGCCTCCAATCTGAAGGTCTACGCCATGCACACCCGAAAACCGGAATTCCTCAACAGCCTTATTGCCACAGCGGACGAGCTAAAAAGCTGCTGTGTCACCGGCGAAGCCCTGCTCCGGGCGGGAGAGGAGACAGAAGGCCTGGACGGGGACAAGCTCCGCGACCTGGGGCTGATCTTCGGCGCCTACGAGGCCATGACCGCCCGGGGCAGCCTGGACCCCAGGGACCGCCTCACCCGCCTGGCGGACAAGCTCAGAGACTGCCCCTATTGCGAAGGGAAGGATGTATGGCTGGACGGCTTTACGGACTTCACCCCCCAGCAGGGGTTGGTGCTTGCGCGTATCCTCCGGCAGGCGGCCTCCGTGTCGGTCTCCCTGACCATGGAGCCAGGCAGGGGGGAGGAGGAGGTCTTTGCCCCTGCCCGCCGCACCGCCGCCTGGCTGAAACGGCTGGCAGGGCAGGCCGCCTCTCCCGTAACGGAGGAGTACATCCCAACCTGCGCCAGGGGACGGACAAAGCCCCTGCGCCACCTGGAGGCAAATCTCTTTGCTTTGCCCATGGAGCCCTATGACGGACCGTTGGAGTCCTGCGTCACCGTTGCCGCCATGCCCTCCCCCCGGGACGAGGTGTCCTGGGCGGCGGGGGTGATCCGGGATCTAGTGCGGGAGGGGTACCGTTATCGGGATATTGTCCTCACCGCCCGGTCTATGGAACGGTATCGGGACGATATCCGGGAGATCTTTGCCGCCTTTGATCTGCCGGTGTTCCAGGCGGAGAAAACGGATATCCTGCAAAAACCCATCTTCACCCTTATCACTGCCGCCCTCGACGCGGTAAACGGCGGCTACGATTATGAGGATATGTTCCGCTATCTCAAAACCGGTCTGGCGGGGCTGACCTTTGACCAGTGCGACCGGCTGGAAAACTACGTCCGGACCTGGGACCTTTGGGGCAGCCGCTGGACGGCAAAGAAGGACTGGACCATGCACCCGGCAGGCTACAGCCGGACCTTTTCCGAAGAGGACAGGGAACTGCTGGCAGAGCTCAACGCCCTGCGCCGCCAGGTGGTGGAGCCCCTTGAGACCCTCCGTCAGACCTCCGGGGACACCATCCGCAGCCAGGGGATGGCCCTCTATGCTTTCCTGGAGAGCATCGGCGCGCCGGACGCCTTAGAGGCCCGGGCGGCGTCCCTGCTGGAAGAGGGGGAGCCGGAGCTCTCCCGGGAGTACAGCCAGCTTTGGGAGATCTTCTGCGGGGCCCTGGAACAGTGCGTGTCCCTTTTGGGCGATATGGAAGCGGATTTCTCTGAATTCTCCCGCCTGCTGAAGCTTCTTCTGTCCCGCTACACCGTGGGGACCATCCCCGCCTCTCTGGACCGGATCACCGCGGGGGACGCCCCCCGTTTGGCCAACCGGTCCAGCAAGGTCCTGCTCCTTCTGGGGGCGGATGACGGGGCCATTCCCCAGGTAACGCCGGGGCAGGGCCTGCTCACCGACCGGGACCGAGAGCTTCTGGAGGGCTTCGGCCTGGAGCTCTCCGCCCGGGTGGAGGAGCGGCTCAGCCGGGAGAACACCATCGTTTACGCCGCCTGCACCCAGCCCACGGACCGGCTGTACGTCTCCTGGCCCACCGCCGGAGAGACACGGCCCTCCTTCCTGGTGGAGCGGCTGTCCTATCTGTTTCCCCAGTGCGTTGTCCAGCCCGAGCCGTCACTGGCTCCGGACCGCCTCATCACCCTGGCCGCCCAAGCCCCGGAGGCCCGGGCCGCCCTGGCGGAAGACTATGGCGAGGCCTTTTTCCGGCTGGACAGGGCCGCCGGGTGGAGCCGTGGCAAGCTGTCGCCCCAGGCGGTCCGACGGCTTTACGGGGAAAAGGTGGCCATGTCCGCCTCCCGGATGGACAAATACAAATCCTGCCATTTTGCTTATTTCCTGCAATACGGCCTGGCCGCCAGGCCGCGCCGGCGGGCCGGCTTTGACGCGCCGGAGTACGGAACCTTCGTCCATTACGTCCTGGAGCATGTTCTCAAGGCAGCAAAAGAGAGAGGCGGTGTTCCGTGCTGTTCCGATGAAGAGATCCGGGACCTGACCCGCCAGGCTGTGTCGGAGTATGTCCACACCCAACTGGGCGGCATGGAGCACCAGACGCCCCGGTTCAAATACCTCTTCCGCCGTCTTCAGGCGGGGGTGCAGGCGGTGGTGGACAACGTCATCGACGAGCTCCGGGCTTCGGATTTCCATCCCATCCTCTTTGAGCTGGGGTTCGGTTCCGGTCAGGACCTGCCCCCGGTGGAGGTGAAGTCCAACGGAATCACCCTGCGGATCTCCGGCTTTGTAGACCGGGTGGACGGCTGGGAAAAGGACGGACGGCTCTATGTCCGGGTGGTAGACTACAAGACCGGACGAAAGTCCTTTGACCTCACCGAGGTGTGGAACGGCCTGGGTCTGCAAATGCTCCTCTATCTGTTCACTTTGGAGGAGCGGGGAGAGGCCCTGCTGGGCACACAGCCCACCCCGGCCGGCGTTCTCTACCTTCCTGCCCGAGATGCGCTGGTCTCCGGCAGCCGGGCCATGGAAGCGACCCAGCGGCAGGCCCTTCTCGATAAGGAACTGGTCCGCCGCGGCCTGGTCCTGGATGACGAGGAAGTCATCCAGGCCATGGAGCACGGGGAGGGCGGGATGCGGTTTCTCCCCTTGAAGGTCAGCGCCCGGACCGGGGCCATTTCCGGGGACGCCTTGGTCACAGCGGAGAAGCTGGGGCGGCTTCGCCGGCACACCCGGCACATTCTGGAAGATATCTGCAAGGAAATTGCGGCGGGGAACATCGACGCCGATCCCTTCTGGCGGGGACCGGCGAAGAACGCCTGCCAGTACTGTGACTACGTCCAGGTCTGCCAGTTTGAGGAGGACCGGGATCGCCGCCGGTGGATCCCCACGGTGCGGTCCGGGGCCTTCTGGGAGAGCCTGGAGGAGGAAGGAGGGGAGAACCATGGCCGTACAGCGGACCCCTGAGCAGGAGGCGGTGGTGAAAAACCGGGGGGGCGCCCTTCTGGTTTCCGCTGCCGCGGGCTCCGGTAAGACCCGGGTCCTGGTGGAGCGCCTTCTGGATCGTATCCTCAACGAGGGAAAGAACATCGACCAGTTCCTCATCATCACCTTCACCCGGGCCGCCGCAGAGGAGCTTCGGGCCCGGATCGCCGGGGAGCTGGCGGAAGCCCTCCGGGCGCAGCCGGACAACACCCATCTGCGCCGGCAGACCGTGTTGGTATATAAGGCCCAGATCTCCACCATCCATGCCTTCTGCACAGTTCTCCTCCGCCAGTGGGGTCACCTCCTGGACCTCCCGGCGGACTTCGCCCTATGTGAGGATGAGGACAGCGCCGTGCTCATGAAGCGGACGCTGGACCGGGTCCTGGAGGCCCGGTATGAGGAAGTGGACCCGGAGGGTACCTTTGCCGCCCTGCTGGACGTGCTGACGGCAGGCCGGGACGACAGCCGCCTGATGGATATCGTCCTGGACGTCTTTGGAAAGATCCAGAGTGACGCCGACCCATTGTGCTGGCTGGAGGAACAGCGAAAGGCTTTGGACCTGTCTGGGGTCACCGACGTCGGTCAAACGCCCTGGGGGGCGCTCCTTCTGGAGGACGCCGCCCAGACGGCCGCATACTGGGCCGGACAGATGGAAAAGGCTCTGGACCTGGCCCGCCGGGATGAAGTGCTGGAGCGCGCCTATGGCGACAGTCTGTCCGTCACGGCGTCCTGCCTCCGATCACTTGCGGATGCAGCGGGGGAGAGCTGGGATGCAGCCTCCGGTCTGCCGGTGGAGTTCCCTAAATTCAAAGGAGCTCGCGGGGTCCAAGACCATGAAGCGCAGGAGCAGATCAAGGCCATTCGGACCCGCTGCAAAAAGGCGGTGGAGAGCCTGACGTCCTCCCTTTCCGGAACAAGCTCCGATCTCCTCTCCGATTTGGCCTTGGTGGCCCCTGCCATGGAGGGCCTGATCGACCTGGTGGAGGATTTTTCCGCGGCCTACGCCCAGGAGAAGAGCAAGCGTTCTCTCCTGGATTTCTCCGACCTGGAGCACTATGCGGTCAAGCTGCTGGTGGCCCCTGACGGCACACCCACCCAGGTCGCCAGACAGTGGGGGAGCCAGTACGCCGAGATCATGGTGGACGAGTATCAGGACACAAATCAGGTCCAGAACGCCATCTTCGACGCCCTGTCCGATCAGGGCAGGAATCTCTTCATGGTGGGGGACGTCAAGCAGTCCATCTACCGCTTTCGCCTGGCCGATCCTACGATCTTCTTGGAAAAGTACCGAAGCTATGCTCCATGGACCTGTGCGGAGGAGGGTGAGCCCCGGACTATCACCATGTCCAAGAACTTTCGCTCCCGTCCCCAGGTATTGGAGGCCGCCAACGATCTTTTCCGGGCCATCATGTCAAGGCGGCTGGGAGAGATGGAGTACACCGAAGCCGAAGCCCTCTATCCCGGCGGGACCTTCCCGGCGGGGGAGGGCTATGAGACCGAGCTCCACGTCCTTGACTTTTCCGACGACCCGGCCCTCACCGAGGACAAGGAGAACAAGAATTTTTTGGAAGCCCGCTTCACCGCCCGGCGGATCGCAGCCCTGTTGGAGGCGGGATTCCCGGTGGCCGACGGCCAGGGCGGGACCCGCCCCCTGAAACCAGAGGATATCGCGATCCTCCTGCGCTCCCCGGGCCCGGTCCGTTCCTATTACACTTTGGCATTGGAAGAGCAGGGGATCGCCTGGTCCGCCGAAGAGGGCAGCGACTTTTTTGAGACCACGGAGATCTCCTCCGCCCTCTCCTGGCTCCAGATCATCGATAACCCCCGGCAGGACATCCCCCTTCTGGCGGCCCTCCGCGCCCCGGTGTGGGGCTTTGACGGGGACAAGCTGGCGGAGATTCGCACCAAAGCACCGGGAGACTATTACACGGCTCTGGAGACCGCCGCCGCTGAGGGGGACGATGCCTGCGCCGATTTCCTGGCTCTGGTCACGGCCCTCCGGCTCTTCGCGGCCGAGGCCGACAGCGCCGCGCTCCTCCGGGAGATCTACCGGAGACTGAACTTTTTGGAAATCTTTTCCGCCATGCCTGGCGGGGAGAAGCGGCGGGAGAACCTTCTGGCCTTCTCTGATCTGGCCCGACGGTTTGAGGGCGCGGGGCATAAGGGCCTTTTCCCCTTTCTCCTCCACCTGGAGCGGGTGCGAGAGAGCGGCGGCCTTCGCGCCTCTGCTTCCGCCGCCAAGGAGAGCGCCGGGGTGAAGATCCTCAGCATCCATCGGTCCAAGGGCCTGGAATATCCTGTGGTCTTCCTCTGCGGCCTGGGGCGGCGCTTTAATTACAGTGACCTGCAAAAGCCCGTTCTGTATCACCCGAGGCTGGGCCTTGGGCCCAAGGGGGTGGACCGGGAGACCATGGTGGAATTCACCACCACCGCCCGGACAGGGGTGGCCCTGGCCCTGAAAAAGGAACTTTTGGCCGAAGAGATGCGCCTTCTTTACGTCGCGATGACCCGGGCTAAGGAAAAGCTGATCCTGGTCCACAGCTTGGCCTACGGTGTCAGCGATTTGAAAAACCTGGCGGACAGCGTCTCCCTTCCGGCGGATCCCCGGTTCCTGGCTTCCTGCTCCAGCGTGGGGCAGTGGATCCTGCTGGCCGCCATGGCCCGCCCTGAGGGCGAGCCGCTGCGCCGGGCGGCAGAGCGGGAAGACCTTTCCCTGCCCGAGGTTTCTCTGGGCCCGGCGTGGAAGATCGCCTATCACACGGGAGCCGTGTCTCAGGAGGTTATCCGTGAGAAATCTAAAGGGGTGGAAGGTGAACACCCCCGGCTCGCCACAGAAGAGATCGTGGACCGCCTCCTGTGGCGGTATCCCTTCCAAACGGCTGCCACCACCCCCGCCAAGGTCACCGCTACCCAGGTGGCCCGGCAGGATGAGGAAGACCCGGGGAGCTTTCTTCTCCGGGAGGCAGGAGAGCCGGAGCCCTTCCATCGTCCTGTGTTTGCCCAGGAGACCCTGGGTCTCACACCGGCTCAGGAGGGTACCGCCCTCCATACCGTCATGCAGATCATCCGCCTGGATAAGGTGGCCGCGCCGGAATCGGTTTCAGAAGAGCTCGCCCGCCTGGAGGCGCTGGAATACCTGACGCCCCTCCAGGTAAAATCCGTGGACCCGGCGGCGGTGGCCCGCTTCTTTGCCTCCCCCCTGGGCAGAGCCATGGCGGAAAGCGATTCCCTCCGCCGGGAGTATCCCTTTTCTATCCTGGCCTCTGCGAAACAGTTTTACCCGGATGCCCCGGAGGGAGAGGAGATCCTTCTCCAGGGGGTCATCGACGCCTGGTTCCGGGAGCCCGACGGGATCACCATTGTGGACTTCAAAAGCGACCGGGTCTCGGCAAGGGCTGTTAAAGACCGGGCGGAGACCTACCGGGGCCAGTTGGCGGCCTATGCCTATGCCCTGGAGGAACTGACCGGCCTTCCGGTCAGGCGGCAGATCCTCTGGTTCCTCCGTCCGAATGTCCCTGTCTACCTGGAAGGATGAGGCATTTGCGCTGCCGCTGTGAAGACTGGGTCTGAAAAAGTGAAAATTATCTTGAAAAAAGAGTTGATTTTTGAAAATCACCATGCTATAATAAATGACGCGCTTGCGAGAGCGGCAGTTTTTGTTGTGCTGAAACAGCCGCTCCGCGCTATGGAAGTTATATGCAGAAAGAGGTGAACACTCATGAAGGAAGGCATCCATCCCAAGTACGAGCAGACAACCATCAGATGTGCTTGCGGTAACGTGATCGAGACCAGATCGACCAAGAAGGACATCAGAGTAGAAGTTTGCTCCAAGTGTCACCCCTTCTTCACTGGTAAGCAGAAGATGGTGGATACCGGCGGACGCGTCAGCCGCTTCAACAAAAAGTTCGGTTTCGAAAACTGATATTTCCTGGCTTCAGACCCGTGCCGTATTTCCGGCACGGGTTTTGTAATACAGCCCGGGCGGTTCCCGAATTTCTCCCAAGGCATATACTATGGCAGCAATATGGCAGGAGGTATCCCTATGCGCCAACTGGATCCCAAAACCCTTACCGATAACGTTTTCCAGCTTTTTGACGACCGCTGGACCCTGATCACCGCCGGGGACCGGGAGCGCTGCAACACCATGACCGCCAGTTGGGGCGGTCTGGGCGTTCTCTGGAACCGACCGGTGGCAACGATCTATGTCCGTCCCCAGCGGTACACCTATGAATTCCTGGAGGACAAGGACTGCTTTACCCTCTCCTTCTTCGGGGAGGACCAGCGGGAGAACCTGGCCTACTGCGGCTCCGCCAGCGGCCGGGAGGAGGATAAATTCGCCGCCTGCGGCTATCATCCGGCCTTTTGTGGGGACGCGCCCTATATTGCAGAGGCGGAGCTGGTCTTGGTGTGCCGGAAAATCTACTGGGACGATCTGGAACCCGAGCACATGGACGAGATCGCGGCGGCGTTCTACAAGGATCGCGATTATCACCGGATGTACCTGGGAGAGATCGTGACCGTGCTGACAAAGTAACCCTTCCTGTTACAAAGGAGAACCTATGACCGAAAACCCAATCCAAATCGACGAGACCAGGAACCGGGCGGTGCTGGTGGGCCTGTCGGCCAACAGCCTCTCCCGGGAGGACAACGCCAGCGACGCCACCCTGGAGGAGCTGGCTGACCTGGTGGAGACCGCCGGGGGAGAGTGCGTCGGCACCATCCTGCAGCACCGGGACAGCCCGGAAGCCCGCACCTTCATCGGTGAGGGCAAGGTGGCGGAGACCAAAGAGCTGGTGGAGGCCATGGAGGCCGACCTGGTGGTCTTCGACAACGAGCTCTCGCCCTCTCAGCAGCGGGTGCTGACCGAGGACATCGGCGTCCAGGTCATCGACCGGGCGGGCCTCATCCTGGATATCTTCGCCCAGCGGGCCAGGACCCGGGAGGGCCGCCTCCAGGTGGAGCTGGCCCAGTATAAATACCTGCTGCCCCGTCTCACCGGTATGTGGGGCCATCTGGTCCGGCAGACGGCTTCCGGCGGCAAATCCCCCATCGGCACCCGCGGCCCCGGCGAGACCCAGTTGGAGACCGACCGGCGGCACATCCGCCGGAAGATCGCCAAGCTTACCGAGGACCTGGAGGAGGTCCGCCGCATCCGGGCGGTCCAGCGGGACCGGCGAGAGAAGAACGAGGTCCCCGTGGTGGCCATCGTGGGCTACACCAACGCCGGGAAGTCCACCCTGCTCAACGCCCTCACCGGTGCGGCCATCCCCGCCCGGAACCGGCTCTTCGACACCCTGGACACCACCACCCGGACCCTGGAGATCTCCGATACCTGCACGGTGCTGATCTCCGACACGGTGGGCTTTATCCGCAAGCTGCCCCACCATCTGGTGGAGGCCTTCAAGGCCACCCTGGAGGAGTTGACCTTCGCCGACCTGATCCTCCATGTGATCGACGCCTCCAACCCCGAGTGGCGGGAGCAGGCGGAGGTGGTGGAGCGGCTCATCCGGCAGTTGGGCGCCGAGGCCACACCCCGGATCGACGTGTTCAACAAGTCCGATATCTATGTGGGCGATATCCGCCCCCATGGAGAGGACATCGTCTCCATCTCCGCCCTCACCGGCGAGGGCCTGGACCAGCTTCTGGCAAAGATCGGGGACCGTCTGGACACCGGCTTCCACCGCCTTGCCCTGGCGCTGCCCTATGACAAGGCGGGAATATTGGATATGCTCTATCAGGAGGCCAAGGTGGAGTCTGTGGAGTACGGCGAGACCATCCAGGTAGAGGCTGTGTGCAACGAGAAGACCGCAGGCCAGGTCCGGGCGTATATCGTCGACGGCTGGCAGCCCCCGAAAGCGTTCTGGGAGGACTGAGATCATGGCGGAATACTACGTCCCGGCCCGGGATAGCGAGACGGAATTCACGGAAAAGCGCTCCCGGTTCATCGGCCATGTCTGGCGGGTGGAGACCGAGGAGGAGGCCCGGGAGAAGATTGCCCGGATGAAAGCCAAGTATTACGACGCCCGGCACAACTGCTGGTGCTACGTCATCCGGGAGGGAAATATCACCCGGTATTCCGACGACGGCGAGCCCCAGGGCACCGCAGGCCAGCCCATGCTGGAGGTCTTTCGCCGGGAAGGAGTGGAGAACGTCTGCTGCGTAGTCACCCGCTACTTCGGCGGGGTCCTCCTGGGGACCGGAGGCCTTCTCCGGGCCTATACCAGATCCGCCAAGGATGCTCTTGCCGAGGCGGGGCGGGCGGTGGTCCGCCAGTGGGCGGAGACCGCCGTGGAGTGCCCCTATAACCTGTTGGAGCGGGTCAAGCAGGAGGTGACTGCCTCCGGCGGCATTCTGGGAGAGATCGAATACGGGGCCCAGGTCCTGATCCCCGCCCTTCTTCCCGCGGAGGATTTTGCATCCTATGCCGCCCGGATCACGGAGCTCACCGCCGGCCAGTGCGAGGCGATCCACCTGGGAGAGTGCTTCCGGGCCGCTCCGGTGGCAGAATAAACCGATGCCTTTTTTGTGTTTTTTTCAAAAACAGCAGGGAAAGCCAATTTTTCTGCGTATAAGTGAGTACTGAGACAAAAACATCACCCATTCTGGGAGAATGGAGGCGCCGCCATGACCCTGCGGGAAGTGACCGAACAGCGGGAGATCGAGACCCTGTCGCCCTATGCCTCTCTGTCCAGCCGGTCTCAGGGGCGGCCGCGGAACATCGAGCCCTGCGCCATCCGAACCTGTTACCAGCGGGATATCGACCGGATCGTCCATTCCAAGGCCTTTCGCCGGCTGATGCACAAGACCCAGGTGTTTCTTCAGCCGGAAGGGGACCACTACCGGACCCGGATGACGCACACGCTGGAGGTGGCCCGGATCGCCCGGACCATCGCCCGGGGCCTGCGGCTCAACGAGGACCTGACCGAGGCCATTGCCCTGGGTCATGATCTGGGCCACACTCCCTTCGGACACGCCGGCGAGCGGATCCTCAACGAGATCCTGCCGGGTGGGTTCCGCCACAACGAGCAGTCTCTCCGGGTGGTGGACCGGTTGGAAAACGGGGGAGACGGACTGAACCTATGCTATGAGACCCGCCGGGGCATCCTCTGCCACACCGGAAAGGACATGGCGGAGACCTTGGAGGGCCAGGTGGTCCGCATCGCGGATAAGATCGCCTACATCAATCACGACATTGACGACGCCATGCGGGGCGGGATCATCTATCCCCTGGACATTCCCCTGGACGTTTCTCAGATCTTGGGCTGGGACCACGGCGGGCGGATCAACACCCTCACGGAGGACGTGATCTCCGCCAGCCAGGGGAAGGATAAGATCGTGCAGTCCCCCCTTCGCGGCGGAGCCATGGCCAAGCTGCGGGCGTTTATGTTCGATGCGGTTTACCGCAACCCTGTGGCCAAGGGCGAGGAGTCCAAGGCCCAAGCCATGATCGCCCGGCTTTTTGAGTACTATCAGAAGGACCCGGACCAGCTCCCGCCGGATTTCCAGGACATCCGGGTGCGGGAGGGTATAGACCGGGCCGTGTGCGACTATATCGCGGGCATGACAGACAAGTTTGCCGTGGATACCTATGTATCTGTTTTCGTCCCAATGTCCTGGTCAGTCAAATAAAGCCAAATCGAACAGCCGGGACAAGGAGGTGGCAGTGTGGCGGTCCCATCGGAATTCATTGACGAGCTGGTGGCCCGGTCAGATATTGTGGACGTGGTTTCCGACTACGTCCGGCTGACCCAGAAGGGCGGCAGCTATTGGGGCCTGTGTCCCTTCCACGGAGAAAAGACCGCCTCCTTCCATGTGGTCCCGGACCGGCAGCTCTACCACTGCTTTGGCTGCGGCAAGGGCGGTGGGGTTATCTCCTTTGTGATGGAGATGGAAAACCTGCCCTACCTGGACGCCCTGCGTCTGCTGGCCAAGCGGGCCAATCTGGAATTCCCCGAAGGGGATGTGGACGAAACCGCCCGCCGCCGCCGGGGGAGGCTCCTAGCCCTGAACAAGGAGGCCGCCCGGTACTTTCACAGCCAGCTCTGGTCTCCCATCGGGGAGGAGGGGTTAAACTACCTCCGCAGACGCGGGCTGTCCAAAGGAACATTGACCCGCTTCGGCCTGGGATACGCCCCGGAGAGCTGGGAGAGCCTGATCAATACCATGACCCAGAAGGGCTTTTCCAAAAGCGATCTTCTGGAGGCGGGGCTTGCGGTCAGCAATAAAAAGGGCGGTATCTACGACCGGTTCCGGGACCGGGTGATGTTTCCTATCATCGACCTGCGGGGAGACGTCATCGGCTTCGGCGGCCGGGTGCTGGGGGACGGGACGCCCAAATACCTGAACTCCCCGGATACGCCGGTTTTCAACAAAAGCCGGAACCTCTTCGCCCTGAATCTGGCAAAAAACACCAAGCTGGGCCGGATCGTCCTCACGGAGGGATATATGGATACCATCTCTCTCTATCAGGCGGGGTTTGACTGTGCGGTAGCCAGCCTGGGGACTTCCCTCACTGCCGACCACGCCAAGCTCCTCTCCCGGTTCACCAAGGAGGTCGTGATCTGCTACGACTCCGACCAGGCGGGGGTCCAGGCGGCAGACCGGGCGATCCCGCTGTTGGAAAAGACCGGATTGAAGGTCCGTGTCCTCCGGGTGACGGGGGCAAAGGACCCCGATGAATACATCAAGACCTACGGTCCTGAGGCCTTTGGCCGTCTGTTGGACCGGTCGGAAAATTATATGGAATACAACCTGGACCAGTTGGAGAGCAAATATGATCTCAACGACCCGGTCCAGAAGGCGGAATATGCCCGGGCCGCGGCGGAGATGCTCGCCCGGCTGGACAGCCCTGTGGAGCAGGAGGTCTTCGCCGCCCAGGTCTCCCAGCGCACCGGCGTCGGAAAGGACGCGGTGCTCCAGGAGATCAAACAGGCGCGGAATCGCTCCCTGCGGGCCGCCAAGCGCAAGCAGGACCGCAGAGATCTGACCCCCCTCAACCAGATCCAGCCCAGGGACCGGCAGCTCCGATATGACAATCCCCGGTCCGCCCGGGCAGAGGAGGGGATCCTCCGCTTGCTGATGATGGACAGCGCCCTGATCGGGGAGCTGACCGGCTTAGAGCCGGAGGACTTTTCCTCCTCCCATTTGGGGCATATCTACGACGTCCTCCGCAGCCGCCTGACTGCGGGCCGGTCGGCCCAACTGGGGGCGTTAGAGGGGGAGCTCACACCGGAGGAGACAAGCCTTTTGGCCGAGATCCTGCGCCAGCCGGCCAATCTGGCCGGCGCAGCCCAGGCCCTGGCCGACTATCGGGCTGTGATGGCCCGGGAAAAATGGAAAGGACAAGCTGACGTGGACGAGGCGACCCTGCTGGCCGCCCGGGATACGATCCGAAAAAAGAACCAGATAGGAGATGGGACGCCATGAATGAAAAGAAAGCCCCGGAGAACAGCAAGCGGGAAAAGGAACGGATGATCAGCATCACCGATGAACAGATCCAGAATGGGAAGGCTGAGATCCTCAAGATCGTGGCCGGGATGAGCGGCGCGGAAAAACTGGCCGACCTGCTGGACAAGGGCAAGAAGAAGGGCAGTCTCTCCGCCAGCGAGATGATGGACGCGCTGGAGGAAATGGAGCTGGAGTCCGAGCAGATGGATAAGATCTACGATGTCCTGGAGAATCTGGGCATCGACACGGCGGGGGAGGACTTTCCCCCGGAGATCAGCGACGAGAATATGCCTCCCATCGAGGAGATCGAGGAGATCCCCGAAGAGGAGATCGTGGACCCCAACACCCTGGTGGATTCCTTCGGCATCGACGACCCGGTGCGGATGTACTTAAAGGAGATCGGCAAGGTGGACCTGCTTACCAGCGAGCAGGAGGTCTCCCTGGCCCAGACCATGGTGGCCGGCCAGGAGGCTGAGAGCCAGTTGGCGGAGATGGAGGAAGCCGGGGAGGAGATCCCCCAGGAGGTCCGGGCGGAGCTCCGTAAGCTGATTTCCGCCGGTGAGAAGGCAAAGCAGGACCTGGCGGAGGCCAACCTCCGTCTGGTGGTGTCCATCGCCAAGCGGTATGTGGGCCGCGGGATGCTCTTCCTGGACCTGATCCAGGAGGGGAATCTGGGCCTGATCAAGGCGGTGGAGAAGTTCGACTATACCAAGGGCTATAAGTTCTCCACCTACGCCACCTGGTGGATCCGGCAGGCCATCACCCGGGCCATCGCCGACCAGGCCAGGACCATCCGCATCCCCGTCCACATGGTGGAGACCATCAACAAGGTCATCCGGGTCTCCCGTCAGCTCCTCCAGGAGCTGGGGCACGACCCCTCTCCCGAGGAGATCTCCGAGGAGATGAATATGCCGGTGGACAAGGTCCGGGAGATTTTGAAGATCGCCCAGGAGCCTGTCAGCCTGGAGACCCCCATCGGTGAGGAGGAGGACTCCCACTTGGGTGACTTCATCCCCGACGAGGACGCCTCAGAGCCCTCGGAGGCCGCCTCCTTCACCCTGCTGAAGGAGCAGTTGGTGGAGGTGCTCAGCACCCTGACCCCCAGAGAGGAGAAGGTCCTCAAGCTCCGCTTTGGCATTGAGGACGGCCGCACCCGTACCCTGGAAGAGGTGGGCAAGGAGTTTAACGTCACCCGGGAGCGCATCCGCCAGATCGAGGCCAAGGCCCTTCGGAAGCTCCGTCACCCCAGCCGCTCTAAGAAACTGAAGGATTTCCTGAACTGAGGCGGGGCGTTCTTTCTCTGCTTGTATTGCAGATGACAGTTTGAATCGATATAAAATCGCCGCGTTTCTGGCATACGCTTGAGACGCGGCGGTTTTCAGTGGCCGACAGGAGGAATGGGATTACAATGAGAGGAACCTGTGAACTGAAAACGGCTCGGCTTCTCCTGAGAAGATACCGCCCGGAGGATGCTCCGATCCTGCATCGAAAATTTGGATTACAGGAACAGATGTTTGAGTATTCCGGCTGGAATCCCTACGCAACGGAGGAAATGGCGGCGGAGACGGTCAAGAGTTTTTGCAAAGGGTATGAGGACCCGAGCTTCTACGGCTGGGCCATCGAACATCGGGGCGAACTGATCGGAACGGTGGGTGCATACGACTATTCTCCTGAGAATCAAAGCATTGAGATCGGTTTGAGCATTGCGCAGGAGAACTGGGGGAAGGGTTTTGCCACGGAGGCTCTGGCCTGTGTGCTGGCCTTCCTGCGCAAAGAGGACGGGATCGCTGCCGTCCACGCGTGGTGCGCCCCGGAGAACATTGGATCGAAAACGGCGATGCTGCGGGCCGGGATGACGCAGACGGGGGTAGAGTCCGGCGGCCTGGTGATTGGGGACCGGACCTATAACAAACTGTTGTTTTCCTATCCGGCAGACCGGGAGCCTGAAACTGAGGAAACTTTTGAGGGAAGGGAAAGATGAGAAAACAGCTGCTCGTGATCAATATACAAAACAACTTAAAGAACCGCTCCGAGACAACTCGGAGCGGTTTTTGATGATACGCTTATTATGCCTGATAGAACACAGGACCTGTCCCAGGCAGTTCCGCATCGGTGGCAAGACGGTTCCTCAGAGCCTCCTGGCGAAGCCAGCGATACATCTCCGTGTTGGTAGCGTCCATATATGGGAAGGCATAGAAGGCCCCCACCAGTTGGAAGGTCACAGCGCTGAGGATCAGCCAGCCGAGGAAGGACAGGTGGGTGACGAAGATATCCCACTTGTGCCCCTGGGTCATGGCAAGGCTCAGCTTGAGGGCCCGGTTCCAGTCCATTCCCGGATTCTCCGCCAGGATATACGGGACGGCAAAGTACCCATAGGACCGGATGATGCCGGGGATGATAAGCAAAAGGGACCAGAGGAAAATGAAGACGCTTCGCAGCAGCATGGTCAGCACGACGTTTCCGAAGTCCGCGGTGAATCCGAAAGCCACCCGGTCAAAGGAGGGCTTCCGGGCCCCGTCGTTTTCCAGAAAGAACCGGCTTGCGCCCACGGAGTAGGGATTCCCCACCAAGAGGGTGAAAGCCAGGCCGAGGAAACCGGAGGACAGGACGAAGGGGACAGTGAGGATCGTCAGAGGGTGGAGGAGATCATAGAGCTGGGGGCTCATCTGGATCAGTCCACTGGATACGAGGCGGTCCAATGTCTCTACACCGTTCTTGACATAGCTGAACAGGCTCCCTCCCACCAGGGCGAGGACTACGCTGGCGGCCACATAGGGCCAGTAGTTGGCCTTGAACCGGGCCTTGCCGGTGGCCTTGAACTGAACACGATCCCACATAAGCAAACCTCTCTTTCTCAGGGCCAATACCCTGTCTGGGGCGGCTTTCTCTGACACTCCCATGATAGCGCGTCTTCCGAAAAAGTCAATGGGAAAGACCGTCCAACCTGCATGAAAAGAAGGGGGGAAGGCCCCGCCCTTCTGTGCGGTTCGTCACTTGTAATCCCCGGGGAAAAGGTCTATGATTAGCCTTCCGAACGAGAAGAAAGGGGGACAGGCTATGACCCAAATGCAAGAAGAAACGCTGGTGGAATATACGCTGGATCTGGGCCGGCAAATGATGGAGTGCGGCGCGGAGGCCTGGCGGGCGGACAACACCATTGCCAGGATCTTTCGGGCGTACGGCCTGGATGTTCTGGACGTCCATACCATGGCAACCCAGACGGCTGCCACCGTAAAATTCCCCGATGGCAGGCACTATACCTCCACTTGTATGATCCAGCCGGAGAAGACCGGCACAAATCTCCGCCGTCTGGAAGGAATCAACGCCGTGGCCCGGAGGCTCTGTGAATATCCGTCGGATATCGAGGACTTACCTGTTGTCATGCCGGTGAAGGGGCCCCGCTGGTCCTGGTCGGTCTTTGCGGGGTATCTGCTGGGGGCGGGGGCCTTTGCGGTGTTTTTCGGCGGGAGACTGTGGGACGGGATCGTGGCCGCGCTGATCGGCGGGGCCATTTATCTCATGGAACAGTTCCGCGGTATCCACCGGCAGAACCGCACCATCTATACCGTGGTGGCCTGCTTTCTCTCCGGTCTGCTGGCCCGATGGATCTCGTCGGGAATCCCCGGCCTGCGGCTGGATATGATCGTGATCGGTGACATCATGCTCTTTATCCCCGGCCTGTCCCTGGTCAACGGCGTCCGGGAACTCTTTTACGCCGATATCCTAACCGGGGTTTATCGTATCATCGAGGCGCTGCTGGGGACGGGAGCCATTGCCGTGGGCTATGCGGCGGCCCTGCTGATCGGAGGTGGTCTCCTGTGACAGCGGACATCCTGCAAATCTTCTGCGCAGGTCTGGGCACCCTGGGATTCGCCCTCTTCCTCCGTGTCCGGGGTGCCCACTTGCTGGCGGCGACCCTGGGCGGCGTTCTGTCCTGGACGCTGTACCTCCTGGTCCATGCTGCCGGCGGGACGGTGTTTTTCAGTACGTTGGTAGCAGCTCTGGCTGTTTGCCTGTGGTCAGAGACCATGGCCCGGCGTCGAAAGGCACCGGCCACCATCTTTTTAATGCCTGGTATCGTTCCGCTCCTTCCCGGCGGTGCGATGTACTACACCATGGACAGCGTGGTCCTTGGAGATATGGATACCTTCGTTGTAAAGGCCAGCGAGACCCTCTTTGTGGCAGTTGGTATCGCCGGCGGGATCCTCATCGCCTCCGAGGTCGTTCGAGTGGTGACCCGGATCTGGGCCAAGCGCCGGAGACGGCAGTTGGACGTGCCCAACGACCCACGCGGACAATAATGGAATAGAGCAATATGCAAAACAACGGCTCCCCCTGCGGATCAAACCTGCAGGGGGAGCCGAACTGCATCTGTTGGAACGATGGATGAAACGATGGGCGTCGATCAATTACTTGAAGAGGCCCTTGGACAGCACGATCTTCTGGATCTCGCTGGTGCCCTCATAGATCTGGGTGATCTTGGCGTCGCGCATCAGGCGCTCCACGTGATACTCCTTCATGAAGCCGTTGCCGCCCAGCATCTGGACAGCGTCGGTAGCCACATGCATGGCGGTCTCAGCGGCCACCAGCTTGGCCTTGGCGGCGGAAGCGGAGAAGGGCTTGTGGTTGTCCTTGTCCCAAGCGGCCTTGTAGACCAGGTACTTGGCCATCTCGATCTCGTTGGCCAGGTCCACCATGCGGAAGGCCAGGTGCTGGTTCTTGTACAGAGGCTTCTTGAACTGCTCACGGACCATCAGGTACTTCCGGGCGATCTCGAAAGCGCCCTCAGCAATACCCAGAGCCTGGGAGGCGATGCCGATACGGCCGCCGTCCAAGGTCTTCAGCGCGGCGGCGAAGCCCATGCCGGGAGGTGTGATCATGTTGGCCACGGGGATATGGACGTCGTGGAAGTGGAGCTCGCTGACCATGGCGGAACGGATGCCCATGGTGTTGTGGCGGGCGCCGATGGTGAAGCCGGGGGTGTTGCGCTCCACCACGAAGGTGGCCATGCTCTTGGGGCCGGCCTCATGGTCGGTCAGGGCATAGACGGCGAAGTAGTCAGACAGAGGGCCGTTGGTGATGAAGCACTTGTCGCCGTTGATGATGAACTCATCGCCCACCCGCTCGGCAAAGGTCTTCAGACCGCTGACGTCGGAGCCGGCATTGGGCTCGGTCAGGCCGAAGGAACCGAAATGACCGTCGTGGATGACGGGAGGCATGAACCGCTTGAGCTGCTCGTCGGTGGCATTGGAGAAGTACAGGGAGCCGCCGTACAGAGAGGTGGAGACGGAGTAAGAGACGGACAGGGAGGCGTCAACCTTGGAGATCTCCTCGATGGCCAGGGCATATTCCATGTAGCCCAGGCCCTGGCCGCCGTATTCCTTGGCATAGGGCAGGCCGATGAAGCCCAGATCGGACAGTTCCTTGTACAGGCCCACGTCGTACTCGCGGGTCTCGTCCCGCTCCAGGACCTTGGGGGCGACCTTCTGCTCGGTGAAGTCACGGGCCAGCTTCTGGATTTGCAGTTGCTGTTCAGTCAGTTCGAAATTCATAAATATAACTCCTTTTACTCAGTACTGCCGGTCCGGCCGCTGGCGTACCTTCCAAGAACGCCCTCACATCCGGCCCCCCGGTCAGGGATTCTGTACAGATTAACATTACCACAGAAGGGTACAAAAATCAACGCAGAAGGAGTTGTTTTTTCGTGCAAAAGGGTGGTTTTTACTTTCCTTGCTTTCCAAAGTCCTTGGACCATCAACTGCCGACCAGTCCCTTGTCCACGGCCTGCCGGTAGGCGTGGTAGGCGGTGAAGAGATCCAGCCGCGCGGCCTCCACATCCCTTCGGGCGCTCTCCCGAGTGTTTACGGCTTCCTGGAGGGCGTTGGCAGAGATGTTCCCCTGCTGGTATTTCAGCTCTGCCGCGGCGCAGACCTGCTCCTGATAGACCAGGTCTGCTTCCTTCACCGCCAAAGTGGCCTGGGCGGGGGCGATGGCCCGGTAGAGATTCTGGAAGGAGAGCTCAAAGGAGGCGATAGCGGCGGACTGCTGGTAAACGGCGGACTGATAGGCGTGCTCGGCCATCTGATACTGATAGCTGTTCTTCCCGTTGTCCTTGCGGGCGTCGTCCATATCGTCCTCGGCCTTCTCCACAGACCGGGCGGCGTTATACAGCGTGTAGCTCTTCTCCTTGGCCGTCTCCAGGTCGGAGGAATACTGGATGGCGTCCAGTTGGGTCTGGCTCACAGAGGGGACCTCTGTCAAGGTGAGCGTCCCGTCGGGGGCCTCACCCAGAAGGGACTGGAGGGAGGAACGCATCGTCCCCATCGTATTCTCCAACCCGGACAGGGAGTTGACCAGCGTGGCGTAGCCGTTCTGGACCTGCAGCAGGGTTTGGGCGGAGATCTGCCCCAGATCATAGCGGAGCTGCATCTCCTCCACGGTTTTGTTCATGGACAGGAGCGTGTCCTGCAGGGATTCGTATTGGAGCTCTGTGGTCAGGATCGTCAGATACAGAGACTCCGCCCCGGAGACGATCTGGTCGATGGTAGACTGGACCATCCGTTCGGTATCCTCGATGGTTTTGGGGTAGTTGTCCTTTTGCTTTTTCAGGTCGTCCCGCTGGTCCTCCAGGGATTCCAAGGTGCTTTTCAACGATTCTGCCTGCATGGCGCCATAGGTAGCCATAGAGGTCAGAGAACTGACGTTTGCGATTCCGGAAACCACTTCTCCAGCGTAAATCGACGATGTTTCATCTGTGGCCTGCTGAAGCTTGGCCAGAGAGGCGGCCAGGCTGGTTGATGCGGATGCGATTGCGCCTGTGGAGCTGCCGGACATGGAATCGATCAGATCCTCCATTTCTTCAATGGCGTCGTCCATCTCGCTTAGGGCCTTGTCCCAGTTCATGGACTTGACCTGCTCGACGCCCTCCTGGGCTGCCCGGACGTTCAGGTTATGAGCCCGGACCCGGCCTTCGATCTGGTCAAAGGACAGGCTTCCGCTGGCGACAGGGACGATCTGGGTGGAGTCCAGCTTTCCCGCCGCCTTGGGCCCGCCGCTGCCCTTTCGCACCGCCAGCGCGGACGCCGGCAGGGAAAGGAGCATCGCGCAGGTCAGACCTGTCGCAACGATGCGTTTGTATTCCATAGGATAAAACCTCCGTTCAATTTGAGGAGACTGTAAGGGTTCGTACAAATTGAGGACAGTGTATCCTATACTTATGAATAATTTGTGAATAAACAGGGCATATCCTGCCTGGGAAACATTTCATTTGTGTTACGGCGAAAAGCCGAAGGCTGTGTGCCTCCGGCTTTTCGCGCCTATTCAACGATTCCCAACGAATATTCCGTCTCTGCCGGCTCCTGCAGCGAGGAGATAGAAACCTCAAAGGCGGTCCGCTCCTGGATCTCCTCTCCCACGACCTTTCGATAGACCCTGCTTTGCAGCCGGCCCTCCAACCAGAGAGGGTCTCCCGGGAGCAGGCCGCCGCAGTGGTGGGACAAGGCCCCCCAGGCGATACAGGGAAGGTAATCGGACCGGCGGTACCGGCGGTCCACCGCCAGAAGAAGGTCGCAGATATCCCGCCCCAGGGGCGTTCGCCGCCGGACCGGCGGCTTGCAGAGCCGTCCCCGGAGCGTGACCAAGTTGCAGGGTGCCCCAAAACCGGGCGCCACCGTCTGGGCCAACACGGTGATGATGAGCCGATTGCCCGACCCGGTGCGGTTGTTAAAGGACCGCACCTCTCCGCTGATCTCCACATAGTCCCCCTCTCTTGGAAGGGGAAGACCGCTGGGGACGAAGATGTTCAGCCGGTCCTCTTTCCCGGAGAGCCGGGGGACCGACAGGGGGAACCGGTAAAAGTCCAGCCCTCTGGACTGATGAGAAAGAGTGGGGGTCTCTGCTGCCGTGCCCCGCAGAGTGATCTGATTTTCCTTCCGTTCCATGCTCTGACCGCCTCCGTTGCTGTGTGTTGCCAAAGCCTATGCCGGGGGAGGGGTGGATATGCCTACCCCAGGGCAACATCCAGCAGCATCATCACGGCAAAGCCCACCAGGGTGAAGAAGGCCATCCAGTCCTTGTTTTCGTTGGTCTGGCTCTCGGGGATGAGCTCTTCCACCACCACATAGATCATGGCTCCGGCGGCAAAGGCCAGCAGGAAGGGGAGGCAGGTCCGTACCTTGACCACCAGCAGCGCCCCCAGAAACCCGGCGATGGGCTCCACCACACCGCTGAGCTGTCCATAGAAAAAGGATCTCCGCCGGGAGTAGCCCTCCCGTCGGAGGGGCAGGCTCACCGCCATCCCCTCCGGGAAGTTCTGAAGCCCGATGCCAAGGGCCAGCAGCCAGGCTCCGGCCGGGGAGCCGCCGTCCAGCCCGTAGGCCAGGGAGCCGAAGGCAACGCCCACCGCCATGCCCTCGGGGATGTTGTGTAATGTGATGGAGAAGATGAGCATGGCGCATCGCTTCCAGCCCTCACCCATGGCCTGGCCCGGTCCGAGGGAGCTCTGTATCCGGGAGAAAAACCGGTCCCCCAGAAAAAGCAGAGCGCCGCCGGCCAGGAATCCCCCGCAGGCCACCAGCCAGGGGGTGAGCTCCAGGGCCGCCGCCATCTCCACTGAGGGAGCCAGCAGGGAGAAGAAGGACGCGGCCACCATGACGCCGCCGGCCATCCCCAGCATAGCGTCCATCAGGTTTTGGTTGGGTTTCTTAAGGAAAAAGACCAGGCTGGCCCCCAAGGCGGTAACGCTCCAGGTAAAGAGCGTGGCCAGCAGCGCCTGGGCCGGACAGGTCATGGAGAACAAACCGTTCAGCATACCATTCCTCCTTGCGGAAAGATGCCGTCCCGGATCGCAGCCCGAGACAGGGTATTCTATGTCACAGAGGCGGAAGGGGTGCAAAGAAGGCAGAAAACCGCCGGGACCCGATCACAGTGGGTCCCGGCGGAATGGGCTTTGCGTATTCTGTTGTGAGGGGGATCAGTATTCCACGACGCCCTCGTAGACCAGCACGGCGTCGCCGGTGAGGATGACCTCGTGATCGGTATAGTTGACCACCAGATCGCCGCCTATCAGCTTGACGGTGATATCCCGGCCCTTCTCAATGAGGCCGTTCTCCGTGGCGGCGATGACGGCGGCGCAGGCGCCGGTGCCGCAGGCTACGGTCTCGCCGTTGCCCCGCTCATAGACCCGCATCCGCAGGGTGTCGTCGTTGACGATCCGGACGAACTCGGTGTTGATGCGCTCGGGGAAATAGGGCGCGTACTCGAACTTGGGCCCGATGCGCTCCAGGTCCAGAGAGGCCAGGTCGTCGCAGAAGACCACGCAGTGGGGGTTGCCCACGCTGGCGCAGGTGATGTTCCAGGTCTTGTCCGCGATCTCCACCGGCCGGTTGATGATGGTGTTTCCGGGCAGTGTGGTGGGGAGGGCGGATGCCAGCAGGTCGGCCTTGCCCATGCCCACGGAGATGGTATTGGCCTTGCCGTTGCGGATGTAGAGCAGCAGGCTCTTCACGCCGCTGGCGGTTTCGATGGTCATGTACTCCTTCTTGACGATGCCCTTGTCATAGAGGTACTTGCCCACGCAGCGGATGGAGTTGCCCGCCATCTTGCCCTCGGTGCCGTCCCGGTTGAAGATCCGCATCTTTGCGTCGGCAATGTCGGAGTTCTCAATGAGGACGATGCCGTAGCCGCCGATGCTGTAGTGCCGGTCGCAGAGGGAGATGCACAGGGAGCCGGGGCTGGAGATGATGCCCTCCCGGTTGTCGAAGAAGATGTAGTCGTTGCCGCTGCCCTGCATCTTGGCGAAGGGCAGGAGCTGATGCTCCTTCCGCATGTTGTTCAGGTTGACAAGCTCCGTGTTGCTCAGGTGGAACCGGCTGGTCATCATATCAGCCATGGCGTTGGCGGTGTCCATGGCGGTGACGGTGGCGATGCTGTGTCGGATGGCCTCCCGGTGAAGCTCGATGTACTCCTGAATGGTGTCGTCATACAGCGCGCCGGTATAGACGATCAGGCCGATCTTGCCCGCCTCCATGAGCTGATAGGCTTCGGAACCCGGCTGGACGCTGGGAAGCTCATGGACCTGGATGCCCAGGGTGCGGATGGCCTCGGCGGTGTCCGGGGTGGCATACATGGGCATCTGGAGGTCGTCGAATTTCTTGGCAAGGCCCACCACCTCGGGCAGCTCGTGGTTTTCGATGGACAGCAGCACGCCCTTGCCGGCGTAGTGCCGGTAGCCGGCGGCGGCCAGGCCCTTGAACATGGCCTCGCTGAAGGTCCGGCCCAGGCCCAGGACCTCGCCGGTGGACTTCATCTCGGGACCCAGTATGGCGTTGGCGTCGGTGATCTTCTCGAAGGAGAACACCGGGACCTTTACCGCGTAGTAGGGCGGGATCTTCCACAGGCCGGAGGGATAGCCCAGGTTCTTGAGGGTGTCGCCCATCATGATCCGGGTGGCCAGGTCCACCATGGGGATCCCGGTGACCTTACTCAGATAGGGGACCGTCCGGGAGGCTCTGGGGTTGACCTCGATGACGAAGAGCTCGCCCCGATAGATGAGGTACTGGATGTTTACCAGACCCTTGGTGCCCAGGGCCAGAGCCAGCTTTTCGGAGCAGTCCACTACTACCTGCATCATCTTGTCAGTGAGGCTGTAGGGAGGATAGACGGCAATGGAGTCGCCGCTGTGGACGCCGGCCCGCTCGATGTGCTCCATGATACCGGGCATCAGCACATCCACGCCGTCGGAGATCACGTCCACCTCCAGCTCGGTGCCGGGCATATACTTGTCTACCAGCACGTCGTTGCGGAAGCCGCCGGAGAGGATGACGTTCATATACTTTTCCACATCGGACCGGTCATGGGCGATGACCATGTTCTGGCCGCCGATGACATAGGAGGGCCGGAGAAGCACAGGGAAGCCAAGGGACTCAGAGGCGTCCAGGGCCTCCTCCAGGGTAGTGACGCTCATGCCCTTGGGCCGGCGGATGTTCAGGGTCTCCAGCAGGGCGTCGAACCGGCCCCGGTCCTCGGCGGTGTCGATGCCGTCGGCAGAGGTGCCCAGGATCTGGATGCCCTGCTTGTCCAGAAACTCGGTGAGGGCGATGGCGGTCTGTCCGCCGAAGGCCACCACTACACCCACGGGCTTCTCTACCGCAATGACCCCCATGACGTCCTCGGGGGACAGGGGCTCGAAGTACAGCCGGTCGGCGGTGTCGTAGTCGGTAGAGACGGTCTCGGGGTTGTTGTTGATGATGACCACGTCGTAGCCCAGGTCCTTCAGGGTCTGGACGCAGTGGACGGAGCTGTAGTCAAACTCGATGCCCTGGCCGATCCGGATGGGACCGGAGCCCAGGACGATGACGGTCTCCTTCCCCGACCGGGGGAAGGTCCGGGAGTCGCAGTGATCGTCGTAGGTAGCATAGAAATAGGGGGTCTGGGCCTGGAACTCTGCGGCGCAGGTGTCTACCATCTTATAGCTGGGCAGGCGATGGGGGAGGGAGGCCTCGTCCACGCCGGCGAGCCGGGCCAGGGTCTTGTCGGGATAGCCGTACTTCTTGCCCTGGAGGTATTTCTCATCATCAATGCCTGCAGCCAGGGACATCTCAAAGTCCGCCAGGTTTTTCAGCTTGGCCAGGAACCATTCGTCGATCATGGTGAGCTCGTGGATACGCTCAATGGTGACGCCCTTTTTCAGCCCCTCGAAGATGGCGAAGAGCCGCAGGTCATCCATGGCAGCGATCCGCTCCTCCAGATCCCGGCCGGAGGTATCCGTGTAGTTCAGGGTGTCCAGCTTGATCTCCGCCCCTCGGACCGCCTTCATCAGGGCGGCCTCAAAGGTGTGCTCGATGGACATGACCTCGCCGGTGGCCTTCATTTGGGAGCCCAGCTTCCGGCTGGCCCCGTGGAACTTGTCGAAGGGCCACTTGGGGAACTTGCAGACCACGTAGTCGATGGAGGGCTCGAAGCAGGCGAAGGTTTCTCCGGTGACGTCGTTCTTGATCTCGTCCAGGCTGTAGCCCAGGGCGATCTTAGCCGTGACCTTGGCGATGGGATAACCGGAAGCCTTGGAGGCCAGGGCGGAGGACCGGGAGACTCTGGGGTTGACCTCGATGACGGCGTACTCAAAGCTCTCGGGGTCCAGGGCAAACTGGCAGTTGCAGCCGCCCTCGATGCCCAGGGCGTCGATGATCTTCAGCGCGGCGGACCGGAGCATCTGATACTCCTTGTCCATAAGGGACAGGGCGGGCGCGACAACGATGGAGTCGCCGGTATGGACGCCCACAGGGTCCACGTTCTCCATGGAGCAGATGGTGATGGCGGTGCCCTTGTGGTCCCGCATGACCTCAAACTCGATCTCCTTCCACCCGAAGATGTACTTTTCGATCAGGACCTGGGTGATGGGGGAGTAGTCCAGACCGACCTCGCCTTTCTCCCGCAGCTCTTCCTCGTTGTAGGCCACGCCGCCGCCGCCGCCGCCCAGGGTGAAGGCGGGACGAATGATCACGGGGTAGCCGATGCGGTTGGCGATCTCCACGCAGGTCTCAATGTCGTTGGCGGTGTCGGAGGGAATGGTGGGCTGACCGATGGAGGCCATGGTATCCTTGAAGAGCTGCCGGTCTTCCGCCTTGTCGATGGCGTCGGCGTTGGTGCCGATGAGCCGGACGTTGTGGGAGGCCAGGAAGCCCTCGTGGGCCAGCTCCATGGCAATGGTCAGACCGGTCTGTCCGCCCAGACCCGCCAGAAGGCTGTCGGGCTTGGTCTCCTCAATGATGCGCTTGATGGTCTGGGTGGTCAGGGGCTCCAGGTACACCGCGTCGGCCATGGCGCTGTCGGTCATGATCGTTGCAGGGTTGGAGTTGACCAGCACGGTCTCCACGCCCTCAGCCTTCAGAACCCGGCAGGCCTGGGTGCCGGCATAGTCGAACTCGGCGGCCTGGCCGATGACGATGGGGCCGGAACCGATGACAAGGACTTTTTTAATGGAAGTATCTCTCGGCATTACAATCCCTCCTTCATCATATCGGTAAAGCGGTCAAAAGCAGTCAGGGTATCCAGGGGCCCGCCGTGGGCCTCAGGATGGAACTGCAGGGAAAAAGCGTGATAAGCGGGGTAATCCACACCCTCGCAGGTGCCGTCGTTGACGTTGACGAACCGCAGAACGCCCTCCTTGGGGAGGGAATCGCCGTCTACGGCATATCCGTGGTTCTGGCTGGTGATGGACACCGAGCCGTCGTTCAGGTCCTTTACCGGCTGGTTGGCCCCCCGGTGTCCGAACTTCATCTTCACGGTCTTGCCGCCGGCGGCCAGAGCCATCATCTGGTGCCCCAGGCAGATGCCGAACATGGGGATCTTCCCGAGGAGCTTCTGGATCTGCTCAATGCAGAAGGGGTTGTCCGCCGGGTCCCCGGGGCCGTTGGAGAGCATCACGCCGTCGTGCCCGCCTGCCAGGATGTCCTCGGCCGGGGTGTTGTAGGGATAGATCGTCACCTTGCAGCCCCGGGCAAGCAGGGAATTGGCGATGCTCTGCTTGGCGCCGTAGTCGATGAGGGCCACGGAGTATTCGATCTCGCCCTTTGGCATCTGGACCTGGATCTCGGTCTCACTGGTGCTTTCCACGGACTTTATGATCTTAAAGGCCTTCAGCGCATCCATGTCGGGCTTGGCTTCTTCGGTGGTGATCACCGCGTTGAGGACGCCGCCGTCCCGGAGCATCTGGGTGAGCATCCGGGTGTCCACCCCGGCAATGCCGACGACGTTCTGCTCCTTCAGGAATTGGTCCACGGTCATATCACAGCGGAAGTTGGAGGGGGCTTCACAGTATTCCCGGACGACCACGCCGCCCATGCGGACGCTGGGACTTTCCTTGTCCGCCAGGCAGATGCCGGGATTCCCGAACTGGGGGAAGGTGTAGACCACCAGTTGACCGTAGTAGCTGGGGTCGGTGAGGCTTTCCACGCAGCCGGTCATGCCGGTGGTGAAGACCAGCTCGCCCATGGCGGTGCCGGAAGCGCCGAAGCTCTTCCCCTCCAGGACCTGGCCGTTTTCCAAGTAGAGATATGCTTTTTTCATCGTGTCCCTCCATCCGTCGATCCGAGGATCGGGCGGCGCGGCGGCAAAGCGCTGCGCCGCAGTTTTCTTCAATTTCTAATCTTTAAGTATAGCGGAAACTCCCGCTTCCGTCAATGAAAAAGACGACAGGTTCCGCGAAAAAACAAACAGGAAATTTTGCATATTATTTGGAGAAATCACCAGAATAGTGAATATTGATCGAAATATTCAAATAAATATGCAAAACCGCAGAAAAAACCGGGGGAAGCCGAAACGGTTTCTCCCGGTTTGATGGGATCAATACAATACCATGTACTTTGCCAGCTCCCAACTGGAGACGCGGGTGCAATACTCTTCCCACTCTTTTTCCTTGCCGGCGACGTACTGAGAATAGATATGGGGACCGAGCACATCCTGGATCAGGGTGTCCTTGGCCAGGTCGAACAGGGCGTGCTCCAGGGAATCGGGCAGGTCTTCGATCCCCGCCTCGGCTCTCTGGGCGGCATTCATATCAAAGATGTTCTCTGTGATCTCCTCCGGGGGCGTGAGGCCGCGCTCAATGCCGTCCAGACCGGCGGCCAGACAGACGGCCAGAGCCAGATAGGGATTGCAGGAGGGGTCGGGA
Source organism: Oscillospiraceae bacterium (assembly GCA_902781745.1). Classification (GTDB taxonomy): domain Bacteria; phylum Bacillota; class Clostridia; order Oscillospirales; family Oscillospiraceae; genus Evtepia. The sequence goes on from CACZKM010000001.1 coordinate 119,154, forward strand.
TTCCGCAGCTCCACACGGGTAGAGTTGCCCCGGGCGGCGGGGATGCGGATGAGGGCGGAACGGTTGGAGGCGGACCAGGCCAGATAGCAGGGGGCCTCGTAGCCGGGCACCAGCCGCTTATAGGAGTTGACCAGGGGATTGGTGATGGCGGTCATGGCCTTGACGTGCTCCAGCAGGCCGGCGATAAAGCTGTAGCACTCCTTGGAGAGCCCACGCTGGCCGTCGGGATCGTAAAAAATGTTCTTCCCGTCCTTGAACAGGGACATATTGATGTGCATTCCGGAGCCGGGGGTGCCGTAAATTGGCTTGGGCATAAAGGTGGCGTGGAAGCCGTTGGCGTACGCGATCTTTTTCACCGTCTGCTTGAAGGTGACAATGTTGTCGGCGGCAGTCAGCGCGTCGGCGTATTTGAAGTCGATCTCATGCTGGCCGGCGGCGCACTCGTGGTGGGACGCCTCGATTTCAAAGCCCAGATGCTCCAGCGCCAGGCAGATCTCCCGTCGGATGTAATCGCCGTGGTCAATGGGGCCCAGGTCAAAATAGCCGGCCTCGTCGCCGGTGCGGGTGGTGGGCTTGCCGTCTTTGTCCAGCTCAAAGAGGAAAAACTCGCACTCAGGACCTACGTTGAAGGTATAGCCCAGGGAAGCCGCCTTTTCCAACACGCGCTTCAGGGCGCCTCTGGGGTCGCCGATAAAGGGAGAGCCGTCGGGGTTGCGCACGTCGCAGATCAGCCGGGCCACCTTGCCCTTGGACTCGTACCAGGACAGGATGGTGAAGGAGTCCAGATCGGGGTGAAGATACTGATCGGATTCGTGAATCCGGGTAAAGCCTTCGATAGAACTGCCGTCAATGGAGATTTGGTTGTTGACCGCCTTGGTGATCTGGGAGGCGGGAATGGCCACGTTTTTCGACTGGCCGAAAATATCGGTAAACTGCATACGGATGAAGTCGATGCCCTCTTCTTCTACCATACGGATGATATCTTCTCTGGTATAATTGCTCATAGGTCCTCTCCTTTCGCGCTGCGCAGGACCGCACAGCAAAAAGGACAAGTAAGCCTCGATTTCCGCCGAAGCACTCGTCCGCTCCCGAAAATTATAGTATCCCCGGCGGGGAACTGTCAAGAAAAAATGGGGAAGTTTGCAAGATTTTTGCCCTGTGGTTTCATGCGAAAATACTTTTGTGCTCTTTGCACAGAATACGCGCCGGAAAAATAGACGACGACCCATTGCAAATTCCCGTGATTTGTGCGAAAATGTATCCTGTAACCAAAGCGACTACGCACAGGATCTCTGCGCGCCGACCAAAAGAAAGGGATCGATCATAGCATGACAAAACTGGAACAGATCTATGAAGGGAAAGCCAAGAAGGTCTTTCGCACCGACGACCCGGAACGCTTCATCGTCTCCTATAAAGACGACGCCACCGCCTTCGACGGAAAGAAGAAGGGGACCATTATGGGGAAGGGCGTCATCAATAATCGCATGACCAACTATCTCATGCAGATGCTGGAGAGCAAGGGGATCCCCACCCACTTCGTGGAGGAGCTCAGCGACCGGGACACCGTGGTGAAGAAGGTGGAGATCGTCCCTCTGGAGGTCATCATCCGCAACATCTCCGCCGGCCACTTTGCCCAGCGGTACGGCGTCGAGGAGGGCATCGTCTTTGAGGAGCCAGTCATTGAGTTTTCCTATAAAAATGACGCCCTGGGAGATCCGCTCCTGAACTCCTATCACGCCAGAGCTCTGAAACTGGCGACCAAGGAGGAGATCGAGACCATCAAGGACCTGGCCTTCCGGGTCAACGAGGCGCTGAAGGAATTTTTCCTGTCCGTAAATATCCGCCTGGTGGACTTCAAGCTGGAGTTCGGGCGGACCTCTGACGGGACCATCATCCTGGCGGACGAGATCTCTCCCGATACCTGCCGCCTCTGGGACAAGGACACCGATGAGAAGCTGGACAAGGACCGCTTCCGCCGGGATCTGGGCAACGTAGAGGGGGCCTATCAGGAGGTCATGCGCCGGATCGGTTTGGGATAAGGATCAGAACGCTCCGCGGCGGAAGGCCGCATTTCGTAAGAATATTTAGGAGGAAACGATTATGTGTGGTATCGTCGGCTTTACCGGCAGCCAACAGGCAGCGCCCATCCTGCTGGACGGGTTGAAAAAACTGGAATACCGGGGCTATGACTCCGCGGGCATCGCCGCCCTGTGCGACAGCGGCATCCACATGGAAAAGGCCAGCGGCAAGATCAAGAACCTGGACGCGAAGATCGATGGCGGCAAGGCGCTGGAAGGGAACTGCGGCATCGGCCACACCCGCTGGGCCACCCACGGCGCGCCCACGGATGAGAACGCCCACCCCCACCTGAGCAACGGCGGCGACTTTGCCCTTGTCCACAACGGCATCATCGAAAACTACGCTGCCCTTCGGGAAGAGCTCATCGCCAAGGGCGTGACCTTTAAGAGTGAGACCGACACGGAGGTGGTGGTCCAGCTTCTGGAGCAGTACTATGACGGCGACCTGAAAGCCGCGGTCCTCAAGACCGTGGGCCGGCTGGAGGGCGCCTATGCTCTGGGCATCCTCTGCGCCCATGAGCCCGGCCGGGTCATCGCCGCCCGCCAGGCCGCGCCCCTGATCGTGGGCGTTGGCGTGGGGGAGAACTACTTCGGCTCCGACGTCACCGCCATGGTGGCCCACACCAAGAACTTTATCTATCTGGAGGACGGTGAGATCGCGGACCTGACCCCGGATAAGGTCACCATCTACACTGACCTGGGTGAGGAAGTGGAAAAGCCTATCACCCGGATCACCTGGGATGTGGCGGCCGCGGAAAAGGGCGGCTATGATCACTTCATGCTCAAGGAGATCATGGAGCAGCCCAACGCCATCAAATCCACCATCGAGCCCCGGATCCAGAACGGGGAGATCGTTTTGGATGATTTCCATCTGACCGACGAAGACTTAAAGCAGATCAACAAGATCATGATCACGGCCTGTGGTTCGGCTTTCTATGCCGGCAGCGTGGGCAAGTATGTCATCGAGCGGCTCTGCCGGATCCCCGTGGAGGCCGATCTCGCCTCGGAGCTGCGGTACCGGGACCCTCTGGTAGATGAACACACCCTTCTCGTTGTGGTCTCCCAGTCCGGTGAGACGGCGGATACCATCGCAGCCATGAAGGAGTGCAAGGCCCGGGGGGCTCGTATCCTGGCCATTGTCAACGTGGTGGGCTCCACCATTGCCCGTCTGGCCGACGACGTGATTTACACTTGGGCCGGCCCCGAGATCGCTGTGGCCACCACCAAGGGATATACCACCCAGGTAGCCGTTATGGATATGCTGGCGGTCTATCTGGCCCGCCGTCTGGGGAGACTGGACGACGCCGAGTACGCCCGGCTGGTCGACGAGATCCAGCAGTTCCCCAGCCTGGTCCAGCGGGCCATCGATCTCAACCCCAATATCCAGGGCCTGGCAAAGAAGTACTATAATCATAACAATATCTTCTTCATCGGCCGTAACCTGGATTACGCTGCCTGTATGGAGGGATCTCTGAAACTCAAGGAGATTTCCTATCTCCATTCCGAGGCCTACGCCGCCGGCGAGCTCAAGCACGGCACCATCGCCCTCATCGAAGAGGACCGTCCCGTGATTGCCCTGGCCTGCTATGAGGCGCTCTTCGATAAAATGATGAGCAACATTAAGGAGGTCAAGGCCCGTGGCGCCCAGGTCCTGGCTGTGGTCCTGGAGGGCAACCGCCAGATTTTTGCCGAGGCTGATGACGTGATCTTCATCCCCAAGACGGAACCCATGTTCAACAGCCTGCCGGAGATCATCCCCCTCCAGCTCTTCGCTTACTATGTGGCCCGGGAAAACGGCTGCGACATTGACAAGCCCAAAAACCTGGCAAAATCCGTTACCGTGGAATAAGAAGGAGAGGTCGAGTATGAGAAACTACGCGGAAGAGACCGAAAAGCGGGTTGCCTTTATCAAGAAAGCCTTGGAAGCTGCCCACGCCGACGGTATCATCTTCGGCAACAGCGGCGGCAAGGACTCTGCCCTGGTGGGCATCCTGTGCAAGATGGCCTGCGACAATACCGAGGGGATCATCCTGCCCTGCAGCTCCAAGCGGAACTTTACCATTGACAAGGACGACGGCATGGAGGTGGCGGAGAAATTCGGCATCAAGACCCGGATCCTGGACCTGACCCCCCAGAAGGAACTGGCGATGGAGGCGGTGTCGACGCTCACGACCCTCAATGACGCAGCCATCTCCAACATTGCGCCCCGGCTGCGGATGATCACCCTCTATGCTGTGGCCGCCAGTGAGAACCGCCTGGTGGCGGGGACCGGCAACGCCAGCGAGTTCCACATGGGCTACTTCACCAAATGGGGCGACGGAGCCTTCGACCTTAACCCCATTGCCGACCTGACGGCCACGGAGGTCTTTGAATACCTCCGCTACCTGAATGCCCCTGAGGCGGTTATCACCAAAGCGCCCTCCGCCGGGCTGTTTGAGGGCCAAACCGACGAGGACGACATGGGCGTCACCTACGCCGCCATCGACAAGTATATCACCACCGGTGAGGCTAATGAAAAGGACAAGGCCATTATCGACCGGTACTATGCCCGCAGCGGCCACAAGCGCCGCCCGCCGCTGCGGTATCCCGACGAGCCCTAAGCATTGCAGCAGTTACAGCGCCGCGACAGGTCATGGATCGAACCTGTTGCGGCGCTGTCTATTGATCGAACCCGTGATACCTTCGGCAGGACGACGTCCCTTTTGTCGTCCATTTGCCTGCGGGGAAAGGGGCTTTGCTGTGCGGAGGTTTTTCACGCAAAAGAGAAGGGGAGAGACACACGTGATTCATTTCTGGACTTATAATATATTGAAGAAATGGGAGTATATAGAAATTTTGAGGGACTATTCATAGAAAACTGCTGAAAAATAATAAAAAATGGGCGAAAAAAATCTGCTGATTGAAAGATTTAATGAACGAAAGACGAAAGAAACGAAAATAAAGCTTGCAATAAATCCGTCTAGGGAATATAATAGCGACATAGCAGAGGAGCATTCCTCAGGGAATGCTTTGTACCGCTGGAGACTAGAGACGCCGAAGGGGCAGGACGACGAAATACTCGCGCGCAAGCAGGCAGACAGTCAAGGGCTTCAGGTCCGGAACCAGGATGGAGACGCTGCTGATTGCGTGGAGTGCCGTTGTTTTGCGGCGCTCCCTTTCGTTTTCAGGGGGACGTTTCTGCTAACCCGAGAGAATTTGAGACAAAAAGGAGAGATAATGCATGGAAACTATCGCTAGTATCAATGGTGCGATAAATGGCGTCGTTTGGGGTCTTCCTATGCTGATCCTGTTGGTGGGCGCGGGCATCGTCCTGACCATCATGAACACAGGCCTGCAGTTCCGGAAGTTCGGCTATGCCATGAAGAACACCGGCGGCAAGATCTTCACGAAGGTCGAGGCCGGCGAGGGCGAGATGACGCCCTTCCAGGCCATGTCCACCGCTCTGGCCTCCACCGTCGGTACCGGTAATATCGCCGGTATCACCACGGCTCTGGTCCTTGGCGGCGCAGGCTCTATTTTTTGGCTGTGGGTCACCGCTCTGATCGGTATGTGTACCAAGTACTCGGAGGTTATGCTGGCTGTTAAATACCGTGAGAGAAACGCGGTTGGCGACTGGGTCGGCGGCCCCATGTACTACATCAAAAACGGTATGGGCAAGAACTGGAAGTGGCTTGCAGTCGTCTTCTCGATCTTTGCCGCTCTGGCCGCTTTTGGTATCGGCAACGCCGTGCAGGTGGGCAACATCGTCAGCTCCATCAACACCGTTATTGTGGCCTTTAACCCCGACTTCACCGGCCAGTCTACGGTCAACATGGTCCTGGGTATTGTCCTGGCGGTCCTGGTGGCCATCGTCCTCTTCGGCGGCATCAAGCGCTTGGGCGCTGTCACGGAGAGACTGGTCCCCATCATGGCAGTCATCTACATTGTGGCTTGCCTGATCGTCCTCATTCGCTATATCGGCACTCTGCCTGCTGTTATCGGTGATATCTTCCGTGGCGCCTTCTCCCCCGCGGGCGTTACCGGCGGCGTGATAGGTTCCATGTTCCTGGTTATCACCTGGGGCGTCAAGAGAGGCGTGTTCTCCAACGAGGCCGGCCTCGGTTCCGCTCCTATCGCCCATGCCTCCACTTCTGAGACCGATCCTGTCAAGCAGGGCCTGTACGGTATCTTCGAAGTGTTCATGGACACCATCGTCATCTGCTCCCTGTCCGGCCTGACCGTCCTGTGCGCCATGAAGGGCACCGGGATGGAGCTGCTGGACTACGGCAATAAGGCTGCCGCCACCACCAACGTCAACGCCCAGGCTCTGGGTACTGTCTTCGGTGTGAAGGCCGGCGCTCTGATCATTGCGATCGGCATTGCGCTGTTCGCGTTCTCCACCGTTCTGGGCTGGGGCCTCTATGGTGCCCGTTCCTGCGAGTTCGTGTTCGGCACCAAGAGCATCAAGCCTTACTACGCGATCTTTGTTATCGTGGTCTTCGTGGGCGCCACCATGGACCTGGCTCTGGCCTGGGACATCGCCGACACCCTCAACGGCCTGATGGCTATCCCCAACCTGATCGGTGTTCTGGTCTTGTCTCCCAAGGTGGTCAAAGAGACCAAACGTCACTTCCGCGGCGAGGAATTCGTACCTCAGAGCGACTGGAAGGACTAAGAGAAGACAGATCCGATCCAATCATGATTCCCTTCACCGCGGGACGCGTCAATGCGTCCCGCGGTTTTCTGTGTATGGGTGATAAATCCCTGACAGTGGCATATTGGGGGTTCTTGCAGTGCGTTGCCACAAGAGAAAGTGTAAAAACCCGAAATCCTATGCAATCTTGCGCTTGCGAAACGAGAGATACTATAGTATAATAAATCGATTCTATCTGGAAACAACGAGAACTTTTTGTGACTGACGGAAGTGGAGCGGACCACAGGGAGCAAAAAGCATAGTGCGCCGACCGTCTGGGCAGTTCAATTGGAAGCATTGGAATTGGACTGCCGCTTTTTGTTTTCTTTGGGAGGACAAACAAAGTATTTGCGCAGAAGAGAGGATGATTTTGATGAAAAAAGTCGGGATCATCATGGGCAGCGACAGCGATCTGCCTGTGGTGGAAAAAGCCATTGATAAGCTGAAGGAGTATGGGGTGCCCTATGAGGTCCATGTGTATTCGGCCCACCGGACCCCGGAGCAGTCGGCGGAGTTTTCCCGGACCGCCCGGGAGGGCGGCTTCGGCGCCATCATCGCCGCAGCGGGAAAGGCCGCCCATCTGGCGGGCGCCATTGCCGCCAACACCACGCTGCCGGTCATCGGCATCCCGGTGAAATCCTCTACGCTGGACGGTTTGGATGCGCTGCTGTCCACGGTCCAAATGCCCACGGGTATCCCGGTGGCCACCGTGGCCATCGACGGCGCTGCCAATGCCGCCCTGCTGGCGGTGGAGATCCTTGCGGTCTCCGACGAAGGGCTGGCAGACAAGCTGTCCAAGGCCAGAGCTGCGGAATCGGCCAAGGTGCTGGAGAAGAACGCAGCCGTTGAGGCGAAGTTCAATCAATAACAATCTAAACCACTGAAACGGAGGAACAAGCACTATGGGTGGTTTTTGCGGCGCGATCTCAAAACGAGACGTGGTCCTGGATGTTTATTTTGGAACCGACTATCACTCCCATCTGGGCACCCGCCGGGGCGGAATGGCCGCCTGGGACCCGGAGATCGGCTTCCAGCGAGAGATCCACAACATCGAGAATTCTCCCTTCCGTACCAAGTTCGACAAGACGGTAGGAGAGATGAAGGGGTGCCTTTGCATCGGCAGCATCAGCGATACCGATCCCCAGCCTCTCCTGGTCCGTTCGGTCCATGGGACCTATGCTATCTGTGTGGTGGGGGTGATCCACAATGAGGACGCCCTTATCGACCAACTGCTCAAGACGGAGGATGGCCATTTTGAGGCCATGAGCGGCGGCCGGGTCAACTCCAATGAGCTGGTAGCCTCTCTCATCAGCCAGCAGCCCACCATCGAGGAGGGCATCCGTTATGCCCAGGACATGGTGGAGGGAACGGTCTCAGTTTTGATCATGACAAAGGACTGCCTCTATGCCGGCCGGGACAAGATGGGGCGGCTCCCCATCCACATCGGTCAGGACAGTGAGGGCTGCTGTGTTGCCTTCGAGACCTTCGCTTATCAGAAGGTTGGATATCGGGATGCCTACGAGTTAGGTCCTGCTGAGGTCGTGAAAGTGACGGAGACCGGCTGGGAAACCCTTCTGCCTCCTGGGGATAAAATGCGTATCTGCGCCTTCCTCTGGACCTACTACGGCTACCCCAACTCCAATTATGAGGGCATCAACGTTGAGGTTATGCGAGGCAGAAACGGCCATATTCTGGCTAAGATCGATCGGAAGAACGGGGTGGCGCAGGACATCGACTATGTCAGCGGCGTGCCGGACTCCGGAACACCTCACGCCATCGGCTACGCCAATGAGAGCGGCATCCCTTTCGCAAGGCCCTTTATCAAGTACACCCCCACCTGGCCCCGGTCTTTCATGCCCACCAACCAGCGAGAGCGTGACAAGGTGGCCAAGATGAAGCAGATCCCTGTCCACGAGCTGATCGAGGGCAAGAAGCTTCTTTTCGTGGACGACAGCATTGTTCGTGGCACCCAGCTTCGTGAAACGGTGGAGTTCCTCTACACCAACGGCGCGAAGGAAGTTCACATTCGCTCTGCCTGCCCGCCCATCATGTACGGATGCAAATTCCTCAATTTCTCCACCAGCCGGTCGCCCATGGAACTGCTGGCCCGCCGGACAGTTTATGAGCTGGAGGGTGAGGAAGGTGAGAAGTACCTTGAGGAGTACAGCGACGCCAACACGGAGCGGGGCAAGAAGCTCCGGTCGGCCATTTGCGAAAAGCTCCACTTTACCTCTCTGGAATTCCAGTCCCTGGACGGACTGCTGGAAGCCATCGGCATGGACCCCTGCAAGGTATGTACCTATTGTTGGAACGGAAAGGAGTAATCCACCATGCAATCAAGATCTGACAGCTACGCCGCCGCGGGCGTAGATATCACCGCCGGGTATCAGGCGGTAGAGCTCATGAAGACTCACATCGCCAAGACCATGACGGCGGGAGCCCTCTCGGATATCGGCGGCTTCGGCGGCCTGTTCGAGCTGGACCTCACCGGGATCGACCATCCCGTCCTGGTCAGCGGCACTGACGGTGTGGGCACGAAGCTCAAACTGGCCTTTTTGATGGACAAGCACGACACCGTTGGCATCGACTGCGTGGCCATGTGCGTCAACGACATCATCTGCTGCGGCGCCAAGCCTCTGTTTTTCCTGGACTACATCGCCTGCGGCAAGAATTATCCCGAGAAAATAGCCGGGATCGTCTCTGGCGTGGCCGAGGGCTGCGTCCAGTCCGGAGCGGCCCTCATCGGCGGCGAGACGGCGGAAATGCCCGGCTTCTATCCGGTGGATGAATACGATCTGGCAGGTTTCTCTGTGGGCGTCGTGGACAAGGCAAAGGTCTTCGACAAGACGGCCATCCGGCCCGGCGATGTGATCATCGGTCTGCCCTCCTCCGGCGTTCACTCCAACGGCTTCTCCCTGGTCCGGAAGGTCCTGGACGTGGAGAACACCGACCTGAAGGCTCCTGTGGCCGAGCTGGGCGGGAAGAGCCTGGGCGAGACCCTGCTGACGCCTACGCGCATCTACGTGAAGACTATCCTGGCGCTGATGGAGCAGGTGACCATCAAATCGGTCTCCCATATCACTGGCGGCGGCTTCTATGAGAATATTCCCCGGAGCCTGCCCAAGGGCATGACCGCGAAGATCAAGGAGGCGGATGTGCCTGTTTTGCCCATCTTCGATCTGATCCAGGCCAAAGGGAACATCCCCTGGCGGGAGATGTTCAACACCTTCAACATGGGTGTTGGCATGACCGTGGTGGTCTCTGCGGACCAGGTGGACAAGGCCATGGAGACCTTGCAGTCCTTGGGCGAGAAGCCTGTGCGCCTGGGTGAGATCGTTGCCGGCGACGAGGGCGTGATCCTATGGTAAAGACCAGGATCGCCGTGCTGGTCTCCGGCGGCGGCACCAACTTGCAGGCGCTTCTGGACGCCCAGAGCGCCGGACAGCTTCCGTCCGGAGAGATCGTTCTGGTGATTGCCAGCAACGACAAGGCCTTCGCGCTGCAGAGAGCGGAGAAGGCAGGCGTGCCCGCGGTGGTATGCAGCCGAAAGGAACTGGGCAGCCAGGAGGCCTTTGAGGCTGCCATCAGCCGGGCTCTAGCGGATCACGGCGTGGAGCTGATCGTCCTGGCGGGCTTTATGAGCATCCTCAGCGAGGCCTTTACCCGCCAGTGGCCGGATCGGATCATCAACGTCCATCCGTCTCTCATCCCCTCCTTCTGCGGAAAGGGGTTCTATGGACTCAAGGTCCACCAGGCCGCTTTGGACTATGGCGTGAAGGTCACAGGCGCTACCGTGCACTTTGTCAACGAGATCCCCGACGGGGGACGGATCCTTTTGCAAAAGGCGGTGGATATCCTGCCTGACGACACCCCGGAGACCCTGCAGCGCCGGGTGATGGAGCAGGCGGAATGGAAGCTGCTGCCCCAGGCCGTCCAGTTGGTGGCCGAGGAGATCGGAAAGGGGAAAGAACCATGAACATCTACAAGAACAACGACCTGTCCATCCTGCTGACCTGGAATACTTATCCCGGCCGGGGCATCGTGTTGGGAAAGACGGCGGACGGAAAGCAGTCCGTGACAGCCTATTTCATTATGGGTCGCAGCGAGAACAGCCGGAACCGGGTCTTCCTCCAGGAACCCGACGGCATCCGCACCGAGGCTCACGACCCCGCCAAGCTCAAGGATCCCAGTCTGATCATCTATCACCCTGTGCGGCAGCTTGGCGATGACCTGATCGTCACCAACGGTGACCAGACGGACACCATCCGGGACTTCATGGCAGAGGGCAAATCCTTTGAGGAGGCTCTTCGCACCCGTCAGTTTGAGCCCGACGGCCCCAACTGGACGCCCCGGATCTCCGGTCTGCTGAAAAAGGATGGCAGCTACCTTATGTCCATCCTGAAGAGCGCAGACCCGGAGGGCTCCGCCTGCGCCCGGTACACCTTTGAGTACCCCGGCATCGCCGGCGTCGGCCACTACCTCCACACCTATCTTAACGACGGCGATCCCATCCCAACCTTCCAAGGGGAGCCGGAGCGGGTCGCCATCGACGGTGATATCGACGCATTCACCCAGAAGATCTGGGAGAATCTCAATGAAGCAAATAAGATCTCCTTGTACGTCCGTTTCACCGATCTTGAGACCGGCGCGTATCAGGAGACCATTGTGAATAAATACCACTAAGGGGAGGGAACCCTACATGAAAGAACTGGAATTAAAGTACGGCTGTAATCCCAACCAGAAGCCCGCCAGCATTGCGGTGAGCGACGGCCGGGACCTCCCCATCACGGTCCTCAACGGCAAGCCGGGGTATATCAACCTCCTGGACGCCCTGAACTCCTGGCAGCTCGTTAAGGAACTCAAGGCAGCCACCGGACTGCCCGCTGCGGCTTCCTTCAAGCATGTGTCCCCCGCCGGCGCGGCGGTTGGTCTGCCCTTGTCCGACACGGATAAGGCCATCTATTTTGTGGACGCCGATGCGGAGATCACGCCTGTTGCCGCGGCCTATATCCGGGCCAGGGGCGCGGACCGCCTGTGCTCCTATGGAGACTGGGCGGCCCTCAGCGACACCTGCGATGCGGCTACGGCGGCCTATCTGAAAAATGAGGTCTCCGACGGCATCATCGCTCCAGATTACACCCCGGAAGCCCTGGAGATCCTGAAGACCAAGAAAAAGGGCGGCTACAATGTGGTAAAGATCGATCCGGACTACGTTCCCGCCGAACAGGAGCGGAAGGACGTGTTCGGGATCACCTTCCAGCAGGGCCGAAACAACTACAAGATCGACGAGAGCCTGCTGGACAACATCGTGACCAAAAACAAGGACCTGCCCAAGCAGGCGAAGATCGACATGATCGTGGCCCTCATCACCTTGAAGTACACCCAGTCCAATTCCGTGTGCTACGTCAAAGACGGACAGGCCATCGGCGTGGGTGCCGGCCAGCAAAGCCGCATCCACTGCACCCGCCTGGCGGGCAGCAAGGCGGACAACTGGTATCTGCGCCAGCACCCCAAGACCCTGGGCCTGCAGTTTGTCGACGGCATTCGCCGGCCTGACCGGGACAACGCCATAGACGTCTATCTCTCCGACGAATATGAGGACGTTCTCCGGGAAGGGGAGTGGCAGCGTATCTTCGCTGTAAAGCCTGAGCCCTTGACAGCAGAGGAAAAGAAAGCCTGGATCGCCACCCAGACCGGCGTGACCGTGGGCAGTGACGCTTTCTTCCCCTTCGGTGACAACGTGGAGCGCGCCCGGAAATCCGGCGTGTCCTATATCGTTGAGCCCGGCGGGTCCATCCGGGATGACAACGTCATCGAGACGGCGGACCGCTATGACATCGTCATGGCTTTCACCGGGATGCGGCTGTTCCATCACTGAGCGAGGTGACCCCATGAAAATTCTGGTCGTAGGCGGTGGCGGACGGGAGCACGCCATCATCAAGAGCCTGAAAAAAAGCCCCCGTGTAACGGAGATCTTTGCCGCGCCGGGGAACGGCGGCATCGCCGCTGACGCGGTCTGCACCGGCATAGGCGCGAAGGACCTGGACGGCATCACTGCCTTCGCCAAGGAAAATGCCATTGATTTTGCGGTGGTCGCTCCGGACGATCCCCTGGTCCTGGGCGCGGTGGATCGGCTGGAAGCTGTCGGGATCCCCTGTTTCGGTCCCAATAAAGCCGCCGCCATCCTGGAAGGCAGCAAGGTTTTTTCCAAGGACCTGATGAAGAAATACGGCATCCCCACGGCACAGTACGAGGTCTTTGACGATATGGAAAAGGCCCTGCAGTATCTGAAGACTGCCCCCATCCCCACCGTAGTCAAGGCGGACGGTCTGGCCCTGGGGAAGGGCGTCACCGTGGCGGAGACCCGGGAACAGGCCGTCGAGGCGGTCAGAGCTTGTATGGAGGACAAGGTCTTCGGCGAGAGTGGAAGCCACATCGTCATTGAGGAGTTTTTGACCGGTCCTGAGGTCTCGGTCCTCTCCTTCACCGATGGAAACGTGGTGGTTCCCATGGTCTCTTCCATGGACCACAAGCGCGTGGGAGACGGTGACGTCGGGCCCAATACCGGCGGCATGGGCACGGTAGCCCCCAATCCATACTATACGGCGGAGATCGCCAAACGGTGCATGGAGGAGATCTTCCTTCCCACCATGCACGCCATGAACGCCGAGGGGCGGACCTTCAAGGGCTGCCTGTATTTCGGCCTCATGCTCACACCCAACGGTCCCAAGGTCATTGAGTACAACTGCCGGTTCGGCGACCCGGAGACCCAGGTGGTCCTGCCCCTGCTGGAGAGCGACCTGCTCACCATCATGGAGGCCACCGCCAAAGGGACTCTGGCCCAGACCGAGGTGAAGTTTGCGGACAAGCACGCCTGCTGCGTGGTCCTGGCCTCCAACGGCTATCCTAAGAAATACGAGACCGGATTCCCCATCACCATTCCCGACGATCTGGACGCCGAGGTCTTCGTGGCCGGCGCAAAGCTGGAGGACGGCGTCCTCAAAACCTCCGGCGGTCGGGTCCTTGGCGTGACCGCCACGGGGGACACCCTTCGGGAGGCCATCGACAAGGCCTATGCCCAGGCGGCCCGGGTGACCTTCGACAACGCCTATTGCCGAAAGGATATCGGAGCCCGGGCGCTGAAGGCCCAGAACGGCTGATTTTGTAAGTTTTTTCCGGCGGAGAACCTCTGCCGGGATCACATAGAGTAGAAAGGACTGTTGTCCCTATGGTATATCGGGTATATGTAGAAAAGCGCCCGGGGCTCACCGCGGAAGCGGACGCTCTGCTGGGCGATATCCGCACCCTTCTTCGCATCGAATCCGTCAAGGAGCTCCATCTGCTTAACCGCTACGACGTGGAGAACATCACGCCGGAGCTCTTTGACTACAGCGTGAAGACCATCCTTTCCGAGCCCCAGTTGGACATCGTGACAAACGAATTGCCTCAGGGCGGTGTGGTCTTCGCGGTGGAGTACCTGCCCGGTCAGTTCGACCAGCGGGCGGACTCCGCGGCCCAGTGCATCCAGATCCTCTCCCAGGGGGAGCGCCCCCTGGTGAAGTCCGCCCGGGTGTATCAGCTCATCGGTGATCTGGCTGCCGATGAGGTGGCGGCCATCAAGAAATACCTTATCAACCCCGTGGAGTCCCGGGAGGCCTCTTTGGAGCCCTTCGAGACCCTGGCTATGACCTATGACATCCCGGACCATGTCGCCACGCTGGACGGTTTCCGGGAACTGGATGAGGACGCCCTGGTCAGCATGGTGTCGGAATACGGCCTGGCCATGGATGTGGACGACCTGCGCTTTACCCGGGATTACTTCCGGGAGGAGGGGAGAGACCCCACCATGACCGAGCTGCGGGTCATCGACACCTACTGGTCTGACCACTGCCGCCACACTACCTTCCTGACCACCATCGACGGCGTGGAGTTTGCCAGCCCCATCCTTCAGCAGACCTGGGAGGACTACCTGGCCACCCGCAAGCGCATCGGACGGACCAAGCCCATCAACCTCATGGACATTGGCACCATCGTGGCCAAGTACCTGAAAAAGCAGGGGAAGATGCCCAAGCTGGATGAGTCCGAAGAGATCAACGCCTGTACGGTGAAGATCAAGGTGGACACTGACGACGGCAAGGAGGATTGGCTCCTCCTGTTCAAGAACGAGACCCACAATCACCCCACGGAGATCGAGCCCTTCGGCGGCGCAGCCACCTGTGTGGGCGGCGCCATCCGGGACCCCCTGTCCGGCCGATCCTATGTCTACTCCGCCATGCGTCTCACCGGCGCGGCGGACCCCCTGACGCCCATCGACCAGACCATGGAGGGCAAGCTGCCCCAGCGGACCATCGTCACCAAGGCGGCGGCGGGGTACAGCTCCTACGGCAACCAGATCGGCCTGGCCACCGGCCAGGTGGACGAGCTCTACCATCCCGGCTATGCCGCCAAGCGCATGGAGATCGGCGCGGTCATTGCGGCGGCTCCTGCGGAGAATGTCCGCCGTGAGCGGCCGGCCCCCGGCGATGTGGTCATCCTTCTGGGCGGCCGCACCGGCCGTGACGGCTGCGGCGGCGCCACCGGCTCCTCCAAGTCCCACACCATGGAGTCCCTGGAGACTTGCGGGGCTGAGGTCCAGAAGGGCAACGCCCCTGAGGAGCGCAAGCTCCAGCGCCTCTTCCGCAACGCTGAGGCCTCCCGGCTGATTAAGCGCTGCAACGATTTCGGCGCGGGCGGCGTTTCCGTCGCCATCGGCGAGCTGGCCGAAGGACTGGAGATCGACCTGAACAAGGTTCCCAAGAAGTACGAGGGCCTGGACGGCACCGAGCTTGCCATCAGCGAGTCCCAGGAGCGGATGGCTGTGGTGGTAGAGGCCAAGGACGCCGACCGCTTCATGGAGCTGGCCGACCAGGAGAACCTGGAGTCCACCGTGGTTGCTACCGTCACCGACAAGGGCCGCCTGACCATGACCTGGAACGGGAAGGCCATCGTGGACATTGCCCGCTCCTTCCTGGATACCAACGGCGTGGAAAAGCACGTCAACGCCATCACCGCCCAGCCCGAGTCCATTTTGAAGGACCAGGTGAAGGATTTCCGGGACGGTTACCTGGCTCTGGCGGAGGACTTGAACGTCTGCTCTAAGCGGGGCCTCTCGGAGCGCTTCGACTCCACCATCGGCAGCGGCACTGTGCTCATGCCCTTCGGCGGCAAATATCAGCTCACCCCCACCCAGGCTATGGTCAACAAGATTTCCGTGGAGAAGAAGGACACGGATACCTGCTCCATCATGTCCTGGGGCTATAACCCCTATATCACCGAAAAAAGTCCCTATCACGGCGCGTACTTGGCGGTCATCGAGTCTGTGGCCAAGCTGGTTGCCACCGGCGCGACCCTGAAAGAGACCTATCTCAGCTTCCAGGAATACTTCAAGCGTCTGGGCAAGGACCCTGCCCGCTGGGGCCAGCCGCTGGCCGCCCTGCTGGGCGCGTTCCGGGCACAGAAGGAACTGGAGATCGCCGCCATCGGCGGCAAGGACTCCATGAGCGGCACCTTCGAGGATCTGGACGTGCCGCCCACCCTGGTCTCCTTCGCCGTGACCACCGACAAGATCGGCAATATCATCTCTCCCGAATTCAAGGGCGCGGGTCATCCCGTGGTCTGGCTGGTTCCCGAATACGGACCGGACGGTCTGCCCGTGGCGGAGTCCCTGAAGCAGACCTTCAAGACTGTCAACAAGCTCATGAAGAAGGGGAAGGTCCTGGCGGCGTATACCCCCGGCTTCGGAGGTGTGGCAGAGGCCGTGCTGAAGATGTCCCTGGGCAACGGCGTCGGTCTGAAGTTTGACGACGGCTGCACCATGGACGAGCTCTTCGCCTACTCCTACGGCTCCTTTGTTCTGGAGCTGACCGATAAGGAGAATGTTGGGCTGCCCCTGGGCGTCACAACCGACGACGGCGCCCTCACCTGGCGGGAGCAGACTGTTTCCCGGGACGAGCTCCTCCGGAATTACGAGAACAAGCTGGAGCCCATCTACACCTGCAACATCGAGCAGGGCAAGGGGGAGATCCCTGCTTTCACCACAAAGGTGGATTCCTGGCCCAAGCCCAAGCTGTCCGTGGCCAAGCCCCGGGTGCTTATCCCCGTCTTCCCCGGCACGAACTGTGAGTACGACGCCGCTAAGGCTCTGCTCAGGGCCGGCGCTGAGCCTGAGATCGTGGTCATCCGCAACCGCAGCGCGGCGGATATCGCCCAGTCGGCGGACTACATTGCCCAGCGGCTGGAGCAGGCCCAGATCGTCTTCCTCCCCGGCGGCTTCTCCGGCGGCGACGAGCCCGACGGCTCCGCCAAGTTCATCACCGCCTTCTTCCGGGCGGAGAAGATCAAGGACAAGGTCCACGAGTTCCTCAAGAACCGGGACGGTCTGATGCTGGGCATCTGCAACGGCTTCCAGGCTCTGATCAAGCTTGGCCTTGTTCCCTACGGCGAGATCATTGACACCGATGAGAACAGCCCCACCCTGACCTTCAATACCATCGGCCGCCACCAGTCCCGTCTGGTCCACACCCGGGTGGCATCCAACAAGTCCCCCTGGCTCATGAACACCCAGCCCGGCCAGGTGTACACCGTGCCCATCTCCCACGGCGAGGGCCGTTTCCTGGCCTCCGAGGACCTGGCGCGGAAGCTGGCGGAGAACGGCCAGGTCGCGACCCAGTATGTGGACCTGGAGGGGAACCCCACGGCGGATATCCACTTTAACCCCAACAACTCCGTTTTCGCCATCGAGGGCATCACCTCTCCCGATGGACGGGTCCTGGGCAAAATGGGTCACACCGAGCGCACCGGCGCGGGCCTCTATCTCAACGTCCCCGGCGAGTTTGATATGGGCCTCTTCCGTTCTGCGGTGGAGTATTTTAAGTAAGTAAGAGAGAACACAGGCGGGCGCTGCCCGACCGGTGAAACATTGGAAAGGAGGAGCGTATTTTGGCTTTTTATTATTCGGAACCGTCTCATACCTTCAGCGAATATCTTTTAGTGCCCGGCTTCACTTCTGAGGAGTGTGTCCCGGACAACGTGTCCCTCAAGACCCCTCTGGTTAAATACCGGAAGGGGGAGGAAGAGTGCCCCATCAGCCTGAATATCCCCATGGTCTCGGCCATCATGCAGTCTGTCTCCAACGACACCCTGGCCATCGCCCTGGCCAAGGAGGGCGGCCTGTCCTTCATCTATGGCTCACAGTCCATTGAGAGCGAAGCCGCCATGGTCCGCCGGGTCAAGAGCAGCAAGGCCGGCTTCGTGGTCAGCGCCTCCAATCTGACGCCGGACGACACCCTGGCTGACGTGCTGGCCTTAAAGGAGAGCAACGGGTACTCCACCGTGGCCATCACGGAGAACGCCGACCCCAACGGAAAGCTTCTCGGCCTGGTCACCAGCCGGGACTACCGCATTACCCGGATGTCCACCGACGTCCCCGTGCGGGAGTTCATGACCCCCCGGGAAAAGCTGATCACTGCCCCCGCCTCCACTACCCTGAAAGAGGCCAACGACATCATTTGGGACAATAAGCTCAACGCCCTCCCCATCGTGGACGACAAGGACCGTCTGATGTATTTTGTTTTCCGCAAGGATTACGCTGAGCACAAGGAGCATCCTCTGGCCCTCCAGGACGCCGACAAGCGTTACCTGGTGGGCGCGGGCATCAACTCCAAGGATTACGAGGAGCGCGTCCCTGCTCTTGTGGAGGCCGGCGCTGACGTGTTGTGCATCGACTCCTCCGAGGGCTACTCCGTCTGGCAGAAGAAAACCATCGACTTCATTCGGGAGAGATACGGTGACACAGTGAAGGTGGGCGCCGGCAACGTGGTGGACCGGGACGGGTTCCGCTACCTGGCCCAGGCTGGGGCGGACTTTGTCAAAGTCGGTATCGGCGGCGGCTCCATCTGCATCACCCGGGAGACCAAGGGCATCGGCCGCGGTCAGGCCACCGCCCTCATCGAAGTGGCGGCTGCCCGGGACGAGTATTTCAAGGAGACCGGCGTCTATGTGCCCATCTGCTCCGACGGCGGCATCGTCTTCGATTTCCACATGACCCTGGCCCTGGCCATGGGTGCGGATTTCCTCATGCTGGGCCGGTACTTTGCCCGGTTCGATGAGAGCCCCACGCCCAAGCTGATGGTCAACGGCGCTTATGTCAAGGAGTACTGGGGCGAGGGCTCCAACCGCGCCCGGAACTGGCAGCGGTACGACCTGGGCGGCAAGAACGACCTGGCCTTCGAGGAAGGCGTAGATTCCTATGTGGCCTATGCCGGTCCCCTCCATGACAACGTGGAGAAGAGCTTGTACAAGGTCAAGTCCACCATGTGCAACTGCGGCGTCATCACCATTCCCGACCTGCAGAAGAACGCCAAGCTTACCCTGGTTTCCGCCACCTCCATCGTGGAGGGCGGCTATCATGACGTGACCCTGCGTTCCACCGCCGGTAACCCGTAATTACTTTGGCGGGCCTCTGTCCGGGAACGGCAGAGGCCCGTTTTGCAAACAATGAATTAAATCAAGGAGATGACTTCATGAAGACCGATATCGAGATCGCCCAGGCGTGTCAAATGCAGGATATCCGCGAGATCGCCAAGAAGGTCGGCGTGGATGAACAGTATCTGGAGCTCTATGGCAACTACAAAGCCAAGGTAGACTATAAGATGCTGCAGCAGATGGATCGTCCCGACGGGAAGCTGATCCTGGTCACAGCCATCACCCCGACGCCTGCCGGCGAGGGCAAGACCACCACCACCGTGGGCCTGGCTGACGGCCTGCGCAAGATCGGCAAGAATGCCGTGGTGGCCCTGCGGGAGCCCTCTCTGGGCCCTGTGTTTGGGATCAAGGGCGGCGCGGCCGGCGGCGGCTACGCCCAGGTGGTGCCCATGGAGGATATCAACCTCCATTTTACCGGAGACTTCCACGCCATCGGCGCGGCCAACAATCTGCTGGCGGCAATGCTGGATAACCATATCCAGCAGGGGAATTCCCTGGGCATCGACAGCAAGAATATCACCTGGAAGCGCTGTGTGGACATGAACGACCGGCAGCTCCGCCACATTGTCAACGGCCTGGGCGGTCGGATGCAGGGCGTACCCAGAGAGGACGGCTTTGAGATCACCGTGGCCAGCGAGATCATGGCGGTCCTGTGCCTGAGCACCAGCATCCCCGACTTAAAGGCCCGTCTGGGCCGAATCATCGTGGGCTATACCTTTGGCGGTGCCCCCGTCACCGCCCATGATCTGAAGGCCGAGGGCGCGATGACCGCCCTGCTGGTGGATGCCCTCAAGCCCAACCTGGTCCAGACCCTGGAAGGGACCCCCGCCTTCATCCACGGCGGTCCCTTTGCCAACATCGCCCACGGGTGCAACTCCGTCATGGCCACCAAGGCTGCGTTGAAGCTGGGAGACTACGCCGTTACCGAGGCCGGTTTCGGTGCGGATCTGGGCGCGGAGAAATTCCTGGACATCAAGTGCCGCATGGCGGACCTGCACCCCAACGCCGTGGTCGTTGTTGCCACCGTTCGCGCCCTGAAGCACCATGGCGGCGTGGAAAAGGCAGACCTGGGCAAGGAGAACCTGGAGGCTCTGGAGAAGGGCCTGCCCAACCTGCTGCGCCATGTGGAGAATATCACCACGGTCTTTAAGCTGCCCTGTGTGGTGGCCATTAACCGCTTCCCCATGGATACCGAAGCGGAGCTGGCCCTCATCGAGGAGAAATGCAAGGCCCTGGGCGTTAACGTGGCCCTGTCCGAGGTCTGGGGCAAGGGCGGTGAGGGCGGCATCGCTCTGGCGGAGGAGATCGTCCGGCTCTGCGAGCAGCCCAACGGCTACGCGCCCTCCTATGACCTGGATCAGCCGGTTGAGGAGAAGATTCGGGCCATCGCCAAGACAGTCTATCACGCCAAGCACCTGCTGATGCTCCCCGCGGCCAAGAAGAAGGCGGCACAGATCGAGGAAATGGGGCTGGGCGGCTTGCCTATCTGCATGGCAAAGACCCAGTACAGCTTCTCCGACGATCCCAAGCTCCTGGGCGCTCCCGACGGCTTTACCGTTACGGTCTCCAACGTGAAGGTTTGCGCCGGCGCGGGCTTCATCGTGGCCTATACCGGCGATATCATGACCATGCCAGGCCTCCCCAAGGTCCCCTCTGCGGAGAAGATCGACGTGGATGAGAACGGGAAGATCAGCGGCCTGTTCTGATCCCTATATCCTTATTTCATACCAGCTTACCCCGGGAAAAATGCGGTTGCGTTTTTCCCGGGGTTTAGTATAATGGGAAGGTATACCGTTTTGAAAGGGGATGGTCCCGTTGCGTACCAAGGATTATAAGCATGCGCACCCGATGAAGATCTTTCTTTCCTACTATCTGCCCCATAAGCATCTTTTCATCCTGGACATGGTTTGCGCCCTGATCATCTGTCTCATTGATCTGGCCTTTCCCTATGTATCCCGGTTATCCATGCGCACGCTGCTGCCGGAGCGGCAGTTTGAAGCCTTCTTCCATGTGGTGGTGATCTTTGCCATCGCCTATGTCTGCAAGGGGATTTTGTATTTTATCGTCTCATATTGGGGGCACCTCTTCGGCGTCCGGGTAGAAGCGGACCTGCGTCGGGACCTTTTTTCCCACATGGAGAGCCTCAGCTTCAGCTTCTTTGACAAAAACCGCACCGGTGTGCTCATGTCCCGGGTGACCAACGATCTCTTTGAGATCACGGAGCTGGCGCACCACGGGCCGGAGGACCTGTTTATCTCCACGGTCACGCTGATCGGCGCCTTCTGTATCATGTGCACCATCGACTGGCGTTTGGCTCTTATCTCCTTTTCCATCGTTCCTTTTTTCCTGATCTTCACGATCTATCAGCGTCGGCGGATGCGGCGGGCCAACCTCAAGCTGAAGGCCCAGACCGCTGAGATCAATGCTGCCATCGAGTCCGGGATCTCCGGAATGCGCACCGCCAAGGCCTTCGGAAACGAGGACGCGGAGCGGGCCAAATTCAATGGTATGAACGGCTGCTTTGTCCAAGCCAAGACGGTCTACTATAAGACCATGGCCGTGTTTCAGGGCGGGATGGAGTTCTCCACGTCCATAATGCCGGTGCTGGTGGTGGGTGCAGGGGGCTGGTTCATCATGAAGGGACAGGCGGATTACGCCGATCTCATCGCCTTCATGCTCTATGTCACCACCTTCACCACCCCGGTCCGCAAGCTCTCCAATTTCGTGGAGCAGTTCATGCAGGGGTCGGCTGGCTTCCTCCGGTTTCTGGAGCTCATGCGTCTTGACCCGGAGATCACAGATCAACCAGACGCTGTCGACCTGGGACCTGTGGAGGGCAAAGTGGAGTTTGACGACGTTTCTTTCCAGTACAATGACCAGTCCGAAGTCTTGCGGCATATCGACCTGTCCATCCAGCCCGGGGAAAAATTTGCCTTTGTGGGTCCCTCCGGCGGCGGGAAGACCACCCTTTGTCAGTTGATCCCCCGTTTTTACGATGTTACGGACGGCAGCGTGAAGGTGGATGGCCATGATGTGCGCCGGGTGACACAGGCTTCTCTTCGGAGGCAAATTGGGATCGTACAGCAGGAGGTCTTCCTCTTTGCCGACAGCGTATTGGAGAACATCCGCTACGGCAGGCCGGACGCCACCGACCAGGAGGTGGTAGAGGCGGCCAAGCGGGCGGAGATCCATGAGGACATCCTGGCCATGCCGGACGGCTACCACAGCTATGTTGGGGAGCGGGGCGTCATGCTCTCCGGCGGGCAAAAGCAGCGGATCAGCATTGCCCGTGTATTTTTGAAGGACCCCGCCATCGTGATCCTAGACGAGGCCACCAGCGCTTTGGACAGCGTGACAGAGGCGAAGATCCAGGCCTCCTTTGACCGCCTCTGTCAGGGACGGACCTCTATCGTGATCGCCCACCGCCTGTCCACCATTCGGAACGCGGACCGGATCGCGGTCATCGACCGGGAACGGGTGCTGGAGCAGGGGACCCACAGCCATTTGATGGATCTGGACGGGGAGTACGCCGCTCTGGTCCGTGCCCAGGAAAAACTGGGAAACTAATTGAATGGCTTCAAGACTGGTTTAAGGTTCCGGCAGTATTCTGTTTCCAGAAAACAAAAGGAGGGACCCCAGATGAAGAAAATCATTGCCTGTCTGTGCGCGGCAGCGCTGTCCGTGAGCATCGCCGCCTGCGGGAACCAGACAACATCAGATCATACCTATCCCAATACCGTCCTCACCGGAGAAGTCCAGGCAGTTACGGATACGTCGGTGACCCTGCTGCTGGGAGAGCTCACCACCCAGGAACCAGCCGAAGGCGGCCAGCAGCCCCCTGAGCTGCCCCAGGAAGGGGACGGCGCCCAGGCAGATGAAGCCGCTTCCACGGAAACTCCCTTAGAGGAAGGGACCGCATCTCAGGAGGAGCAGGCGGCAACTGGTGAGAAGCACCAGAAACCGTCGGAGGGTGAAAGCGGCCAGCGGCCCGAAAAGCCGTCCGGGGAAAAGCCCAGCGGAAAACCAGACAAAAAGACGGATAGCGAATCGGAGACAGCGGAAACCACGGAAACCGCTTCTGTTGACGCAGAGGTCATTGAGACCGCCGTTGATACCGCTCCTTCTGATTTGCTGGAAGAGGGAGACTCTGACGGCGAAGTCCCCGAGCTCCCCAATGGCGAACCGGATCCCCTTGCCATGGGCGGAATGACGACCTTCACCGAAGGGGAGGATACTGTCACCCTGACCGTGACCGACGACGCATTGGATGAACTTGCCGGTCTCCAGCCCGGCGATGTGGTCCAGGTCGAGACCAACGAGGCCGGGGAAGTGACGACACTTTCCGTCATCAATCTGGACAGCGGCAGGAACGGCGGGCCTGGCGGCGGTTCCACCTCCGTTGAGCAGGGGACCGCAGCATACACCCTGGCAGCGGACGGGGAATACACCGACGAAACATACACCTCTACCGGTGACGATGAAAACGCCCTTCGGGTAGACGGCGCTGCCGTTACGCTGAATGGGATCACAGTGGAGAAGTCCGCCGGCTCCAGCTCCAATGTGGAGAGCGGTGATTTCTACGGGATGAACGCGGCCCTGCTTGCCACAAACGGCGCTGAGGTCACCATTTCCAACGCTAAGATCACTTCCGCCGCCCAGAACGGCAACGGCGTGTTCAGCTATGGACAGGGTACCGTAGTCAATATCTCGGATTCGACCATTGAGACCTCCGCGGACAATTCCGGCGGAATCCAGACCACAGGCGGCGGTACCACCAACGCCAACGATCTGACAGTGACCACCCAGGGTAATTCCTCTGCTGCTATCCGTTCCGACCGGGGCGGCGGGACCGTCAATGTGGATGGCGGGTCGTACACCTCAAATGGGCTGAACTCTCCCGCAGTCTACTCTACAGCGGACATTACAGTGAAAAATGCCGTTCTCACCGCCAACAACTCGGAAGCGCTGGTTATCGAGGGACAGAACAGCATCGACCTGATTGACTGTGATGTGTCCGGGAACATGAGCGCCACCCAGGGCAGCAGCTCGGACATCAATGTCCACAACGTCATGATCTACCAGTCCATGTCCGGCGACGCAGCGGTGGGGACCTCCACCTTCCGCATGACGGGGGGAACGCTCACCGGAAACAGCGGTGATATGATCTACGTCACCAACACCAATTCCGTGATCGAGCTCTCCGGCGTTGAGATCGTCAATCGTGATGCCGGCGGCGTCCTTCTGCGGGTCACAGGCAACGACGCCAGCCGCGGCTGGGGAACCGCCGGGGCCAACGGGGCCCAGGTCACCATGACCGCCACGGACCAGGTTCTGGACGGCGATATCATCATTGATACTATCTCAACCCTGGATCTGACCCTTTCCGGCAGCAGCACCTTCACCGGAACCATTCAAATCGTGGAGAACGAAGCGGGCGGCGCTGCGGCGGAAAACAACGCTGTAGTCACCATCGAAGCCGGCTCCACCTGGACGCTGACAGGGGACTGCGTGATCACCAGCCTGGACAACCAGGGGACCATCAACTTTAACGGTCACACCATCACACTGGCTGATGGGACAGTCCTCAGCGAATAACCGACACAAATATAGCAGCCTGGATGTGAAAAGCGTCCAGGCTGTTATTCTGTTCACAGAAAAATGTAGCGCAAACCGTGCATTTTCCATCGATCTCTGCTATACTATAGCAAATCATTTGCTTTGCTGCGCGAGGAGGACGGAACATGGAAAACTTCGGGATCTTGAGTCTGCTTCCTGTTGCCGTGGTCATCGTCCTGGTGTTTTTCACCCGGCGGACCACGGTGTCTCTCCTGGCCGGCACGATCGTGGGCGCGGCGCTCCTCTACGGAACGGGTTTTGCCAAGCCGTGGCTGGACGTGGTCTACGGCGTCATGGGAAGCGATCTGTGGATCTGGCTGGTGCTGGTCTGCGGATTCTTTGGCAGTCTGGTCGCTCTCTTTGAGGCCTCCGGCGGGATCATGGGCTTTACGGGGATCGCCGCCCGGTTCTGCAAAGGGGAGAGGCGGACCCTGTTGGGCGCCTGGCTTCTTGATGTGGTCATTTTTGTAGATGACTGGCTGTCCATCCTCTCCGTGGGAGCCGCCATGCGTCAGGCGACAGACCGATTTCGTATTCCCCGGGAAATGCTGGCCTTTTTGAGTAACGCAACGGCCTCCTCTGTGTGCGTCATCGTCCCAACTTCTACGTGGGGCGTGTTTATGATCTCCCAGTTGGTATCCACCGGGATCTGCCCGGCGGAGGCGGGGATGACCACCTTCCTCAAGACGCTGCCGTTCCTGTTCTATCCGTTGCTGGCCCTTCTCTGCGGCCTGCTGTACGCCATCGGCGTCCTGCCCAGGTTCGGCCCCATGAAGAAAGCCTACGCGGACCTGCGTAGCAAGGAAGAAATCCGGGAGACGGCGGCAAAAGAGGAACCGGAGGCCAAGCGCTCCAGCGCGCTGAACTTTATCATCCCGGTTGCGCTGATCACGGCGATCACCATCGCAACAGGGGAGATCCTCTACGGCACCCTGGCCTGTCTGGTCTTCTGCGCGATTCTGTACCTTCCCCAGAGGCTGATGGGCCCCGGGGAATACCTCAATACCATCCTGTCCGGCTTCAAGGATATGGTCGGCGTCCTGTTCATTGTGACCAGCGCCTTTATCCTGCGGGATATCAATGCCCTGCTTGGAATGCCGGACTATGTGATCGGCGCGGCCAAGGCGGCCATGAGCCCCCAGGTCCTTCCGGTGGCGGCGTTCCTTATTGTTACGGCCCTTGGTGTCGCGGCAGGGAATTTTTGGGGGATCTGCGCCATCGCTTTTCCAGTTATCATTCCCATCGCCCAGGCCCTGGATGGAAACCTGTTGCTCACTGCGGCGGCCATTATCTCCGCCACTGCGGCGGCCTCCCACATCTGCTTCTACGGCTCGGAATCCACCCTGGCCTGTTCCGCTACCCAGATCGATAATGTGCGATATGCTCAGACGGCGATCCCCATGCTGATGGTCCCTTTGATCCTCAGCACGCTGTTTTTCCTCGGTGCGGGATTCTTGTTTGGATAAGAAAGAAACCTTGGAGTTCCCGTTGGTTCGGGCTCCAAGGTTTTTTATATTATGGACGAGTGAGACTTCTCGTGCGGCTGCAGTCCGTTCCATTCTTGTCATTTCGGACTTCGTATGCTATCATAAAGAGGCTGAGAGTTCTTTCCGAAACGAGGTGTGTCTCATGAAGCTTTTTGTTGTCCTGGCAGCGCTTTTGATGTCTGTCTTCCTGTTGTCTGCCTGCGGCGGGGCCGAGGAAGAGTCGCCCGTCGAAACACCGGAGACCGTTGCCGAGACAGAAGTTTTGGAGGAAGAGGCAGAAGAGCCTGTTGAGGAAGATCCGCAAGAGGAGGAGCCCGTTGAAGAGTCTCCCGCAGAGGAACCGGAAGCGCCGGAGCCGACAGAGGAGGAGACCTTGGGGGCGATCCCTGACGAGGTCCTTCCCCCGGTGGACGAGCCGGCGGTTATTACGGTCCTCTCGCCCCAGGCCTCCGGCACCAGGACGGAATCCAACGGTTCCGCTATCATGGACTATTCCCATTGCGAGGACGGATATATCATGGTGGCCTGGTGGGGCGGCGGCGCTCGTTTGAAGGTCCTGATGACCGGCCCCTCCGGTACCACCTATCAGTATGACCTTCGGACAGATGGTCAGTATGAGACCTTTCCGCTTTCTGACGGCAGCGGAAGCTATGACGTGGGGATCTACCAGAACGCATCGGACAGCTCCTACGCTACAGTCTTTACTGCGTCCCTTAGCGTCCAACTGACGGATGAGTTCGCTGCCTTCCTCCGGCCCAATCAATACATCAATTTTACGGCGGACAGTGCCGCGGTGCAAAAAGCCGCCCAGTTGTGCGCCGGGCGGAGCGGGAACCTGGATAAGGTCGCGGCGATCTATGATTACGTGATCAACAATGTAACGTATGATACGGAAAAAGCGCAGACAGTGACCAGCGGATATCTCCCGGATGTGGACGATACCCTGCTGACAGGAAAGGGCATCTGCTTTGATTACGCTGCCCTGATGACGGCCATGCTCCGCAGCCAGAGCGTGCCGGTCAAGCTCATCGTGGGCTATACCGGGGATATCTATCATGCCTGGATCAGTGTATGGAGCGATGCCGAGGGCTGGATGGACGCCATGATTTACTTTAACGGCAGCGAGTGGAAACTCATGGACCCCACCTTTGCGTCCAACGGTCAGCAGAGTGAGAGCATCATGGAGTACATCGGCAACGGCGCAAACTATATCGCGAAATATCAATATTAAATCGCGAGTTATTCGCCCTCTTCCCGATATTCCTCCAGCAGAGCCAATAGTTCCTCCTCGTCCTTGTCGTCCAGGCCGTGGGCGTTGGCCAGATACTCGACGTGGTGGGTGAGCTCATGAGCCAGCGTAGTGTACAGCTCGTCCTGCCAGACCGCTTCGGTCCACGATTCGTTCCGGGCGGAAGCGAGGAAGGAGCCATAATAGAGGTTGATATGGTTTCCCAGGAAATCCTGGATGTACTCCCCCATAAAATAGACCTCTCCCTCAGGGAAGAGGGGGTCAGGCATAGCCTCCTCTTGAAGGAGTATGCCCCCGTTCAGGTCAGTGAAAAAGACCTCGGGGAATTCCTCCGCCATTTCATCCAGCAGCTCCGCCACTTCATCAAAGGTATATTCCATACGATTCCCTCCTGTCTGCCCTCATTGTACATCAGAGCGGGCGTTGGGACAAGCAAAAACTCGAACGGAGGTCCATCCCATGGCAGAATCCCTTACCCAATTGCAAGAGAAGTTTGTCAATGACCTGTTTGTCTCCCAGGGCCTTGGCGCTGTCATTGACGAGGTGTCTTACGGCTACGCCAAGTGTTCCATGGAGATCGAGCCCCGCCACTGCAACGCCCTTGGGATTCTCATGGGAGGAGCCGCCTTCACCCTGGCTGACTTTGCCTTTGCCGTGTCGGCCAATCAAAACGGCAGAGAGGTGGTCACCCAGGCGTCTCAAATCACCTTCCTGACGCCCGCCAAAGGGAAGCGTCTCACTGCCGTTGCGCACCAGGTCAAGGACGGGCGAAAGACTTGCTTCTATGAAATCACCGTTTCCGACGATCTAGATACCCAAGTGGCCTTTGTCACCGTGAACGGCTTTGTAGTCAAGGCAGGGGAGCGCTGAAAAGAAAAGAAAATACAAAAGAGCCATCCGGAAAACTGCTCCGGATGGCTCTTTGTTTGCCATTACAGGGAAAGGATCTGGATCTTCCCATCCTCCACAACTGCTTTGAGAACAGAGATCGGGGCCAGATAGCTTTCGATGATCTTGGTGGCGATGGGGTCCTCCAGATTCTTCTGAATAAACCGACGCAGGTTCCGTGCGCCGTAGGCCGCGGAGTAGGACTCCTTGACCAACTGATCCAAAACTCCATCGTCCCAGGAGAAAGTGAGGTTTTTATCCTTCAGTACATCCTGAAGCTCCTTCAGCATGATCAGAGCGATATCCCGGAAGTTGGCCTCTGAGAGCTGGTTAAAGCAGATGACCTCGTCCACCCGGTTGATGAACTCCGGCCGCAGGAACTGCTGGAGGGCCTTCATGGCCTTGTCCTTGCTTTGCTCGTTGGAGCTCTTGCCAAAGCCCAAGGGGCCGGAGCTGCTGTCGCTGCCGGCGTTGGAGGTCATGACGATGACGGTATTCTCAAAGTTTACCGTCCGGCCCTGGGCGTCGGTGATGTGACCGTCGTCCAGAATTTGAAGAAGGATGTTCAGTACATCGGGGTGGGCCTTCTCGATCTCGTCGAACAGGATGACCGAGTAGGGCTTCCGGCGGATTTTTTCCGTTAGCTGGCCTGCCTCATCATAGCCCACATAGCCGGGAGGGGAGCCGATGATCCGGGACACGCTGTGCTTTTCCATAAATTCGGACATATCCAGTCGGATCAAGGATTCCGGGGCGTGGAAGAGGTCCTCCGCCAGCCGTTTGACCAGCTCGGTCTTGCCAACGCCGGTGGAGCCCACAAAGATAAAGGAGACAGGCTTGCGCTTGGAGGACACGCCCACCCGGTTCCGGCGGATGGCAGCGGCCACCGCGGCGATGGCCTCGTCCTGGCCCACGATGTTTTCCTTGAGCCGCTCTTCCAGCTTGGCAAGCCGCTCATACTCCTGTTCCTGAATGGCGCTGGCGGGGATCTTGGTCCACAGCTCCACCACCCGGGACAGACTCTCCAAGGTCAGGGCGGGGGTGTCCTGATCCTCCAGACCGCGCTTTTCCTCCATGAGCTGCAGCTCCTTGCTGCGCAGCTCGGCCAGACGCTCATAGGCGCGCTCGCCGGCGTCGGCCACCATGACCTCCCGCTCTACGGCGATATCCGCCAGTTCCTTTTCCACCTCCTGGATCCGAGCCAGGGCCTTGTTGCGAAGGTTGGCGTCGGAGCAGGCCTCGTCAATGAGGTCGATGGCCTTGTCAGGGAGGAATCGGTCTGTGATATAGCGCTCAGACATCAGGACGGCCAGCCGGGCGATGTCCGGCGTGATCTTCACATGATGGAAGCTCTCATAGTAGGGGGCGATCCCCTTGATGATCTCTACGGAGTCCTCAATGGAGGGCTCGTTGACGATAACGGGCTGGAACCGGCGCTCCAAAGCGGAGTCCTTCTCGATATACTTGCGATACTCCACCAGGGTGGTGGCGCCGATGACCTGGATCTCTCCCCGGGACAGGGCGGGCTTGAGGATATTCGCGGCGTTCATGGAGCCTTCCGCATCGCCGGCCCCTACCAGGTTATGGACCTCATCGATGACCAGGATGATATTCCCCAGCTTCTTGATCTCCTCGATGAGCCCCTTCATCCGGCTCTCAAACTGCCCCCGGAACTGGGTGCCGGCAACCAGAGAGGTCAGGTCCAGAAGATAGACCTCTTTGTCCTTGAGCTTATAGGGGACTTCTCCCTTGTAGATCTTCATGGCCAGGCCCTCGGCGATAGCGGTCTTGCCCACGCCGGGCTCGCCAATGAGACAGGGGTTGTTTTTCTGCCGGCGGTTGAGGATCTGGATGACACGCTCCAGCTCCTGTTCACGGCCGATCATCCGATCCAGCTTGCCCTCGGCGGCCCGGCGGGTGAGGGAGATGCAGTGGTTCTCCAAAAACTTCCGTTTGGGAGGCCGCTTGCTCTTTTCCTCCCGGCGGTCCCGGGGCGGCTCGCTGTTCTGGGGCGGATTCTGGGGCTGGTCTCCGGTCTCCCGCTCGGGATTGGCCAGATTCCCCATGAGTTTATTCAAAAACGGGAAGGTGGCAGTTCGGCCTTCTTCCTCGTCATCCTCGTCATTTTCTCCACCGGTCAGATCGTTCATGGCGCTGGTGAGGTTCCCCATGAGTCCCTCCAGGCTTTCCGCGCCTTCAAAGGCGGACATCATTTCGGTGGTCAGGCCCTCCAGTTCTTCATCGCTCAGGCCCATCTTTTCGATCATATCGGTCACGGGACGGATGTTCAGTTCTCGGGCACACTTCAGGCAAAGCCCTTCGTTCCGGCCCGGTCCCTCCGGGTTGTCCAGACGGGTGATGAACACCACGGCCACATTTTTTTTGCAGCGGCTGCACAGAGTGGGTTGCATAGGCAGTCCCTCCTTTTGTCAGGGATGATTGGTAAATATAGCATTGGATTGTGAATTGCGTGTGAATAAGTGCGGAAAACCCAGGCTGAGGTCAACCCAGCCGGAAAAGGGTTCCCAGAGATGGGAGCGCTGGGAAGGAGGACAGAAAGGTGAGCACATAGCTGCCTGCCGCCACCTCCTCAGGAATGAGGCGAAATACGTCGCACAGGAGCCACCGGAGGACCATCAGCAGGATGAGCCCCTTAACCAGTCCCAGGACGCCGCCCAGGACTTTGTTGACCAGGTTCAGGCCCGGCAGCTTGGCCACCAGGTCCAGGGCGTGGCAGAGAATCACCCAGACCAGGAGGACGATAATAAAGCCCGCCAGGAACAGCAGGACCCGGGCAGCCATTCCGGCCACCACCTTGGCCTGCTGGGTCAGGATGGCGTTCTGCACAGTCTGCGCGGCTTCATCCACCTGAGACTGGACTGCCTCAGCCAGGGATTGGTCAGACTGGTCCGAAGCGCCGCTGTCCGCATTGGGAAGCATCCGCTCCAGGATCATGGGCTCTAAAGCGGCCTGGACCGGCTGCGCGTAATGCTGGGCCAGATACCATCCGCCGATCAGCGCCAGGATCACCGCCAGCAGGGAACACAGGGTCAGGACAAAGCCCCGCCGGATGCCCTGGACGAAAAACAAGACCAGGATGACCAGCAGGACCAGATCCAGTAAAAGAGAAGCGGTCAAGGTCA
Source organism: Oscillospiraceae bacterium (assembly GCA_902781745.1). Classification (GTDB taxonomy): domain Bacteria; phylum Bacillota; class Clostridia; order Oscillospirales; family Oscillospiraceae; genus Evtepia. The sequence continues at coordinate 150,809 of CACZKM010000001.1, forward strand.
TTGGGCTGCCTCCTCAACGGCAGCGGGTTCCGCTGCGCCGTCGGCAGATTGCTCCTCTGCTGCGGCGGCTTCTGCCGCTGCGGCTTCGGCCTCCGCCAGTTCCTCTTCTGTGGGGAGGTCGGGGTTGTCATAGTGGTCGATATCACCGGGGAAGTACAGGCCCACCGACGCGCTGGTGATGGTGGCGATGCTGCCGTCGGCATAGACCGCTACGTTCCGGATGCCTCGTTGGTTGGATTCCGCGGTGTATTGCTCCAAGGTTCGTGTAGTGGTATAGAGATCGCCCGTGGTGAGCACGGCGATGGTCTCATTCTGGGCCGCCAACGCCAGCGTCTGGCCGGCGAAGTGAAGCTCCGCGTAGGGTACGCCCTCGTTGTCCACCGTAACCAAGGTGCCGCCGGTGCCCGAATCGGAGACCGACAGGAAGAGAGAGGCAAAGTCATCCCCCTGGAGGGAGCCCATCTTGAGATACCGCCCGTCATAATCATACGAGGCGGTGATGACGCAGCTGGAGTCCAGGATCATCAGGCTCTTATCGCCCATGATCCAGCACTGCTTGCCGCACCGGATGGAACGGATCACGTTGGAGCCGAGAGAGAGCTCTCTGGTTGGGGCTTCCCGGGAGGAGAGGGTGTAGTACAGCAGCGTATTGCAGAAAGCGCCCTCTGCCTGGCCTGGGGAGATCACATAGACCCCCCGGCAGTCCGGTGTTACCACAGCGTCGGAGACATAGCGGCTGGACAGACGGATGGCAAGGACGGCCTCAAAGGCGGGATCATAGACCGTTACAACGCCCTTGTAGCCGCCTTCCTTGGAGGTGACGGCCACCCAGCCCTTTTCGTTGACCGTGGCGGAGAGGATGGTGAGCTCTCCGGGCATCTCCAGCTTCTGAATCAGTTCGCTGTCTTTAAGAAGGAGAAGTATTTTGCCGCCCACATCGTAGACCACAGCATACTTCCCGGAGACGTTCAGCGCGGGCGCGGTCATGGAGGCGGACTCCTTTACCAGGACCTTCCCGGTAGGGGAGAAGAGCTGGACCTGGCTCTGGGTGCAGACCAGGAGCTCATTGCCCTTGCCGATAAAAAGGCTGTTGGCCTGGGCGTTATGGGGGAAATCGTCTTTTTGGGAATAGGTGATGTGGCGCAAAGCGCTGGAAATGTTCTCCCGAAAGAGCGTTCCCGCCAAAAGGACAGCCACCACGGCCAGGACCACCAGAAGAATGAGAAACCGCTTTCGCCGGGAAAGGGTAAAGGTCGAAGGTTGTATTCGGCTCATAGTCAGCCTCCAAGCATCAAAAGGATGACGTTGCGCGGCAGATCACTCCGCGCTGCGATAGGGAAGATCAGGGATAGGGTACCACAGGTTGGTCATATACAGCCCCTGGGGCGGCGCGGTGGGGCCGGCGTCGGTGCGGTTCCGCCCCTCCAACAGAGCGGGGATATCTTCGGGAGAAAGCTTTCCCTCCGAAGCGTAGACGCAGGTGCCCACCATGGCCCGGACCATATTGTAAAGGAATCCGTCGGCGCACACCCGGCAGGAGATCATGTCGCCCTGGCGGGTGATGTCGAAGTAGTGGACGGTCCGCACCGTGGTCTTGGTCTCCGTGCCCACAGAACGCACACAGGCAAAGTCGTGTGTGCCCACAAAATGGCTGGCGGCCCGCTGCATGACAGACTCGTCCAGCTTTTTGGGATAGAACCACACCCGGTCCACCAAAAACGCGTTCCGGATGCGGGAGTTGTAGATGCGATAGGTATACTCCTTTTTCAGGCAGCTTCCGATGGCGTTGAATTCCTCCGGGACCTCCATGGCCCCCGTGACCACAATGTCCCCCGGGAGCCTGGTATTCACAGCCAGCGGGAGCCGGTCGCAGGGAATGGTGGAGGTGGTCCGGAAGTTGGCCACATAAATCTCCGCATGGACCCCGGCGTCGGTCCTGCCCGCGCCGGTGCATTTCACCGGATGGTTTACGATATGGGCCAGGGCCTTCTCCAATGTCTCCGCCACGGTGATGTCCCGCTTCTGGACCTGCCAGCCGTGGTAATGGGTCCCGTCGTACATGAGGGTCAGGGCGATGTTCCGCATAGTCCGTCACCGCCCTTACAGCCCGAGGATCCGCAGCGCGATGACCGCAGCCACCATGACAACACAGAATCCGATCAGGACCCAGTCCCGGGGGGCCATTTTCAACTGCCGAAGGCTGGTCCGCCCCTCGTCGCCGTGATAGCAGCGGCACTCCATGGCGATGGCCAGTTCCTCCGCCCGGCGGAAGGAGGAGATAAAGAGGGGGATCAGAATGGGGATCAGGGCCTTGGCCTTTTGAATGAGGTTCCCGGAATCGAAGTCAGCCCCCCTGGCCTTCTGGGCGGAGATGATCTTGTCGGTCTCCTGGATCAGCGTGGGGATGAACCGCAGGGCGATGCTCATCATCATGGACAACTCATGAACGGGAAAGCCAAACCGCTTGAGGGGCCGGAGCAGCCGCTCCAATCCGTCGGTAAGCAGGATGGGGGAGGTGGTATAAGTCAAAAGCAGGGTGCAGCAGATGAGCATCAGGATGCGCAGGACCATAAAGCCCGCCTTCCACAGACCCTCTTCCGTGATCTTGAAGATGCCGTAGCTCCACAACACATGGCCGCCGGTATAGAACAGGTTCAGGATCGCCGTGAAAATGACGATAAAGACCACTGGCTTCATGCCTTTGAGGAAGACCTTTGGCTTTACATGAGAAATCGCGATAAACACCAGCAGCACTGCCAGCACGAATCCATAGGAGACGACCCAGCGGCAGAGGAAGATCGCCGCGATATAGAATACCGTGAACAGGATCTTTGACCGGGGATCAAACCGGTGAAGCAGGGAGTTGCCGGGGAAATACTGCCCCAGCGTGATATCCTTCAATGCCATTCAGCGGCCCCCCTTTCGGGCAAGAGCCTTCAGCAGGGCGGCCTTGGCCTGGTCCACGGTGTAGACAGCGGGGTCCAAGTCAATACCGGCGGCACGGATCCGTGCGAACACCCGGTTGACTGCCGGAACAGAAAGCCCCAGTTCGTTAAGCTCCTCACCGTGGGAAAAGACCTCACGGGGGGCGCCGACAAAGGGGAGCGTACCGTGGCTGACCACCACCAGCCGGTCGGTGATCCGAGCCACGTCCTCCATAGAGTGGCTGACGATGATGACCGTCGCGTTGTTGGCCTGGCGGTAGGCGTCGATGTTGGCCAAAATACTGGCGGAGCCTGCCGGGTCCAGCCCGGCGGTGGGCTCGTCCAAGATCAGGACCTTGGGCTCCATGGCGATGACCCCGGCGATGGCGACCCGGCGCTTTTGTCCGCCGGAGAGCTCAAAGGGGGAGCGGGACAGGATCTCATCGGAGAGTCCGGCAAAAGCGGCGGCCTGACGGACGCGCCGGTCGATCTCCTCCTCCTCCAGCTTCATGTTCCGGGGACCGAAGGAGATGTCTTTGTATACAGTTTCCTCAAAGAGCTGATACTCGGGATACTGGAAGACCAACCCCACCTGAAAGCGGATGCTGTGGGTGAGGGCCTTGCTGCTCCAGATGTCCTGGCCTTCAAACAGGACCTGCCCCGAGGTGGGCTTCATTAGGCCGTTCAGGTGCTGGATCAGGGTGGATTTCCCCGAGCCGGTGCGCCCGATGATCCCCAGGTACTCCCCCCGGTAGATGGTCAGGTCGATGTCGTCCAGCGCCTTCTGCTCAAAGGGGGTGTTGGGGCTGTAGATATGCGTCAGATGTTTGATCTCAATGATCGGTTCCACGGCACATTCCTCGCACTTCGTCGATAGATTACTCGGTCAGCAGTTTGGTGAGCACATTGGCGCACGCCTCGTCGGACAAAGCGTCCAGCGGCACGTCCACACCGCTTTTCCGCAGCTCGTAGAGAAGGGACACGGTTTCAGGCACATCCAGGCCGGCGGCCCGAAGGGTGTCCACGTGCTGAAAGACCTCCTTCGGAGGGCCGTCGTCGATAATTTGTCCCTCGGACATGACAATGAGCCGTTGGGCCTGGGCCGCCTCGTCCATGTGGTGGGTGATGAGAACCACGGTAATGTCGTAGTCCTCGTTCAGAGAGCGGATGGTATCCACCGTCTCCTTCCGGCCGGAGGGGTCCAGCATGGCGGTGGCCTCGTCCAGGACGATGCACTTGGGCATCATGGCGATGACCCCGGCAATGGCGACCCGCTGCTTCTGGCCGCCGGAGAGGAGATGAGGGGAGTGCTCCCTGAGCTCGTACATCCCTACCATCCGCAGGGCGCCGTCTACCCTCTGACGGATCTCATCCGGGGGAACGCCCAGGTTTTCTGGCCCAAAGGCGACGTCCTCCTCCACCACGCTGGCTACGATCTGGTTGTCCGGATTCTGGAAGACCATGCCCACCCTGCCCCGGACCTCCAGGAGGTTTTCCGGGTCGGAGGTGTCCAGACCGTCCACCCACATCTTCCCCTCTGTGGGGGTGAGCAATGCGTTGATGTGCTTGGCCAGGGTGGATTTCCCGGAGCCGTTGTGGCCCAGGATCGCCACAAAGGTGCCCGTCTCGATCTCCAGGTCGATGCCCCGGAGGACCGGCGGATGGCCCTCGGGCTCGTCGGGATAGCTAAAGACCAGGTTTTCCGCTTTGATGATGGTGCTCATAGTTGAAAAGCCTCCAAACAGTAGGCGTTGTCGTTTAGTTTGCGGTCCAGCGACCGGAGGCCCCGCAGGGCAGGACCAGGCCGCTTTCCGAGACGGGCAAGCCCAGCTCGTCGCTGACGGTGCCGCCGCCGTATTTTTTGGACAGCAGAGTTTCCAGCATATAGGTCAGCACAGAGGGCGCCAGGCCGGTTGTATAGGAGTTAATGAGGAAGAAAAGGGGCGTGTCGGAGAGCGCCCCGGACACCAGTTCCACAAAGGGGTAGAGATTCTCTTCCAGCTTCCAGATTTCCCCCGACGGCCCGCGGCCGTAGGATGGCGGGTCCATGATAACAGCGTCATACCGGCGGCCCCGGCGGATCTCCCGTTCCACAAATTTGGCGCAGTCGTCGACGATCCAGCGGATGGGGGCGCCCTCAAGGCCGGAGCTTTTGGCGTTCTCCCGCGCCCAGCTCACCATCCCCTTGGCCGCGTCCACATGGCAGACCGAGGCGCCGGCTGAGGCGCAGGCGATGGTGGCCGCGCCCGTGTAGGCAAAGAGGTTAAGGACGCTGACGGGCCGTCCGGCATTCCTGATCTGGTCCATGGCAAAGTCCCAGTTGGCCGCCTGCTCAGGGAAGAGGCCGGTGTGCTTAAAGTTCATGGGCTTGACGTTGAAGGTCAGCTCCCGATACTTGACCTGCCAGCGCTGGGGCAGATCCTTTTTGACCCATTGGCCGCCGCCGGTGCGGGACCGGGCGTACCGGGCGTCGAATCGCTTCCAGCCCGGATGGCGGCGGGGTGTGTCCCAGATGGCCTGGGGGTCCGGACGGACCAGGGTATAGTCGCCCCAGCGCTCCAGCTTTTCCCCTCTGCCGCAGTCCAGCAGTTCATAGTCTGTCCAGCCGGTGGAAGCCCACATAGTCTTTCTCTCCTTTTGTGAATCGGATACCCATAGGCAAAAAATTATATCATTTTATAAGGAGTTCGTCAATGAAAGAACCGCAGGAAAATGGAGAAGGGAGCGTTTTGGGGAAAAAGATTGTATTCTTTCGGTGGATATGGTAAAATACCCGCAAGAAAGTGTCGTTTGATAGGATGGGAGGACCCAGTATGAGTGAACAGACCGGCCAGTTCCGCAGCGCGGCCTTCGGCGGCTTCCACCGTCAGGATGTGCTGGATTATGTGGAAGGCCTGACCAAAGAAAAGCAGAACCTGGATGCCCGCCTGGCAGAAGAGAAGGAGGGCCGGAGCAAGGCGGAATCCCTGCTCGCTCAGGCAGAGGAGGAAGCGGCCTCTCTCCGAGAGGCCCAGGAGACCATGGCCGGCGAGCTGGAGTATCTTCGCAAGGAGCTGGAGGCGCGGTCGGAAGCCCTCTCCCGGGCGGAAGAGGAAGTTAAGATCCTTCGGGGACAGGTGGAGGCCCTTCGCCCCGGCGCGGAGTCCTGGGAGCATATCAAAGAGCGGGCCGGAAACATCGAGATCAGCGCCCATGAGCGGGCCCAGATCACCATTCAGGACGCCCATACCCAGGCCGAGGAGATCCAGGCCGAGGGGGTCAGGTTGGTGAAGGAGATCCAGGCCGGATGTGACCGGCTGCAAGAGGATCTTCAAAACTCCATCCGCGCCGCGGAGGATCAGTTGGAGTCCGCAAGGTCTGCCTTCCGCAGGGCGGAACAGGATATGGACGGGTATCAGGACGCCCTGGCCCGTCTCCTGGAAGGCGCTGCAGCCCAGGAAGAAGCCCTTCTCACAACAGAAGAAACGCCTGAATCGAAAGAGTAAAAGGATAAGAAAACAGAGCCGGGGGCCCCGACTCTGTTTTTTTGCTTGATAGAGTGTCAATGCAGGATATAGTCCTCGATGACCTGGCGGTTGACCGCTTCCATTTGCCGCAGCTTCTCCATGCGCTGGGCCAGGAAACGCCGGTCGTCGCTTTGCGCAACCGCTCGGTCGATCATCTCCTTCAGTCGCTGGGAAGTAAGGGAGTCCAGGTCTTGATAAAGGTCCTGGCCAATGTAGTCCAGGAAGGAGCTGACCTTCTGGTCATAGACGATCCCTACGGAGGGGACTGCCTGTCCCGTGGAGAAGATCAGGCCGTGGAGACGCATAGACACGGCGGCTTTCAGCCGGGAAAGGATCCCGATGGTCTCCCCGGCGGTATAGCCCTCCCGGAGCATATAGTAGGGGGCCTTCATCAGCCGGGCCACCTGCTGGGAAGCGGGAACGTCCAGGCGGGGCTCAATGGGGACAAAGAAGGGCGTCAGCCCGTATTTCTCATAGGCGTAATCGGCGGCCTCCGCGATTTCCCTGGTCTTCTCCTCAAAGTGAAACCAGGGCCGCAGGATAAAGCCAATATACGCGCCGTCCCGGGGGATCCCGCAATTGTTCAGGATCCCGTCCACCACCTCCGTGGGCGCAGCGGGGAGGATCACGGTGGTGTCGGCGGACAGTGAGATCTTGGGCTGGTCGATTCCCAGGCGGGCCAGTTCCTCCAGGGAATCTGGGTCGCGCAGGGTGATGGCGTCCACATAGCGATTGATCACCTTGGCGGTGCGCTTGCGGTTGCCCGCGTTGTTGATGGGGCCGATGCCGCAGCCATACATGATCACGGGGCAGCCGTGCCGTTTGGCAGCCGACAGGGTCCAGAGATAGAACCACAGGGACCGGTAGGAGGTCACATCCTGCATCAGGGAGCCGCCGCCGTTGACGAAGAGCTTGGCGCGCCCGAAATGATACAAGGCCTTCCAAAAGGCGAATATATAGAAGGAATTGACCCGATAGGTCAGCCGGGTCTCAGCCGGGCTTCTGGACAGGACCCGGAAGGACAGGTCCGGATCGATGGCCCGCAGCTCCGTGAGGATGGCAAGCAGGATCGCATCGTCGCCGGCGTTGCCCCGGCCGTAGGCCCCGCAGATGATGACCTTGTCCCGGCCCTTCCGCTCATATCTGAGGATCGTTTCATAGATCTCTTCCTGCCGCTTCGTGGTGGCCTCCAGGGAAAACTCCCGCGCGCCCTTTTCGTAGAGCCGGTCACCCAAGGTCTTGCGAAGGGCGGGGTCCCGGGCCAGGGTCAGAAGGTGACCGGCCAGAGCCTTTTCATCACCCGGCTCAAAAAGAAAGCCGTTATAACCGTGGTTGATCAGATAGCTCACGCCGCCCACCTTGCTGCTGACAGTGGGAAGAGAGACCCGGGCCCCTTCCGTCAGGGCATAGGGGAAGGTCTCGGAGATGGAGGTCAGCGTGTTGATGTCAATGGCGTGGTAGAAGGAGTCGGTGTCAGAGATCCATCCGGCAAAGCATACCTCCCGCTGGACGCCGAGTTCCAGGGCCAGGGCTTTCAGTCGCTCCATTTCTTCACCGTCGCCGGCAATGAGGAGCCGCAGGGCGGGGTATTCCCGGTGGGCCAGGGCAAAACCGCGGATCAGGGTCGCAATGTCCTTGACCGGGTTCAAGCGTGCGGCGATCCCCACCACGACGGAGTCAGTATCCGCGTCCAGACCCACGGACTGAAAGAATTCCGCGCGGGACAATTTGGGGACTTTGGGCGAGAAATCCAGACCGTTATAAATTGGGAAAAGCCGCTCCGGATCGAAGCCCCGGCTGATGAGAAGGTCCACCATGGCGTCGGAAACCCCGATGCGGTATTTGATCCGGCGGAGAGCGATGGAATTGATGGTTCCGTAGGTCAGCCGGGAAAGGGGACGGCCCAGGTAGTCCAGCCGGTAATCGCTGTGGACCGTGGACACGGTGGGAAGGCCGGTCCGGCGCCCCAGAATGGCAGACATCATATTGCCCCGGGAACCGTGGCTGTGCAGGATATCGAAGCCTTCCTTCTTGACCAGCTCTGTGAGGATATTGAGATTTTTGAAAAAGTTCCGGCTGGGCAGGACCAGGGTGTCGATCCCCAGGTCACGGGCCTCCTGGGCAAAGGGGCCCTCCGTAAAGCAGACCATTTTGACGTCCACTTTTCCCGTGAGACCGGACAGCAGGGTGTGAACATGGGTCTTGGCCCCGCCGGTGTCGCCGCCGCTGATAAGGTGGAGCACCTTCATGGCGATCCCTCCTGAATTGGAATCAAGCCATAGACAGGCCGGACCGGGAAGAAGACTTTTTTCGGGCCAGCCTGCGAAAAGGGCTTGTGCATTTCAAAAAAATATTATACAATACTTTCGCAAAACGGTCAAGTTACGGAGGGTTTCTATGTCTATCATTGATGAAAAAGGAAAAATCGGCGGGAAGGTCAATATCATTGACCTGATCGTGATTCTTGTTGTACTGGCGGCCATTGCCGCGGTGGTGGTTCTGGGCGGCCGGGGTTCCGGCGTGCCGGGCGCCCAGGCGGAGCATATTATTTACCAGGTCAAGGTAGAGGGCGTCGACGCGGATGTATTTAAGACCATCCAGAGTCAGATCCCCAGTCAGCTTGTGGCCTCTGAGGAACTGCAGGACGGCTATGTGACCGACGTGGAAGGCGTTCTGGTAGAGGAGGAAGATACGGCCCGTATGGAAGCCGCTTCCAATGGCTTTAATGGTTACTACGTTGGCCTCCACCCCGGTCAGGCTGGCACCTATGACGTGATTTTTACCATTGAAGCCAATCTTGCAGACCCGGTTTCCAGCAAGATCGGTACCCAGGAGATCCGGGTGGGTTGGTCCCATATCGTCAAGACCACCACCTTTGTTCTTGATCACGGCACCATTATTTCCCGTGAAGTGGTTCCTCCGGAAGGATAACCACTGCATTTGATCGGCACGAGCACCCGGCTGACGTTTGTCGGCCGGGTGCTTTTTTGGGTATGGATGGAAAACCGTAAAAGATTCTTGTTTTTTCGTGTTTTCCGTTGACATTTCGTCGTTCAATATCCATAATAAAGGGGCATGATAGAGGCGCGGCGGTCAAGAGTATCTCTCCCATAGATCAGGCGCAGGGGAGAAGGAAAGGGGCTGCTGCCGAGGTCTTGTCTCTCTGCCTGAGAGCGTCGAGGCCGGGCCGCGGGAGAAGATCCCCCGGACTGTCGTCCTGTCAGGGACGGAGCGCTGTCGTGGGTTCCGGTGATACGCTGTGAAGTCATGACACTGTCATGACTTCATTTTTGTATTAGGAGAGAGTGGAATGAAAAAGACATTGCGGCGATTGCTGCCGCTGCTGGCGGTGCTTTTGGTCCTGGCCGCTGCCATGACCACCACCGTCCACGCCGAGGGGGATCCCACCGAGGAGCCCGGCAGCAAATGGATCGAGTGCGCCGACTGCGGCGGCACCGGCCTGTGTATGACCTGTTACGGACACGACGACGCCTGCGAGGACTGCGGCGGTTCCGGTCAGTGTCCCTCCTGCGAGGGAAGCGGACTTGTGGAGTCCCCCAGCCACTTCTACAATACGCCCTGGGCGCTGCTTCCCCCCATCATCGCCATTGCGCTGGCCCTGATCACCAAGGAGGTCTATTCCTCCCTGTTCATCGGAATTCTGGTCGGCGGTCTGCTGTACTCCAACTTTGCCTTTGAGGGCACCGTCCTCCATGTATTCAGCGACGGGATCTTGGCCTCGGTGACCGATTCCTATAACATGGGCATTCTGGTCTTCCTGGTGATCCTGGGAGCCATGGTCTGCCTGATGAACAAGGCCGGCGGCTCCGCCGCCTTCGGTCGGTGGGCCCAGACCCACATCAAGACCCGGACAGGTGCGCAGTTGGCCACCATCGTTCTGGGGGTCTGCATTTTTATCGACGATTACTTCAACTGCCTTACCGTGGGCTCCGTTATGCGGCCCGTGACCGACAAGCACAACATCTCCCGGGCCAAGCTGGCTTACCTTATCGACGCTACCGCGGCTCCCATCTGCATCATCGCACCGGTGTCCTCCTGGGCTGCCGCTGTTGCCGGCTTTGCCGAGGACGGACAGGGACTGAACCTGTTCATCCGGGCCATTCCCTTTAACCTCTACGCCCTGCTGACCATCCTCATGATGGTAGTCATCGCCATCCTGAAGGTGGACTTCGGCCCCATGGCAAAGCATGAGCGGAACGCCGTGGAAAAGGGCGACCTCTTCTCCGGCAAGAACCCCTACGCCTCCTTGGAGGAGGAAGAGGACGAGGAACACAAGGGCCGGGTTATCGACCTTCTGCTGCCCATCATCGCCCTGATCATCTTCTGCGTCATCGGCATGATTTACTCCGGCGGCTTCTTTGACGGTGCCTCCTTCATCCAGGCCTTCTCCGACTCCGACGCTTCCATCGGCCTGATGCTGGGCTCTGCGTTTGCCCTGGTGTTCACCTTCATCTTTTACCTCTGCCGCCGGGTCCTCCGGTTCAGCTCCATGATGGCCTGTATCCCCGAGGGCTTCCGGGCCATGGTCCCTGCTATCCTCATTCTGACCTTTGCCTGGAGCTTGAAGGGAATGACCGATTCCCTGGGCGCCAAGCAGTTTGTCCATGACTTCGTCTATGCCAATGCCCAGAACGTAGAAGCCTTCCTCCCGGCTATCGTCTTCCTCATCGGCTGCCTGTTGGCCTTTGCCACCGGTACTAGCTGGGGCACCTTCGGAATGCTGATCCCCATTGTCCAGAGCGTCTTCCCCATGGACAACCCTCTGGCCATCGTCTGTATCTCCGCCTGTATGGCCGGCGCGGTCTGCGGCGACCACTGCTCCCCCATCTCCGACACCACCATCATGGCCTCGGCAGGCGCCCAGTGCGACCATGTGAACCACGTGTCCACCCAGTTGCCCTATGCCATCACAGTTGCCGCCGTGAGCTTTGTCAGTTACATCATCGCCGGTTTCCTGCCCCATGCGGTCATCGTGCTGCCCATTGCAATCGTCCTCATGCTGGTCACGATCTTTGTTCTCCGTGCTGTCACGGGGAAAAAGGCTGTCGCCTGATCCTTCGCTTCCTGCACCTCCCGTCAGTCTGCTTTCGGCTGACGGGAGGTGTTTTTTGTTCCTGGCTTATCCCTCTTCACAAGCTGGGTGATCCCGATATAGAGGAGAAAGATGCCGAACAGCTTCCGCAGCAGTCCGGTATCCAATGTGTTCGACAGCCAGGCGGTCCCGGCGGCTGCGATAAGTCCGGCCAGAACAGCCGGAAGGATTACCTTTTTATCCAGCAATCCGTTTTTATGATGGGAGGGCAGGGAGGCGGCAGCGGCGGGCAGAAAATAGAGCAGATTGATCCCCTGAGCGGCCTGCTGAGAAACCCCGGCAAAGGCAGTGAGATAGATCAGCAGAAGAGAGCCGCCGCCGATCCCAAAGGCGGACAGGACCCCAGTAACCGTCCCGGCGGCAAAGGCAATCCCCCAAGTCATGTGGTCAGTGCCTTCCAGGCGCCGTAGAGGATGAGCAAGGCAAAACCTCGCTTGAGCCATGCCACAGGGACCTTTTCAAAGATCCGTCCGCCGATAAGCCCTCCGACCAGGCCGCCGGCCAGATAGGGGAGGGCCTGGATCAGGTCCAAATTCCCCCGGATATAGTAGATGGCTGCGGACAACACGCACAGCGGGAGAATGATCGCCACCGACGAGGCAAAGGCCTGCCGCCGCTCCAGCCCGCAGCGGGACATGAGCAGCGGCACCAGGACCATCCCGCCTCCGCCGCCGAAAAAGCCATTGACCAGCCCAGCCGCGCCGCCCGCCAAAGCCGCGTGTTTCCAAATAGATCGTTTCTCCATAGCAAACGCCCTCCTTTGGCATAGCTTGCCAAAGGAGGGCGGAAATTATACGGGAAAATGGGATTGGATACAGTTATTCTGGCCGGATCAAATCCTGGATTACCGTTCCGGCCAAGAGGAATCCTGCCACCGGCGGCACCCAGGGAGCGCTGGCGGGAACGGTCCGCCGGCCGGGAGGCGGGTCTTCCATTTGGGCGGGCTTTACCGGCAGCTCGGGGGAGAAGACGACCTTGTGATGGATAATTCCTCGCTTTTTCAGTTCTTTTCGCAGGATCCGGGCCAGGGCGCATCCCTCGGTCTTAGACAGATCGGCTACGCGGAACTGGGAGGGGTCCAGCTTGTTTCCGGTCCCCATGGAGGAAATGATGGATATACCCCGGCCCAGGGCGGTCTCAATGAGATCCAGCTTGCAGGAGACCAGATCGATGGCGTCTACGATGTAGTCATAGCGCACATCGAAAAAACGCTCCCTGCTGTCCGCCTCATATTTCTCTGATATCAGACGAAGGCGGCAATCGGGGTTAATATCCCGGACCCGCCGGGCAAGGGCTTCGGTTTTATCCAGTCCGACGGTGGAGTGGAGGGCCTGGATCTGGCGGTTGATATTGGTCAGTCCCACCTGATCATTGTCCACCAAGGTCAACGCACCGACGCCCGCCCGGGCCAGGGCCTCCACACACCAGCTTCCCACGCCCCCCAGGCCGAACACCGCCACGTGAGACGAGGCCAGACGGTCCATGGCGGCCTCGCCCAGCAGCATTTCCGTCCGAAGGAATTGTTCCTTGTTCATTCTGTATCACTCCAAAAGACCCCTGCGGAAGATGGTCTCCCGCAGGGGTCCGGTCATTCATAATTTGTGGGTTAAGGGATAGCGACCTCAGGAAGCGGCGTCCTCGCTCTCGGCGTCGGTTTCCGCATCGGCTTCTGCCTCTGCCTCTGCCTCGCCTTCGCCCTCGACTGTCTCCTCAACGGCGGCCTCGGCGTCTTCCGCGACGGCTTCGCCGGTCTCGTCCACGGCTTCCGCGGCCTCGGCGGCCTCTGTGCCTTCCGTAGCTTCCGCGTCTTCGGCAACATTGGGGGTGCCGGCGATGGTCTTGCCCTTTTCCGTCAGCTCAGCGGGGTAGTTGCCCTCGACCTCAGTGTACCAGGCCTGATAGTCATCGGCCTGCAGAGCGGTGGTGGCGGCATATCTCCAGGCGATGTCACCCAGGCTGTCCACATACAGGATCTGATAACCGACCACGCGGCCGCTGCTGTCCTTGTAATCCAGGACGGTGGTGTCGCCGGCTTTACGGTCCGCGGCGAAGAGCCATTCGGTCAGATCGGAAGAGAGGGAATCCCGGTTGGCGTTCTCGGTCAGGCCACCGTTGGCGCTGGTGACCTCGTCATCACTGTTGGCAGTGGCCAGGGCGGCGAAGGATTCAGCGGTTTGCTCACCGGACTCGAACTGCTCCAGCAGGCCGTTGGCTTCCTCCTCGGCAGCGGCAAGCTGCTCGGCGGAGGGCAGAGAAACGGTTTCGGTTTCCGTAGAAGCCGCTTCGTCGGCAGTACCATCGGTGACAGCGGACGCATCCGTGACGGGGACCTCGGTATCGGTGGTCTCAGAGAGGACAAGGATGTTCCGATAGTTGATGGTCTGATAGGTATCCTCGCTCTTCTCACGGCCCAGGAACTGGACCACACAGTAGCCGGCGGAAGTTTCCAACGAGGTGACCTCACCCACGGTGCGGGCCTCGTCCTGGAGCCAGGATTTATAGGTGTTGTCGATGTTTTGACCCAGCAGATCGGTCACATGGTTATATTCTTCGTCCTTGAAGTTCTCCGCAGACTCCTCATCCTGGGCAGCCTGGGCAGCCTCATTGAAGGGCGTGCCGCCCTGAACGGCGGCCACCATCGCCTCGGCGTTGGCCTGGGCCTCGGCCTGAGCAGCGGCAGTCTCCTCCTCGGTGGGTTCCACTGCGTTGCCGTCCTCATCTGTGGCGGTCTCGGGCTGGTTGCTGATGTAGCAGTACCGATACTCATAGGTATCCAGGTCAGCCTTGTGCTCGTCATAGTAAGTGTTCAGTTCGTCGTCAGAATAGGTGAATTCCCCCTGCTTGGCCTGCGCATACTCATTGGCCAGGATGGAGTTGGCCAGCATCTCTTTGAACAGAGACTTGGTCATGTACTGCCCATACAGGAGCTTGAGGTAGGCGCTCTCTGAATACCCGCTTTGGGTACTGTACATATGCAGGGCATCCAGATTCTCCGCAATGGAAGCCTCACCGGCGGAGGAGAGGGTGTAGCCCGCGTTCTTTGCCTCTGTGCAGAGGATGGTGTCCTCTTTCAGAGCATTCAGGGCCTGGTCCAGAAAATAGTCAGCGTAGGTGACGCCCTCTGCCTCGTTATAGTACTGTTCTTCGGGGGCCAGGTCAGTGTTATAATCCGGGGTCATGCCGAACTGCTGATACATCTGGGCCTCCTGCCGCTTGTTGCTGATCTGGGCGTTGTAATAATAGGAGAGCTGGGGGATGGTGAATTCCTGATCTCCCACGGTGGCGGCCACGGCGTTTTTCTGGAAAATGCCGGAATTCCAGATCAGCAGCGCGGCTACGATGATGCCAAGAATGATGCCAATGACCAGATACAGCTTGGCCTTGGACTTTTGCGGTTCGTTTCGATTATATGTGCTCATGATGATCGACGGTTTCCTCCTTACATTGCTGATGAAAGCATATTCGGTCACCGATTATACTAAATCTTTTCTTATTTTGCAAGATAAAACGAGAAATCCGGGAAAAGCTTTTTGGACCGGGCAGGAATCCTCTTGACTGGAATCGTGCAAAAACGGTATAATCGGGGCAAACAAATCGTGAAAAGGAAGGGATCCCCATCATGTTGAATGTCATCACAGTGAAAACCATGCGGGAGAGTGACGCCCACACCACTCAGGAATACGTCCCCAGCCTGGAGCTTATGTACCGGGCGGCCATGGGGGTATACAAGGCGGTGGACTGGACCGGGAAGCGAGTCGGGATCGTCACCGGCTCCGGCAATAACGGAGGCGATGGCTATGCGCTGGCCTCTATTTTGGCTGACGCTGGGGTGACCTGTGCGGTTTTCCGGGTTTCAGATAAGTTTTCCCAGGACGGGCAGCATTACCATGATCTGGCCTTGTCCAAAGGTGTGACGATCGTCCCCTTTGCCGAAGACACCGATCTCCAAGGGTATGATGTGCTGGTAGACTGTATGCTGGGCACCGGCTTTTCCGGCCAGGTGAAGGATGCTTTCCGCGCCGCGATCAAAGCCATCAACAACGCCCATAAAGCATATGTAGTCAGTGTGGACATCAACAGCGGCATGAACGGAGACAGCGGTAAGGCGGAGCTTGCGGTAAAATCCGACCTCACCGTCACCATCGGCTATCTGAAATCCGGCCTGTTTTTGGGCGACGCGATCTGGTATGTCGGTAAGATCGTGGTGGCAGACATTGGGATCCGCTTGATTCGGGACGATTTCTTCCTGGCCGCCACCGATGAGATCATCTTCCCCAACACCAACCTGGAGCTCAACGGAGACCGGACCGAGATGCTGACCCCCGGCGAGGCGGAGGCACAGCTAAAAAATGGCGAGACCATCCCCGAACTGGCGGTGGAGATGGCCCTGAAAGGGGAAAAGCTGATCCGGGTCCTTGGAAGGAACTCCCTGGTTACAGACGGATATCGGACGTATTTCATTGAGGACGGCGTGTTTCCAGAAGTCATCTCCTCTCTTGGCGAGGCATAAGACAGCGTATTTGTTGAATTGGAACAGAATTCACAAAAAGATTTGTTGAGTATCACGAATTTTGTTGGCAATCCTCTTTCCATATGGTATACTGAAAACAGAATTGAGCGTCCTTCGGGGCGAAGCAATGACCACCAATCTAAGGAGGTATCTTCCCATGAATACTCTGGCCATGCACAAGCTCTCCTACGGCCTGTTTGTTCTCACCGCTAAGGACGGTGAGAAAGACAACGGCTGCATCATCAACACCGCCATCCAGGTGGCATCCGAGCCCAATCAACTCTCCATTTCTGTCAATAAAGCAAATCTCACCCATGATATGGTTCTCAAGACCGGTGTGTTTACCGTGTCCGCCATCAATCAGCGGGCGGGGTTCGATCTCTTCAAGCGGTTCGGCATGCAGTCCGGCCGAGATGTAAACAAGTTCGACGGATTCACCGCCTGTCAGCGCGCCGCCAACGGCCTGTACTACATCAACGAGGGCGTCAACGCCTACTTCTGCGGCAAGGTAACCCAGAGCATCGACTTGGGCTCCCACACCCTGTTCATCGCGTCCATCGAGGATATGGAGGTCCTGAACGACGAGCCCTCCACCACCTATGCTTACTATCAGGAGCACATCAAGCCCAAGCCCCAGGCTGTAGGCAAGACCGAGGACGGCAAGACCATCTGGCGCTGTACTGTCTGCGGCTATGAGTATGTGGGGGAGGAGATCCCCGCCGATTTCGTTTGCCCCATCTGCAAGCATCCCGCCTCCGACTTTGAAAAGGTGGAGGTCCAGGAGAACGCGCCCAACAAATACGCCGGGACCCGCACGGAGAAAAACCTGCAGGATGCCTTTGCCGGTGAGTCTCAGGCCCGGAACAAGTACACCTATTTCGCGGAGGTCGCCCGGCGCAACGGATACGAGCAGATCGCCAACCTCTTCCTGCAGACGGCCGCCAACGAACGGGAACACGCCAAGCTGTGGTTCCGGGAGCTGGGCGGCATCGGGGAGACCCCCGACAATCTGGCCGCCGCTGCCGACGGCGAGAACCATGAGTGGACCGATATGTACGTCCGCATGGCAAGAGAAGCCGAGGAGGACGGGTTCCCTGAGCTGGCCAAGCAGTTCCTGGCGGTAGGCGAGATCGAAAAGCGCCACGAAGAGCGCTATCGTGCCCTGCTGCACAACGTGGAGGCCCAGGAGGTCTTTAAGAAGAGCGGCGTTTCTGTTTGGGAGTGCATCAACTGCGGCCACATCGTTGTTGGGACCGAAGCCCCCGACGTCTGCCCGGTGTGCAAATATCCCCAGGCGTTCTTTGAGATCAACAAGGTCAACTATTAAGCTTCTAATCGATTGAGCCTCTAACAGTATTACAGATAAGGAAAAAGCCCGGTGCCCCGGGCTTTTTTCTTGCCTATTATGAAGGGTTGTGATATACTTTGTCGATAGAGTGCGCTAACTCTTGATATCATATGAATCCTTCGATTGAAAACAATGTATTGTTTTTATGGAAGCATCGTAAAACAAAGGAAAGTGGGGAGGCTTTATGCAGGTGATCCGACATATCCTCGTGATCCTGGCGGCTTTGTTTGTGTTCCTGGGACTCCCTGCAATGTACTTTACCCAGGGGGCGACCGGCCAGGCAGACAGCGTCTCGGGTGCATCTCAGGCGGTTCCGGAGCGGCCCTCCGGAGAGTTTGTTGTTCTTATGTCTAAAGAACGGCATCCAGATTCGTTGGACGCGTGGACGGATTTCTTTTCCGAGCGTCCCACTGACGTAATCATGGAAGATCTCTCCTGTATGACGGTCCAGGACGACGCGGCCGGCCTCCAGTTGGCCCGAAGGTATCAGTCTCGTCTGGCGGAGAATCAAATGACCGTCCGCCAAGAGAATCCCGTCCTTGTTGCTTCCCGGGCAGAAAACGGTCTATTTGACGCCATTATCCTCTCCAAAGAGGCGGCGGACGCGTATCAGTTCAGCGATTTGTATCACGATAGCGCGATCTCCGTGATTTCCGTGAAAGGAGCGCCGCAATGAGAAAATGGAACGCCATCCTCTCCCTGGCCGCCCTGGTCCTGCTTCTCCTGCATGGGATTCTGGGGAGCTTTCAGCTTATCGGCCCTGGAAGCGTTTTCCGTTGGCTTCCGTGGATCGCCTTGGTCCTTGTCCTCTTGCATGGGGGCCTGGGCGTCAAGTACACCATCGATTCCCTTCGGGCATGGAGAAAAACCGGGGTGGGGTACTTTCGGGAAAACCGCCTCTTTTGGGCTCGTCGCATCAGTGGCTTTGCCGTGCTGGTTTTTCTCTTTTTCCACGCAACGGCCTTTGGGACCAGCAGCAACGGCGTCTATCGCCTTCAATGGTTCACCCAGGCCAAGCTGGCCCTTCAGCTCTTGCTGGTGGCCTCTTTGGCCGTCCATATTATCACGAACATTCGTCCCTTGATGATCTCTTTGGGGGTCAAAGGCGGAAAAAAGTGGCTGGGGGACATTCTATTCATCCTGTCCGTGCTGTTATTGTTCATGGCGGCAGCGTTTGTCATCTATTATCTGCGCTGGAACGTATGGTAACCGGAAGACCATGCCTGTCAGGGTGTTGTATCAGTTTGTAAGGAGACGGTTTCATGGGGAGAGTGAACATCGTGGGCGCCGGGCTTTCCGGGCTGTCTGCTGCCATCCATCTGGCTAAGGCGGGAATTCCCTGCAATCTTATCTCCGCGCTGCCCTCGGAGCGGGCCCAGTCTGTTCTGGCTGAGGGCGGGATCAACGCGGCTCTCGATACCATGGGGGAGCACGATACGCCTGCCGAACACTTTGCCGACACCATGAAAGGCGGCGTAGACCTGGCGGACCCCAACGCGGTAGCCGGACTGACGGAGCACGCCCCGGAGATCGTTCGGTGGATGTTCTCTCTGGGAACGCCCTTCCAGATGGAAGAGGAACGTCTGATCCTGCGCAATTTCGGCGGACAAAAGAAAAAACGGACCGCCTATTCCAAAAGCAGCACCGGGAAGGTCCTGATGACCGCCCTGATCGACGAAGCCCGCCGCTGGGAGGACGCCGGATTGATCCATCGTTTTTCCCACCATCTGACGGAAGATTTGACCATAGAGGGGGAGGGGGAGGACCGCTGCTGCAGCGGGCTGGTCATTCGGGATACCTATACCAGCCGCCTGTTGAACTGTCCCGGCCCTGTAATCCTGTGCAGCGGGGGAATGAACGGAATCTTCCCCGGGCTTACCACAGGAACCGTCCCCAATACCGGCAATCTCACTGCCCTGGTTTTTGCCAAGGGCGTCGAATTTGGAAATCTGGAGTTTATCCAGTATCACCCCACGACGGTTGGGATCCCAGGAAAGCGAATGCTCATCAGTGAAGCCGCCCGGGGAGAGGGCGGACGGCTGTTCATCCTTCGGGACGGCAAACCCTGGTATTTCATGGAGGAAAAGTATCCGGAGTTGGGGAACCTTATGCCAAGAGACGTGGTCTCCCGGGAGATGTTTTTTGTCAGCCATCGGCCGGACTGTGAGCCCCAGGTCTACCTGGACCTCACCGGCCTGCCCGCCGCGACCTGGGAGAAAAAGCTGTCGGATATGCGGGAGGAGATCCTCCACTATCTGTCCATCGACCCGGTGACCGCCCCGGTCCCGGTGAGCCCCGGGATCCACTTCTTTATGGGGGGGGTCCTGGTGGACGCCGCCCACCGATCCAGTCTTCCCGGCCTGTACGCGGCGGGGGAGTGTGCCTGCCAATACCACGGGGCTAACCGGCTGGGAGGCAACTCCATGCTGGGCGCGTTATATGGAGGGAAAGTTGCCGCGGAAAGCGTGACGTTGACCTGTAAAGGAGAATCGCTTCACAGCGATGAACCTGTGGATCTTGGCTTGGCGCCCACACAGTGGAGGGAAGAACGCATGGTTGCGCCGGTGCAGGTCGAGCGACTGTGCTCTGTTTTGTGGGAGGGCCTCGGCATCGCCCGCGAGGAAACCGTCCTGAGCAGCGCAGCAAAAGGATTGGAGGAGCTGTTGGCCGGAGATTTGACCCCTTGGGAGCGGAATCGCGCCCTGCTGGGGAAGGCTATTGTGTCCTCCGCGCTGGCCCGCCGGGAGAGCCGTGGCGCCCATTATCGCACGGACTTCCCCCAGCGAGATGACGCGCAGTTTCAAAAGACCACCGTCGCAGTGTGCCGGGACGGCGCAATAGACATTGTATTCCGCCCCATTCCCGAGAGGAGGACAGACAATGGAACGAATCCTTGATATTCTCCGACGGGACAGCAGGGAAAGTACGCCCTACCGACAATTCTTTCACTATGAGACCGCAGACGAGACAGAGACGGTTGCCACTGCGTTGATGAAACTGTGCGACGCTTCTGATCTTCGGGACCTCTCCGGAGAACCCGCAAGGCCCATCCTTTGGGAGTGTAGTTGCCTGCAAAAGAAGTGCGGCGCCTGCGCCATGGTTATCGACGGGATTCCACGACTGGCCTGCGATGTCAAGCTGGCAGACTGCAAAGAAACCATTCGTTTGGAGCCGCTGAGGAAGTTTCCCGTTGTTGCGGACCTCACCGTAGACCGCACCGTAATGCAGGACAATTTGAGAGCGATCCGCCTCTGGCTGACTGACCAGGCGGCTATGCGGGATAAGGTCATGGACGCAGCCTATGAAGCCTCCCGCTGTCTTCAGTGCGGCTGCTGCCTGGAGGTTTGTCCGAATTTTTACGCCGGAGGCTCCTTTACTGGCATGGCGTCGGCCATTCCGTTTTCCCGGTTGCTTGCGGAACTGCCTGTTTCCCAACGAAAAGAGGCGGCTAAGCTTTACACGGGTCGATTCTACAACGGCTGCGGGAAGTCTCTGGCCTGCCGCAACATCTGCCCTGCGGGGATCGATGTGGACGATTTACTGGTGAACTCCAACGCGATTGCTGTGTGGAAGCGGTTCGGGAAACCGTGACTCACGCGGCCATCGGTTTTGAGGTGCGCTGAACTATGCTGTATCTGATCACATTTCTCGAAGGGATCCTGTCCTTTCTATCCCCTTGCCTGCTGCCGCTCTTGCCGGTCTACCTGTCGTATTTTGCCGGAAACCAGGAGGAAAACCAGAAACGGGGGCAGATCACCCGGATCCTGGCGTTTATCGCAGGATTCACGCTGTCCTTCATGGTGCTGGGCCTGGTGTTCTCCACCTTGGGGAGCGTCGTTTCCCGGCATCAGACTGTAGTAAATCTGGTTTGCGGCGGTGCCATGGTCTTTTTTGGGCTGAGCTATCTCCATGTGATCCCCTTGTCTCTGTTTGGCAGCGGGCCCAAGTCGATGAAGGTCTATGACATTACGTCCTCCTTCTTGTTCGGGCTGCTGTACCCGGTCAATTTGACGCCCTGTGTGGGGGCGTTCCTGGGGTCTGCTCTGGCTCTGGCGGCTACGACCGGGAGCGTGGGGCAGGGGACCGCGCTGTTACTTGTCTATTCTTTGGGGCTTGGGCTGCCGTTTTTGCTCTCTGCCCTGATCATGAGCCACCTGTCTGTGTTCTTTTCGAAGGTCAAAGCGCACTATGCAGTCATTGACCGGATCAGCGGGGGCCTGCTTGTTGTCATGGGCGTCCTGGTGATGACAGGACTGTTCCAGCGGTTTCTGGCTCTGTTTACCTGAAGGAGGATAAGATATGGAACAAAAGAAACGGTATGGGCTGCTTGCCGTGATCCTGGTAGTGGTTCTTCTGCTGGCCGGGGTGGGGTATCGGGTCTTGTCCGAACGCTATACTGCGGAAGTGCGCCCCGAAGCGGCAGCGCAGAGCGCCCAGGAACAGGAGCAGACAGAGGCAGAGCCCATGTATGCGCCGGATTTTACTGTCCTGGACAGCGAAGGGAAGGAACTCCGTTTTTCCGACTTGGCTGGCAAGCCTGCGATCCTGAATTTCTGGGCCACCTGGTGCCCCTACTGCAAGACGGAGCTGCCGGCCTTTGACCAGGCCAGTCAGACCTACGGGGAGGATATCCATTTTATGATGATCGACCTGTGCGACAGCCGGAGAGACACCCCGGAGAGCGCAGCGGCGTTTCTGGAAAAGGAGGGATATTCTTTCCCTGCCTATTACGATACGACCGGCTCCGCTGTCTCGGCCTATCAGATCTTCTCCATCCCCCTGACTGTGGGAATCAACCGGGAAGGAGAAATTGTTGCTTTGTACAATAGTCCCGTTTCGGAGGAACAGCTCGAACAGATGATTTCCTATCTCCTTTCCTGAATACAGCACGAAGAAAACGGACAGACTCTGCTGGGAGCTTGTCCGTTTCTGACTGCCCTTTTCCTTGCATTTCTCTGACGGTCGGATTATAATAAGGGACACTGTAATCATTCAACAACAGGAGGCGCAAGCCATGGAACTCACCCTGCAAGACTATCTGACCTCGATCCGCGGAAAGCGGGTGGCCGTCATCGGCATCGGGGTCTCCAATACTCCCCTGATCAAAACACTGTGCAAGGCGGGGATCAATGTCACTGCCTGTGATAAAAATACCCGGGAAAACTTCGGCGCTTTGGCCGATGAACTGGAGGCACTGGGCGCCTCCCTCAAGCTGGGCGAAACCTACCTGGAGGACTTGGATCAGGATATCATCTTCCGGTCTCCCGGGATCCGCCCGGACATCGAGCCCTTCCGCAAGGCCGTGGAGCAGGGGAGTGAGCTGACGTCTGAGATGGAGGTGTTCTTCCGGGTCTGCCCCTGCAGGATCATCGCCGTCACCGGCAGCGATGGAAAGACCACGACCACGACTCTCATCTCCGAGATGCTGAAAAACGCCGGGTACACTGTCCATCTGGGGGGAAATATCGGCAAGCCCCTCCTGTCCGAGGCCGGAGAGATGAAGCCCACGGATATCGCTGTGCTGGAGCTCTCATCCTTCCAGCTTATGACTCTGGACCACAGCCCGGACATTGCCGTTTTCACCAATCTTTCGCCCAACCACTTGGACATCCACAAAGATATGGCGGAGTACGCCCGTTCCAAGGAGAACATTTTCTCTCATCAGGGGCCGGACGGCGTTGCTATTTTCAACCGCGACAACGAGCTCACCCGTGAGATGGCCGGCCGGGCCCCGGGCAAAGTCCTGGAGTTCAGCCGCCGCCAGATGGTGGAAAATGGAACCTGTCTGGATGGCGACCGCATCGTGGTCATGAAGAACGGGGAGAAGCACGAGCTCTTTGACTATGAGCGGATCCTGATCCCCGGCCTGCATAATGTGGAAAACTACCTGGCGGCGATCGCGGCGGTGCAGGGCCTGGTGCCTGATGACGTCGTTCTCCATACGGCGGAGACCTTCCCCGGCGTGGAGCATCGGATCGAACTGGTGCGGACGCTCAACGGGGTCCGCTACTACAACGACTCCATCGCCTCCAGCCCTACCCGGACCATCGCCGGCCTGCGCTCCTTCCGGGAAAAGCTGATCCTCATTGCGGGCGGCTATGACAAGAAGATCCCCTTCGACGTCATGGGGAAAGAGGTCCTTGAGCACGTAAAGATTCTGGTCCTGACCGGGCACACGGCGGACAAGATCTATGATGCTGTGGTAAAAACGGATGGCTATGCGGAAGGTCATCCTGTTATCATTCGCAAGGATGACTTTAAGGATGCGGTATTGGCGGCATCTCAGGCAGCAGGGGAGGGAGACGTTGTCATCCTCTCTCCGGCCTGCGCCTCTTTTGATCATTTCAAGAATTTTGCCCAGAGAGGGAAATACTTTAAAGAGATCGTGAATAGCCTCTGATGGTGTGAGCGTTGATCCTATATCCACCAAAAATAGGCGCATAGTATCGAATCAGAAATAAGAAGGGGCCGTTGCAAAAGGACGCCCTCTCAGTCATTCGCTTCGCGAATGCCAGCTCTCCCAGAGGGAGAGCCAAGAGTTTCGTGCAACTTCGCAGACAA
>CACZKM010000002.1 GCA_902781745.1 Oscillospiraceae bacterium
TGAAATCCATATAGGATTCCTGCGAAAATTTTGCTTCATCTGGCGAAAATATCCCTCGCCATTGGTCATACTGCCTATTTTTCAAACAAGGCCTAGTCTACCATCTTAAAAACGACCCCCACTACCGCTGCCAGTCCCACATAGGCCACCGCAGGGACCTTCTCCTTCCACTTGGGAAAGGTCATGGCCCAGAAGATCACGGCGAAGAGGATCAGGGAGGGCCAGTGGATGGTCAGCCCCCCCTCCAGGGAGAAGAGGGACACCGAGCACACCGCCCAGCAGGCCGCACCGATGAGGCCCACCGATGCCGGGCGCAGGGCGTAGAACAGGCCCTGGACCCGTGGGCTCTTCCACACGGTCATCAGGACACGGGCCACCAGGAGGATGGCGAGAAAAGCCGGGGTCACCAGGCCAAGAGGGGCCACGATCCCACCGGGGACCCCGGCGGTCACGGAGCCCACGTAGGTGGCCATATTCACCCCGATGGGGCCGGGGGTGGCCTCGGAAATGGCGATCATGTTGGCCAGGTCCGCCGTGGTGAACCACCCCGTCCGGGCGGAGAGGTCGAAGAGGAAGGGCACCGTGGCCATGCCGCCTCCCACGGAGAAGAGGCCGATGAGCAGGAACTCCCAGTAGAGCCGCAGGAGGATCATGGCTGTTCCCCCTTCCGCTGTCTGACCTGATACAGGGCCAGGCCGAAGAGCCCCGCCCCCACCACCAGCAGGGCGGGGGTCACCCCCACGAAGGCCGCCAGGACGAAGACCGCGGCAAAGACCAGGAGGGTGGGCGCATCCAGCACCGCCTTCCGGAAAAGCTTCACGGTGCTGCTGGCAATGAGGGCGCAGACGCAGGCCCGGACCCCCACCAGGGCGTGGGCCACCCAGGGGTTTTCCGCGAAGGACCAGAAGAAGGCGGAGATCACCAGCACAATGAGGATAGGGGGCGTGAGCACTCCCAGGGTGGCGAAGACCGCCCCCGCCAGGCCCTTGGTCCGGTAGCCGCAGAAGGTGGCGGTGTTCACGGCGATCACCCCCGGGGTGCACTGGGCCACGGCGTTCAGGTCCAGCAGCTCCTCGTCGGTGAGCCATCCCTTTTTCTGAACCAGCTCCCGCTGGAAGAAGGGGAGCATGGCGTAGCCCCCTCCGAAGGTGCTGGCGGAGATGCGGGCGAAGGAGGTGAAAAGCTCGAAGTTACCGGCCATAAGCAAGCATTCCTTTCTCTGCAAGAAAAAGCCTCCCCTTGCGAAGGGGAGGTGGCATTTGCAAAGCAAATGACGGAAGGGTGGGAACGTAGCAATAAGCATAATCATAACGATAGAGCGACACGCCACGTTGCCACCCCTCAGTCAGCTTTGCTGACAGCTCCCCTTGGCATAGGGAGCCATCAGACCAAAGCGTCATTTACACAGGTCGATCATCACCGACGCGTAAATCTTCGCCGTGGTCATCAGGTCCTCCACCGACACCTTCTCATCGGGCCCGTGGAGGTTGCACTGGAACCCCGGCATATTGGCCCCGAAGGCCACCCCGCCGGGGATGTCATGGACGTAGGTGCCGCCGCCGATGGCCAGGCATTCCGCTTTCTCCCCGGTCCAGTCCTCGTAGACCCTTGCCAGGGTGGCGATGAAGGGGTCCTCGGCGGGGACATGGTGGGGCGGGTCCATCTCGCCCGAAACGGCAAAGCCTGCCGCCTCCAGGACCCGGTCCGCCGCGGCCTTGACGGTCTCCTCCGTGGCGCACAGGGGGGTGCGGCTGTCGAACCGGGCGGTGCAGCCCTCCTCGTCCAGGTCCAGGATGGTGAAGGCCAGGCTGAGAGCCCCGGACCGGTCATCGGCCTGGGCGATGCCCAGCCCCTGGCCGAGATGGTCTCCGTGGGGGAAGAGCCTTGCCAGGGCCCGGATGGCCCGGGCGGAGGGGGTCTCCGCCAGGGGGAGGGCCGCCAGCAGGGCCACCAGGGCGGTCTGGGCGTTGTGGCCCTCCTCGGGGGTGGACCCGTGGGCGTTGGCCCCGTTACAGAGGATGGTCACGCCGCCCTCTGTGGGGGAGACCGCAAAGGAGATGGCCTCCTCCAGCCCCAGACCGGGGAGGACGGCCTCCACGTCCTTGGCCTCCAGGCCCAGAACGGTGGCGCTGGCCTTGGGGGGGACCATGTTCACCCGGGGCCCGCCGGTGAGGGCAATGACCCGGGGCAGAGAAGTTTCCTTGTCCCAGCGGGCGGTAAAGGTGGGCTGATAGTGGCCCTTCTCGATGTTGATGATGGGGAAGTCCGCGTCGGGAGAGAGGGTGTGGGGGGCGAAGGGATGGCTGTTGTAGTACCACGCCACGTCCCGCATCCCGGTCTCCTCGTCGGTGCCCAGCAGGAGCTTGATGTTCTTTGTCAGGGGGACGCCCAGTTCCTTCACCGCCCGCATAGCCAGCAGGGCGGCGGCCATGGGGCCCTTGTCGTCGCTGACCCCCCGGCCGTAGAGGAGGTCCCCCGCCCGCTTGGGGGCGAAGGCCTCGGTGACGGTCCAGCCCTCCCCGGCGGGGACCACGTCCAGGTGGCCCAAAACGTGGAGGGCGTCGGGATTGCCGTTGAGGTCGATGGATCCCACGTAGCCCTCCAAGTTCTCCCCGGGCAGGCCCCATTCCGCCGCCAGGGCCAGAAATTCGTCCAGGGCGGCGGCGGGACCGGGGCCGAAGGGGGCCCCGGGGGCGGGTTCTCCGATGGTGCTGTCAATGGCGGCCAGGCGGGAGACGGCGTCTGCCAGCTCGTCCTCCCGGCCCTGGAACCAGGTCTCCAGTGTGGCTCTCAAATCAGGTTTCCTCCTCGTTCTCCTGGGCGGCGGGCTCTCGTTCCCGCAGCTCGTCCAGGTACTTGTAGATGGTGTACCGGGAGACCCCCAGGTGGGAGGCCACGTAGGGCACCGCCCGGCGGTAGGAGAAGGCGTCCAGCTCCTTGAGCCGCTCGATGACCCGGAGGCGGTCGGCCTTGTTCATCTCCCGGGCGGGCTTGCCCACCCGGAGGATGGCCTCGTCCAGCAGGTCGCTGATGCCGGTCTCCCGGGCTTTATACATGGCGCTGTGGAAGTCCACCTCGGTATGCATCAGGTCCAGCAGCACCCGGTTGGCGTAGGTCAGGGCGGTGAAGTCGTAGTTGATGCCGAAGCCCAGGTGGTAGTCGTCTCCCTTGATGGAGAAGGTGGCGCTCTTGGTCTGCTGCCCGCTGGGGGTCACAGCCAGGAGGTTCACCATGTCGGTGTCCAGATACAGGTCCTCCTCCAGCCCGGTGACATCCAGGGTGGAGCCCACGGCCCGGCCGGAGACATGGCCGTTATAGATAGACAGGATGGGGTGGAGGGGGTCTGCCAGGTCGTGGATGATGGTCTCGCAGTTGGAGCCGAACATTTCCGCGACGCCTTTGGCGATGCGGTCCAGGGCGGCGAAGGCTTCTTCGCGGTTCATGGAGGTCACCTCTTTCAAAAACGTGATGGGGGTGCGGGGGTCCTGTCCGTGGGGCAGAACGTGGTTAGAATAACAGGGGTTGGAGGATACAAAGACTGCCCTTCCAAGGGGAAGGGCAGTTGGAAGGCTGGGTCAGGGGCGGGTGCTTACAGGAATGACAGGACCAGGGTCAGGACCATGAAGACCAGGGCGACCCACTTGGTCCACTTGGCCAGCTTGGCGTCGGCGGACTTGGCCTTGTTCTTGGAGAGGAAGGAGTCTGTCGCGCCGCCGATGGTGCCCAGGCCGGAATGCTTGCCGGACTGCCCCAGAACGAAGACGATGAGTACGCAGGCGCAAAGGATCTGGATGATGGATACGATAGTTGCAGGCATGATGTGTGATGTTCCTTTCCCTAATGTGTTCGCGGAAATGACACGGCTTGCGCCGATACTTGTAATTGGTTACAGTGCATCATAGCACAGCCGGAGACGTTTTGCAATACCTTTATCCTAAAATTCTGCAATTTTGTCAACACTGACATGAAAGTGGGGCTTACCACATGGAGACCAGCAGCTTGGCCACCTCCGCCCGGCTGACGTTGGCGTTGGGCAGGAGCATCCCGTTGGCCCCGGAGACCACCTTCTGGCCCACCAGGGAGGCCACGGCGCTCTTGGCCCAGGCCGGCACGGCCCCGGCGTCGGAGAACCCCGCCAGACTGGCCTCGGGCCAGCCCTTGGGCTGCATACGGGAGAGGAGGGTGAAGGCCTCGGCCCGGCTGATGGGGGCCTTGGCGTTGGCGTAGACCTTTCCGCCGGCGTCGGCGCTCCCCTTCATGATCCCCTTGTCATAGAGGGCGGCCACGGCGGCTTTGTCCCAGGCGGGGATGGCGGCGGCGTCGGCAAAGGGGAGGGCCTTGCTGCCGTAAGCGGTGAGGTCCAGCCCCAGCCACCGGGCGGCCAGCAGGGCGAAGTCCCCCCTCGTCACCGGGGCGTTGGGGGCGAACCGCCCGTCCCCGGTGCCCGAGACGATGTGCAGCTCCGCCAGCCGTCCCACATAGGGGGCGGCCCAGTGGAGGGGCATATCCAGGAAGGGGCAGGGGGCGGAGCCCGGCAGGAGCCGGGAGGCCCGGGCCAGGTTGCCGCAGGAATCCGACACCGTGACGGTGACCTGGTGGGCGGAGGTCCCCAGGTCAGGCAGAGTGGCAGTGAGAGTCCCGTTGCGGTAAGTGGTCTCCACCCGTTTTCCGTCCAGGGTCAGGACGGCCTGCCGGGGGGAGAGGGCGGCGGCGGTGGAATCAGAGACCCGGGCGGACACGTTCTGTCCGCTCACCGACAGGGTAACGGCGGGGGGTGTGGTTTCCTCTCCGGCCTGGTTGGCCAGGACCACCTGGTCCAGGAAGAGGGTGCCGGCCTTCTTGCCGGTGACCTTAAAGCCCGAGAAGCCCATGGCGTCGCTTGGGATGCCAAAGACCACCCGCTTCCAGCCGGAGAAGTTCAGGCCGGTGGTCTGGGCGGCCAGGGAGCCGTTCTCCCGGGGGAAGAGGGCGTAGAGGGTGTCGCCGGAGTTATCCCCATAGACCCACGCGGCCAGATAGCGGTCGGCCTCGCTGAGGGGGACGGGGTCCTCGGTGGTGAGGGTGGCCCCCGCCTCGCCGGGGGTGTAGGCCCAGCGGCCGGACCGGCTGCCCAGCCTGGCCTGGGAGGACAGGGTGAAGGTCCCGTTCTCCGCTCCGGAGAAGAACCTGTCCTCGGCGGCGTTGCCGGTGTCTTCAAAGTCCGCCACCAGGCGGATCCGGGGGGAGGCGGTGACGGTGACGGGGATGGAGGCCACATGGCGCCCCGCCTGGATGGTGAGCTTGCCGGAGGCGGAGAAGTTCCCGGCGGTGAGGACCCCCTCCGGGGTGATGGTCCCGGCGTCGGTGGTCCAGGTGTAGCAGGTGTCGTCCCCCTTGAGGGTGAGGGTATGGTAGGTGGCGGCAGCGTTCACGTCCACGGTCTGGCCGGGGACCAGGTTCAGGGAGGACAGGGTGGCCCCGGTGGCGGCGTTGGTCAGCCGGATGGCGTCGGGGGTGTCGTAGACGGTGACCCGGGTGGTCCCGGTCACCCCGCCGCTCTCGGCGGAGACGGTGTACACCCCGGTCTTCTTGGGGGCGGTGAAAACGCCGGAGGAGGAGACAGACCCCTCCGGGGCGGACCAGGTCACGGGGCCGGGGAGGGCGGACATGGGCCGCCAGCCGGTGTCCAGGGCCACCGCGCCGCACTGGGTGGAGCCGCCTCCCAGGAGCACCAGGTCCCGGGGGGTGACGTAGAGGGACCCGGCCTGGCCCGTGGCCTGGAGGTTGGACACCAGGAAGATGGCGTTGCTTACGGCCCGGGGCGCACCCTCCGAGGGCCGGTTCATGGTGGTGGAGGCGGCCTGGTCGGGGTAGGTGGAGACAAAGGTGGTGGAGCCGCCCCCGTCCAGGAGCATCCCTTCCACGCAGCCCAGCTCCGCCAGCCGCTGGGCCACCAGCCGGGAGGTGGCCCCGGCGCTGTAGCCTGACTGCCGGCCGTCCACGGTGTAGAAGATCACCGATCCGTCGGCCTTCACCCCCACGGCGGTCCGTGGGGCGGAAGTAGAGCCCGCCTCCTGGTCAGAGGTGACCTGGCCGCCGGAGAGGATGTGGAACATGGAGCCCACGGCGCAGTCCACGTCGTTCCACTTGGGGTCGGGGGCAGCGATCTCGATGCTCACCGGGTCCCCGGGCCGGAGCTCCAGGAGTTCCTGGCGGAGCCAGTCCCCGCCGGTGTCGGAGATGGACAGGACGAACTTCCCCGCCGGGATGGGGGTGGCGCCCGAGGCGTCGATGACCTCCTCCACCGCGCAGGGGACCACCTTGCCGATGCCCAGGGTGGGGGAGGTGGTGAGAGTGGCGGTCTTGTCAGCGTCGGAGACGGTCTGGCCGCTCTCCCCGGTGGGGGCCAGGATGACGTCCACCCCGTCCCGGGTGTTTCGGGTGGTGGCGCCGAAGTCGTCGGTGAAGAGGAAGTACCCTTCTCCGGACCGGAGCTTGTTGATCTCGGCGATCTTCAGGGAGTGGCCGGAGAAGTTGGCCCGGAGCTTCAGGTCGGGCTTTCCCGCCACGGCGGAGCCGTCGGCCCGGAAGCCGATGGCGGAGAGGTAGGAGGCGGAGGACCGGAGGACCCCGTCGGTGACCACCAGACCCAGGGGGGAGCCGGTGGCCATGACGAAGTAGTCCCCGTTGATGCCGGAGAGGACCCGGCTGCCCTTGCCCTCCAGGTCCCTGGCCATGGAGGCGACGGTTTGCTTGGTGGGGATGGTGGCGCCGAAGCTGACCTTGGGGGAGACCGAGGGGTTGTGGGTGTAGGTGACGAAGTTCTCCGTCCGCAGGGAGGCGGCGGAGCCCCCCCACAGCACCTGATGGGTGAGGGTGGTCCCGTCGCAGATGTCCAGGGTGTAGTCATAGAGCCGGGACCCCAGCGGGTCCGCGGCCAGGGCGGAGGGCAGGAGGAGGACGGCGATAACGACCGCTGCGGCGGCCCGCCGAAACAGGTTTTTCATGGGCGACTCCTTTTCTTCTCGGTGGGGGGATATGAATCAACTATATTGTATCATAAATGAGGCCGGGAAGCAAAAGAAATAAGGTGGCTTTTTGGATCGTAAGCAGGACGGGACGGGGCGGCTCCGACCCGGGCGCCCCTGCAAGGGGGAGGAGGGCGCAGGGCGATTCCCTCTGCCCCCAACCAGAAACACCAAAGGACCCGGCCAGAATAACGACTGACCGGGTCCTTTGGCTGCCGCGGCACGGCTGCGCCACGGCGGTTTTCTCTCTCTTTGGGGCCTGCGGGCTCTCACCCCCGCGGCCCTATGTGGGGGCGCCTTATTTCTGAGCGACCGTCCCGCCGAAGGCGGAGGTCAACTGGGCGAAGAGGCTCTCATCCTCTTCCGCGGCGCCGTAAAGATCAACGTGACTGGGCACGGCAATGTAGGCGTGGGAGTTGATCTTGGCGATCCGCCCCTGCTCGCTGTACATATAGCCCGACAGGAAATCCAGGATCCGCAGGCGGTCCTCCACAGGGGTGTCGGCCAGGTCCATGACCACCATCCGGCTGCCGCCGATGTAGTCGGCCACGCGGGTGGCGTCCTGCCGGCCGATGTGGTCCAATACCACGATCTGGGCAATGCTGGCTGCCTGGCGGGCCGCGGTGTCGGCGGCCTGGGCCTCATCTTCCGCCCCCTCGTAGCCTTCGGCATACGCAAAGGAACCGTCAGACTGGAACAGAGTCTCCGTACGATCTTTGATAAAATCCCGCCATTTGCTCATGGTTGTTTCCCCCTTTGGATTGGCCGGAATCTAGGGAATCCAGCAGAATTATTTTAGCACAGGGCCCAAAAATAATCTACATTCTGCACAAAACTGTAATTATTTGTGATTTCTTGTCACAAAATCCTCCATTTCCTCCGGCTCAGGGCCCCCTTTTTCCCGGAAATCCGGCGAAATCCCTTGACGAGGGGCCCTCCTTTCGCTATAATAGTTACAAATTAGTAACATTTATTACGATTTCGTACAGATGCCCGTCCTGATATGAGGTAACGATATGATGAGACAACGATTGCTTGCCGGGCTCCTGGCCCTGGTCCTCCTCACCGGTCTGACCACCCCCGCGTCGGCGGCGGGGCTCCCCTTCCGGGATGTGCCCGCCGGCAGTTGGTTCTATGCCTCGGTGGCCGACCTCTACAACAGGAAGCTGGTCAGCGGCTACGACGCCTACACCTTCCTCCCCGACGGCACCGTCACCCTGGGGGAGGCCCTGAAGCTCATTCTCCTGGCATCGGGCTACGGGGCCCAGAGCCCGGTGGACGGCCACTGGGCCAGCGGCTACTTCAAGCTGGCCAAGAACAAGGGGCTCCTGCCTGCCGGGCGGTTCAACACCCTGAACTCCACCATCAACCGCACCCAGATCGCGGAGCTGGCCTCCAAGGCCCTGGGTCTGAGCCGGACCAAGAGCATCCAGCCCTTTTCGGACTCGGCCAACAGCTACGCCCTCATCGCCTATGACAACGGCATTTTCCAGGGCCAGGTGGACGGGAACAAGCTCCTCTTCAAGCCCAACGACACCATTACCCGGGCGGAGATGAGCGCTGTGACCTGCCGGGTCCTCCAGAAGAAGGGGACGGGAACCGGAGGGACTGCCGCGTCCGCGGGAAAGACCGGCGGGACCTACATCCAGTTCGCAGGGACCAAGGTGTATGTCAACGAGGACATCCCCAAGAACCCCTACGACCCCAACCTGTTCAAGTTCAATGGCCACGGCTATCTGACCTATGACGACAAGACCTACACCTGCCGGGTGGGGGTGGACGTGTCCAAGTACCAGGGGACCATCGACTGGGCCAAGGTGAAGGCCTCCGGGGTGGACTTCGCCATCCTCCGGCTGGGCTACCGGGGCTACGGCACCGGGGCCCTGGCCCTGGACTCCACCTTCTACACCAACCTGAAGAACGCCCAGGCGGCGGGGGTCCAGGTGGGGGTGTACTTCTTCTCCCAGGCCATCACCCCGGCAGAGGCAGTGGAGGAGGCGGATTTCTGCGTCAACGCCCTGAAGGGGTATCAGATCACCTACCCCATCGTCTATGACTGGGAGCCCTACGCCGAGAGCGTGGGGGCCCGGACCAACGGCCTGGACGACGCCACCCTGACAGCCTGCACCAAGGCCTTCCTGGACCGAGTGAAGGCCTGGGGATACACGCCCATGGTCTACTCCAACCCCACGTATTTCTATCTCCATCTGGACATGAACCAGCTCACGGGGTATCAGATCTGGCTGGCCCATTATGTATCCATGACGAATTTCTACTATCAGTACAACATCTGGCAGTACGCCTACTCCGGGTCGGTACCCGGGATCAGCGGGAATGTGGATCTGAATATTCAGCTTGTGAAGAAATGAGCAAAGGACCTCCGCGGGAGCGGAGGTCCTTTCTTTCGACTGTGGTGAATATGGGAGTATTATGCTCCGGGATATATATGCCCAAGAGAGACATGGCGTCAAGCTATGCTTTGTATTTTCTGATACTCGCACGCGGCGGCGTTGAAAACGGACGGAAAATCTGGTAGGATAGACCCGTCAGCGGGCGGCGGCCAGGGCCACGGCGCCGCCGCCGGTGTGGCAGCAGATGCTCAGCGGCAGGGGCCAAAGCTCCACTGCACGGTCCGGGAAAGCGGCGCGGACTTCCTCCGCCCAGGCCGCGCCCAGAGCCGGGTCCCCGGAGTAGACGGCGAACAGTGCGGTCTCCTCGCCGGACAGAGGACCGGCCAGGTCGGCCTCCATGGTCCGGAGCATGGTCTCCTTGGCGTGCCGGAGCCCTCGGGTCTTGCGAAAGGCGTCCAGCTTGCCGCCGTCGATCCGCAGCACCGGCTTGATGTGGAGGATGGAGGCCATGGCCGCCGCTGCAGGGGTCACCCGTCCGCCGCGCTTCAGGGGCTCCAGGGTGTCCAGGGCGATGTAGATGGAGGCCTCCTGGCGGCGGGCCTCCAGCCGGGCGGCGATCTCCTCCGCCGGGACTCCCTCCTCTGCCAGCCGACGGGCCACCCGCACCGATTGGAGCAGGGTCACGGAGATTCGCCGCAGGTCGGGAACCAGTACCCGGCCGCTGTAGTCACCGGCCAGGGTCCGGGCGGTCTCCCAGCTCCCGCTCAGCCCCGAGGACATGGGCAGGTGGATGACGTGCTCGTGGTCCTCCAGCAGACGGTCCCAGAGGGCGGTGACGTCTCCCGGCGCGGGCTGAGAGGTTGACACCGCTGACCCGGCGGCCAGGGCTTCGAACAGGTCCGGCCCCGGCCGGTCCTCCTGGTAGAGGGTCCCGTCGATGGAGTAGGGCATGGGCAGAAGCCAGACGCCCAGGTCTGCGGCCTGGGCGGCGTTGAGGCCGCTGTTGGTGTCGGTGACGATGGCGGTGGTTTGCATGGAGTGGACCTTCTTTCTCTTTCTGCGGCAATCAGCTAATGCTGCGGGGGATGGAGTGACTTTAGAATGCGATTCTAAATTGGATATTACCACAGAATTCCTCTGATGGCAAGGGGAAATTGCCTGCGGGCGGATGCCGCGAAATCAATCGGAAGGATCAACGAGGTGATGCTCTGTGAAGCGCGTTTCCTATCAGCGGTCCAAGGAGACCAAGCGAAAGCTCCTGGACGCCGTTATTGCCCTGGCCCGGCGGCAGTCCTACGAGACCATCACGGTTCAGGCTATCTGCCGGGAGGCAGGGGTGTCCGTGGGGTCCTTTTACCACCAGTTCGGCTCCAAGGACGAGCTGGTCCTGGCAGCCTGCGAGAAGGTGGACGGTCTGCTCACCGATGAGATGGCCCAGTCTCTGGACAGCCTGCCTCCCCTGGAGGCCATAGACGCCCTGATCCGGCGGTACGTGGCCTTCATCCGAGACCTGGGGCCGATGCTGGGAGAGTATTACCGGGTGCTGCTGGAGCATCCCAACCGCGTTTTCCGGGACGGGACCCAGCGGTTCGGACGGGAATTCCGGGCGCTGCTGGAGCGGGCCATTTCGGCGGGGGACCTGGTCACGGACCAGGAGGCCGAGGCCCTCACCGAGGTGGGCCTGCGGCTGCTGAGAGGGACCTTTATGGACTGGCTGATCCGGGGCTGCACCTTCGATCTGGAGGCGGCCTACACCCGGGGCTTCAACGCCTTTTTGCGGTATGCCCGGGGATGAGGCCGGCAGTTCCTGCGGGAGCAGGCGGGGACCGAGCCCATTACCTCCATGTGCAGGAGCTCATCCGGCAGGACGCTGTCGAACGCTTTGTAAGAGCATGCAGCGGTACGATCAAGCCCGACGATCCTTTGTCAAACTGCAAGGTCATACCGCTGTTAATTATTAAGGTTATGTTTTTGAACAAAGAAAAAAGGAACGGCGTTGGTGCCGTTCCTTTTCGGTGGTGGAGATAAGCGGGATCGAACCGCCGAGGGCTGACGCCCCCGGCGGCTCCGCTGACCTCTTGAATGCCATTCAAGCGCTCTCCCAAGTGAAGAGGTAACATACCCCTGTTATCTCTTCATTTGGGCGGCGTTTCAATGATCAGTCCGATCTGAATCGTGATTGGGAAGCATCCCATTTCGTCGGATACCGAATAAATCACTTTTACCAGGTCAAATTTTCAAAAGCATACTGCAAAGTTGCCTTTGCATGTCGAGCCTCAATCTCCAATTTACAGGGATACCTTACAGAGACACCTTACTGGGATGACAAAAGATTATCGTGAATCTGACCTGCAAAAGGGATCGACTTTCAAATAGACGATTACGAACCGACAGACTCCTTCCTGCCTCCATAGAACACTTCCTGCTCAATGGTGACGCCCAGTCTCAAAATCGTCTGTATTACATCAGAAAATAACGGATACCGATTATCCTCCCACACCTTTTGCAGCCGATCCAGATACGCCTGCGGGCGGTCAAGCCCTTGCTGATAAAACCGCTTCACATCATCCGCCGACATCCGCATCGGCATCAGCCTTGGGATACTATCCTGCAGCTGCGCAAACATCTGAAATCCGCCTAGATCAATATCTCCCCAGAAAAAGGCCCCCACATCCCTTCCCAAATCTCGCCCCAGGATCTGGAACAGCTGTCGTTTCGTCGGGCTGAGAAATCCCCCCTGGTAGACCGCCAAAGTGTCCGGGGTGATTTCTGATTGGATGTATTCATCATAATTCGTTTTGTTTTCAATAAAAACAATTTGACGGATCTCGTTCAGGTTAACAGCCCGTAAATGCTCCACCTGCGTACTGGGCAGCGCAATTCCCAGGGGATAAAACGGAGAGAGATCGACCACCCCGGACTCCATTTGGAGCAGGCATCGTCCTGACAGCTCATAGAGCTCCGGTCTGGCATAGATGCCCAGATAAGCCAATTGATCCCGCTGGCTCAGCTCCTGCTCCTCGCAGAGCGCGGAAAGTCCGTCGTCATACTTCCGCGCCAGACGCAGAAACTCGCTCTGATAGGTCCGCTCAAACTCTTTGCTGTTTTGGAAGCACCGTATGCTGAATGCGCGCACTGTGATTGTATTGCCCTGAAGTGAATCATAGCATCGAAGTGCTGTTACCAGACCGCTGAAAAAGGAGAGTTCGTCCTTACAGTAACCGGGGACCTGATATGTCTCCGCAGCTTGCCGGCAGACAGCCTCCTTCCAACGTATGACCCAAGACGCGGACACTTCCTTAAGCCCGGCTTCGACCACTGCGACCACAGTTTGCGCCCTCTCTCGAGGATGCTGCCGTCCAGCCAGCGCATAGGCCTCCGTTACAGAATCCAAAACAAGACTGACAGAAGAGAGCACAACTCCCGGCACGCGCCATGACAGTGATACGATCCCCCTTCGTTCCAGTGCCACTGCGGCTGCGTTGTAGGCGTCCCGAACGGAGGCGTTTTCATACTCATACTCCGGAAAGTCTCTTTTTTCAGCTCGAAGCATCACGCGGCGATGAGACCGTCCGGGCTGCAGCAGGTGCATACTTTTCTCATACTTTTGCAGAAGATGATCCAGAATTACTTCTCGTTCCATGTTTCCGCAGCCTCCTTGGTATAGGGAAGAACAAACATCTCATATCCACGTTTTCCCACCAGAAGGGTCCGGTCTGCCTGGGGCGCGATGTCCGCCAGCTTCTCCGGCGGCGTGCATACGATGGCCTGGAGACCCATTTTCCGCAAAAGCCGGACGCTTTCGATGATACGATCGCTGTCCATCTTATTGAACGCCTCATCGAACACCACCAGCCGCATGGTGTTGTTGGCGGCGCTGGACAGATTATTGACCTGATAGAGCTGGGCAAAAGAGGCCAGGACGGCAATGTAAAACGGAGTCTGCGTTTCACCGCCTGACTTAGTATGCAGCGATTTGGATAAAAGCTGCTTGTTCCCGTTCTGGTCTGTCGTCTCCAGGTCAAAGCGAAGATAGGTCCGGAAATCTGTGTATCGCTCGATATTCTGCTGCAGCTCGCTCTGCTTCCGGGCATTGAGCTGTGTATCGTCCGAGGTTGCGATCCGACTGAACAGCTCCTCGATCCTTGGCCCGTACTTCTGCTGAAAGGGAAGGGCAAAGAGTCCGCCTTCTCCCTCCATCAGCTCCGGGGCCATGATCATATCATAGTATTCAATATAGTCAGGATTACGCTCCACGAGAAAACGATACCGGTCGGTCCCGAACTGTCCATGCTTCAACACCTTGTTGAGGTCGTCAACCTGCTTTCGCACCTGATCGATACTGGACTTCAATTTGGCCAGGAAATCGTTTTGGAACTGCTCCATAGCGCTTTCCTTTGCCCGTTTGATCTTTTCCCGGTATTTCGGCAGCTCGCTTTCCTCCAGCCGTCTCTGTTCCTCGGAAAACTCCCTGTTATCCATCGCTTCGACCAGAAAAGCACACGGCTGAAAGGCACGGACATAATCCTCACGGGCCTTGAGCAGACTGTTTCGGGTATGATCGACCTCTCGCCGCGTCCGCTCCAGTTGATCTCCAAAGTTTTTCGCCACAATCTCTGCATTACCCAATCGGGAAAGCTCCTGGGCATACCGGGGAAGTCCGGTTTCCTGCTGAAAGGCCGCTGAAAACTCTTCCGAAATAAAGTCTTCCTTTTCAATCAGCTTCTCATACAGCGCCGGAATGATTTCCTCCTCCAGTTGTTTTCTTCGCCCCTCGATACGGCCTTTTTCCATACTTGCGTCTAATGCATCCTGTTCGATCCGCCGAAGCTCTCGCTCAGCCTGCTGAAGCTGTTCGTTGATATCCAGCAGCCACCCCAAGTCCAGTCGGGACAGATCCTCTTCGAGCGCGTCCACTTCCCGCGCGATCTCATATCCGCGTCGGCGGTCCTCTTTGCGGTCAGGGATCTCTCCCCGGATGAACCGCTCGGTAAACAGGGACTCCCTGCTTTTTTGCCTGTTCAGCATCTCCGCCACAGGCTGCATCGTTTGGATCGCTTTCTCGCATTCGGACAGTCGTTCCTCCGCCTGTCGAATCCGCAGCGCAACGGCTTTCTGTCCGATAAAAGCGTCCTCCATCTGCGCCCGGGGCAGAGGCCGGAGCACATACCCTCGGTACAGCATTCCGTCTGCGGTCAGGGCCGTCCTGTGCCTGCGAAGCTGGCTGACGTGGGAAACGCAGACCACCCGGCCCAGCAGATAATCCACATAGCTTCTTGCAAGCTCGTTTTTTGTCACGATCTTTCTTGCCAGACTGTCATCCCAGGAGACGAGTTTTTCCTTTTCCCGGAGTTTTTCTATGTCCACCAGACCGAAGGATTTCCCGCCAAACTGCCTTTTGATACGCTCATAAAGGGATGCCGCCTGTTCGTAGGCATCGATTGGAACCAGCAGATGAAACTTCTGGGTATTGAGATACCCCTCCACTGCGCCTCTCCACTGCTCCTCTCCGTCGGCCAACTCCAGAACATCCGCCAAAACGTGAATGGTGACCACCCGTCCCAGTTTTTTCGTCAGCTCAGCTTGCAGTATCCTGCGCAGCTCCAGCAACCCCTGGGGGTAGTCCTTTACATTTCGCCGCAAGCCGGCCAGGTCTCCCTCCAGCCTGTCCTTTTCTTTTTTCTGCTCTGAGAGCTGCGTCTCAACAAGATACGCTGCTGCCCTCGCGGCATCCAAAAACCGGACCGCCGCCGCATTGGCTTGCGTAAACAGCGCTTCTTCCCCTGCAAACACCTCAGAGGTGCAGTCGCAGAAAGGCAGATAGGCTCTGTTGAGTTCTCCAGCGGCCTCTGTCAATGGTTGGAGGGCCTCCTCCGCTTCCCATCCCAGGATCTCGTCGCTCACACGGCAGAGAGACTGCGCCTCCTTCTTGATGTCCATAGCGGTCCGTTCCAGTCGACCCGCCAACTCCTGCTGTTCTTTCGTCAGCCGCTCCCGCGCTTCCTTCAGCCGTTCCTGTTCTCTGTACACATCGCTGTTTGCGCGCGCGGCGTTCAGTTGGTCCCGCCGGAGCGTTTGCTGCTCCATGTCCCGTTTTAATCCAACCAATCGTGTATCAAGCGCCTCAAGCTGTCGCCCACAATCCTGTTGCTCCAGCTCTCTCTGCTCGATCTTCCCCTGCGTATCCGCCTTTTCTGCCCAATGGACAAGAAACCGCTGCTGCTGAAACCGATCGGTTGCGGTTTGCCATTCGCGATACAACTGCGCGATCCGGGTCAGGTGCTCCAGCTTTTCCTCTTCCCGCTCCGCCATCTCCTCATGGCGTTTGTAGTTCCGGATATTCTGCTGCATCTCCTCAATATCCGGGCGCTCCTGGATATCACAGATGTTTTCCGTGATGAATTTCTGAATGTCTGTAATGGGCTGAAAGGAGACCGCTTTTTTCAACATTCGGAACGTCTGTTCTCTGTGTACGTTCCATTTGGCCAGCAGGTCAAGCCGGTACTGGCTCTGGGTGTCAAACATCTTTCCTCTGGCGTTGGGCAGTTCCTTCAGATACTTTCGAAGGGCGCTGATCTCCATCGGCACGCCCCCTCGTATAAACTGATCCTCCGGGATCACGCCGTTGTACATGAAAAACTGCTCCCGCCGGGTCCCGTCGCTCCGGCAGTCAAAAACAACACCGGTAACGAACCGCGTCCCGTTGATATCGTCCCAATACTCACAGGCGATATAGCTGGAAAAATCCTTCCCTTTCCGCGCATTAGGGTTATTCTCATCCCAGGCCGCCCGAAGATAGTCATCCAGCGTGCGCTGGGACTTGTCGTTGGCTGCTTTGTTGAAGTTTCTTGCGTTGGTCTCTCCCAG
The DNA here is from genome assembly GCA_902781745.1 of Oscillospiraceae bacterium. Lineage (GTDB taxonomy): Bacteria > Bacillota > Clostridia > Oscillospirales > Oscillospiraceae > Evtepia. The sequence goes on from CACZKM010000002.1 coordinate 16,226, forward strand.
CAGGACGATCTGGAGGGCGTCAATGATGGTGGACTTTCCCGCGCCGTTTTTTCCCGTCAGGAAGTTCACGTCATCCAGCTCGATCATCTGCTTGGAAAAATACAGCCAGTTAATCAGCAGCAGACGCTTCAGCCTCTTCATCGTCCTCTTCCTCCTTCCTCAGCGCGTCGACCACCGCTTTGAGCTTTTCGCCGGAAACCGCAGTCAGGATCGTAGGCAGGATGGCAAACTTACAGCTCATCTGATTGAACTTTCCCTCGATCCGTTGTAGGATGCTGTGGTTCTCCAGCATCGTCAAGGCTCTTTTGACCTCATCCATATTGGGCCGGGTGGACAGGATCGCGTAATCGGTGACGATCTTCTCCAAAAGCTCCTGGGTAGTACAGACTGCGTCCCGCTCCAGCCCAAGCATCTCCTGGTTTTCCTGGTAAATCATACGCAGCGCCAGAAGAATGGCGGTTTGTGCTTTATTGAGTGTCAGCCGGTTGACCTCGTCCTTGCTAATCACATAGAAATAGCCATTGTAGTCATCCCGGTACAGGTCCCAGTCCAGCAGAGAAAGATAGTCTCGTACAATTTCATAATGAATAGAGAGAAACGTGTAGTCCGGATTGTTGACACGACCCTTGCCCATCTGATAATTGGTCCGGAAAACAAAGGTCCGATTCAGCAGATAGTTGCAGACCTTTTTGAACTGTTCCAGCTCTTTCTGGGAGAGTTCCTCGATCCTGTGGAGATCCATCCTATTTCCCCTCCTTCCGCCTGAATCGCAGGGCAGGAATCTTATACTGTCCCCGCCTGACCGTTTCAGTTCCATCTTCCGGCAAATCCACAGTGTAGAAATTCCCTCGGTCCTCGCTGTTGACCACTGCCAACAGGCTCATGATGTATCCGTGGTCGTCGTTCAGCTCTATTTCCTCTGTGCGCAGTTCTTCTTTTCCGGCAAACAACTGCTCCATATAGGCGCGAACGGCAGCTTTCCCATATCTTGAATGCGTGAGCGCCCGCAGCTCCTCCTCCGCCTCTTCTGGAACGACCGTATCGCTGACGGAAACGGGATCGTTCATTTTTCTCCGCACCCCGCGTTTCCGCGTCCAAAGGCTTTTTTCCGAAAGATATGATTGCTCATAAATCTGAAAAGCACCCTGTATATGCTCCAACAGCTCTCCTGACCGCCGGTTGCGGGAGAGGGCGGATAACAGATAATTCAGATTCCCCCGAACATTTTCGTCCCGGTTGGTGAGGTTTTCCAGCTTCTGCGTGGTCGCTTTGGTGTAACGCCGCACTTGGATATCAATTTTTTCCAAATAGTCCTGCTCCAGCGCCTCATACCGCTCCTTGATCCAGTAGATCATACGCAGCAGTTCAGTCCGGCAGACGGACAGGTTCTCGCCCCGTTGATCCTGAAGAGCTGCGTTGGCCATTGCGGTGATGATACCATCTTCTTCCAGCCAGCGGTCCAGGACCGCCTGGATCGGCACTCGGTATTTCGGCACAGAATCCCGGATCTTCAGCGGGCGGATATACGTTTCCACCACGCGCTGCCCAAACTCGTCAAAATGCGACGCCAGAATCTGGTTGACGTCATGAAGCTGTATCTGGAGTTTGAAATAGTGCTGAATATTATGGTAGACGGTTTTCAGCAGCTTTATCAGCTCCCGCGTATTATCATAGGCGCTGTATACCGTGGTCATCTTTTCGTAGGGAGAACCGCTCTCATCTGCGGTCTTCAGCAGAGAATAGGTTCCGTAAACATAGGAATATCCCCGTGCGGTGGAAGGGTTGGATAATGCGTGCAGCAATTCGATCAGTTTGCTGCTGTACTCGGGGACATGGATGTACTCTTTGAAATCCTTTCCTCTTGCTTTTTCGATCCATCCCTTGCCGGTAAGCTTTCGGATAAGGAAGCGTGCACGCCCGGAAACATCTCCCCGTTCTTCCTCAAAGATATCTTCCTCGTCAAAGGTCGCCTCAGCCAGTTGTTCCTCCAGATTGCCGCGAAGCGCTATGTAAAGCTGCTCCTCAGGTATTTCGAGCGCATCCTGATAGACCAGGTACAGGACCTCAAGCGCATCCGCATAAAGCACTCGGTTGGGGGAGGACAGGATGGAAAACAGTTCCTCCGGAATATGCTGGAACAGATTCATGGTATCACATCACCTTTTCTGCCGGGAGGCGTACAGTATGCGCGGAATCTTGGTCTTCAACGGCGCGCGGCCGGATATTGCTCTTTACGACGGAACCCTTCTGGGCGGTCTCCACTGTGGGGATCGTTTCTCTTTCTATCAGGAGGAAGATCAAAAACAGGTCCGGGTTGAGTTCCTCGATGATTGGATCATGGTCGATAATGGAAAGCCCTGTCCTCTGCCCTATGGGAAAGAGGTGTTTCTTCCGGAGTAAGGCCAACTTGTTTTTCTATCATACCATTCTTTTCATTCAGAGGCTATTCTCGCCATTTGTTTTCTTTGATTTCAAGTCCCGGAATCGTCCCTTGCTTGCAAACCTGTTTGTTCCATGTACTCATCCCGGAGCTGACTCAGGGTTTTCCCTGATGATTTCTGTACTGCAAACGCATAGGTCTGCACGGAAGACCATCCATACTGTTGCTTCCATTGATCTCATACATTGTACATTCTCCCTTCCGACAGCATATTCCCGCTTCGTCAGTTTTTCGCCTTTCCTTCGTGTTGTTACAGCATCCCCGCCATATAAAGCGGCAGGAATACGATTCCGTCATCCTCCTTCACATCCCCCGTATGCAGTACATAGGGAATATGCAGCTGCTCCCTGTATTTTGCAATAAACTTCCGCAGAGAGGAGAGCGCATAGTTTTTGCTTGACTTCACTTCAATCGGAGAGATGTTGTGGCGATTGTTGATCCTGCTTTTTGCAATTAGAAAATCGATCTCCATCCGATTCTCTTTATTCTTACGATCCGAATTGGCATAAAAATACAGCTTATGGCCGGATGTCACCAGCATCTGTGCAACAGCATTTTCTATGACCATGCCCATGTTGACCTCCAGCTTATCCAGCAGCAGTTTCTTGTAGACTTCCTCACTGACGATCCCATTTTCATCAAACGCATGGCTCACAAGCAATCCGGTGTCAGCCATATAACATTTCAGCATGGTACGATCCTGATTCAATCGAAGCCCAATGGTTGGTTCCGTTGCGTTATAGCAGTTATTCACGATCATCGCATCAGAGAGCCAAAACAGGGGGTCCCTGTATTCATCGAACCGCGCGCCGTCTTTCAGTGCCGAGAGCTTAAAGTGTCTGTTCTGATTCTTGAGCTGTGACGGCAGTTCATCAAAAATCGCTTCTACTTTCAGTTCATACCCCTTTGCGTGTTTTTGAATGTCATCTCGATACAGGTTCAGGATCCTCCGCTTCACGCGATCTACTTCATCGAAATCCCGTGTTTGCGAATAGATTTCGACAGCCTGAGGCATCCCGCCGACAATCAGGTACTGACGGAACAAATCCATCGCTTTCCGATGGAGTGCCTGCCCCATCGGCGCTTTTTTCTCAAAGCAGGACCGGATCATCGGCATCATGGTCTCGTTGTCCATAGCCCAAAGGAACTCTTCAAAGTCCATGGGATACAGATTGATTTGGTCCTCCTCTGACGGAATCAGAATATCATCCACGTTCTCTTTGATGGAAATCAGCGATCCCGTTTCAATATAGTCATAGCGGCCGTCTGCCACAAGGTATTTGATCACACTGCGGGCACGCGGAAACATCTGCACCTCATCAAAGATGATAAGGGATTCTCGTTCATGCAGTTTTGTGTTGTATAGCGTGGTCAGCTTCAGAAAGAACGTATCCAAGTCGTTGATGTCAAACAGGAACATATCTCTGACCTGCTGATCCACGCGGTTAAAGTCGATCAGAATATAGGTTTGATATTCTCGCCTTGCAAATTCCTCAACGATATAGCTTTTTCCCACGCGCCGGGCCCCTTGCACAAGGACCGCGCTTTTTCCCTTGCTTTGCTGTTTCCAATCAAGAAGGCTTTGATAGATTTTGCGTTTCATCCGGGACCTCCCGCTACATAAATCAAAGATTTTATTATCAGTATTATTACATAAATCAAGATTTTAGTCAACAGGAATCATACAAGAAACACAGTTCTCACGCCAGTACGCTCTGCCTTTGATACAATCGATAGGAAAGGAGCGTGATCTTCATGAAACGTGTCTATTGTCTCTATCGTGTCTCTACAACAGCCCAGGTAGAAAAAAACGACCTTCCCATGCAGAAGCAGGCATGCCATGCGTTTGCCAAAACCAAAGGATGGCAGATCCTGCGTGAGCTCTATGAAAAAGGCGTCTCCGGTTTTACCTGCCCTGCTGAGAATCGGGAAGCCTTGCAGTTGCTCAAGGAAGCTGCTCTTCACAAACAGTTTGACGTCCTGCTGGTTTTCATGTTCGATCGTTTGGGCCGCCGGGACGATGAGACGCCTTTTATTGTGGAATGGTTTGTTAAAAATGGGATCGAAGTCTGGAGCGTCATGGAAGGCGAACAGCGTTTTGACGACCATATCGACAAGCTGCTCAACTACATCCGTTTCTGGCAATCCTCCGGGGAAAGCCTTAAAACCTCCATCCGTACAAGAGCCAGGATGGAGCAGCTCATCCAGGAACACGGCTTCGTGGGTGGTGTCGCACCGTATGGCTATCAATTATGTCACCTGGGACGTACAAACAGGCGGGGGCAAGAATTGTACGATCTAATCATTGATCCAACGGCTGCGCAAATCGTTCAGGATGTTTTTCAGCAATACTGCTTTGACCGCATAGGCTCCCATCGTATTGCTGTCTCTCTGAACAGGCAAGGACACAGGACAAAGCAAGGCGCACTGTGGAACGCCGCAAGCATACGAGCTATCCTGTGCAATCCAATTTATACGGGCATCCGAACCTTTGGGAAGATCCGGACGAATCGGTTCGCTCATTTACAGATCATTGAGGATGATCTTTTCCTTTTGGCACAAAAGCGTATAGAAGACAGCCGCCTGGATTCCCCAAATCTCGGCGCCACGAAATATAGACAGGAAGTATTGCTTCCCGCAGAAATGTTTTGTATGCACTGCGGGAAACGACTGACTGTGACACGGAATGTGAAAACGATCATTCATCAAGACGGCACCCGGACAACGTATCCACGCCTGAATTACATCTGCATCAACAAAAGCAGCCTCCATCCGTGTACTGGTCAGCGCAGTTACTCCGCAAAAAAGATTGATCCAGTGGTGCTGTCCCTTCTCAGCATGGCTCTATTCGCAGAGATCAATAGTTCTCCCCAACCCGGTTTATACAAATACGAGGTACAGATGACGGAAATTCAGAAAGACATCGAAAGGGAACAGGAGAACCTGGACTCCCTAAAAACCGAAGTCATCGCCATTCTGCAGGGATCCAGTGCGTTTGGCTCTGATCTGATCAACGATCTGATCCAGCAGACAAAGAGCCGGCTTGCAGCACTGCAAGAGAAGCAGAACGTACTCCAGGCGGCAGCGAATCATCAGCGCTCTCAACATGCACGTTTTATTGAAACGAGAAAACGACTTCTTTCCGCCGGTATTACGGAGTTAAGCCAGCTTTCTCTCCCACAGCGGCAGGAGTTTGCTCGACAGTCTATCAAGCGGATCGAGTTGGGACGGGGCGGCGTGATCGATATCGAATGGACATTTGGCGGCACAAGCCACTATCCTGACAGTGCAGGCGGATGAATGGCATCCCAGATTATATGGATATTATCACAATACACCTTCTTATTTCAGAGGACAAATAGTGCTTGATGCATAAAATCGCATGCATTTATGGGGGTATAGCTTCTTCGGGCGTAGGCGAAAAAAAGACAGAATATGTCAGAATCACAGCATAAGAAAAAGCCTTGAAAACACTGTGTTTTCAAGGCTTTTTGATGTTGGTGGAGATAAGCGGGATCGAACCGCTGACCTCTTGAATGCCATTCAAGCGCTCTCCCAGCTGAGCTATACCCCCATCTGTTTTGCGTCCCTGTCCTTGGGACAAGAGCTATATTATCAGAGAGGAGTCAGATTGTCAAGCTTTTTTTTAGTTTTTTTCTTCTTTTTTCAAACTCTCTTAAAACCCCGCGGGCGGGGGACAGGAGAGCCCGTCCCCCGCCTGGGGTCCGGCTTACCGGGTCAGGTCGTCAAAGGCGTTCTCCGCCTTCCGGGCCGCATCCCGGAACTTGCCTTTTACCTGCCGCCGGTTGGCCTGGACGCGCATCCCTACCCAGGCGCCCGCCGCCATGCCCGCGGCCAGGCCGATGGTGAATCCGTTCATTCGTTTCATCCCCCTTTCTGCTTGTCTGGCGTACCAGACCTGTCTAGTATGCGCAGTTTTCCCGGAAAACACATTGCGAAATACAGGGGGATAGGCTATAATAAAGCGTTATCTGCCTGATTTTATGAGATTTGAGGAATTGCACTATGACAACACTTTATCTGATCCGCCACGCGGAGGCTGAGGGAAACCTCTACCGCCGGGTCCACGGACAATATAACAGCCTGGTCACGGACAACGGATATCGCCAGATCAAGGCCCTGGAACAGCGGTTTCAGGACGTGAAGATCGACGCCGTATACTCCAGCGACCTCTTCCGCACCATGACCACCGCCCGGGCGGTCTACGTCCCCAAGGGACTGCCTCTGCACGTCCGCTCCGACCTGCGGGAGCTGAGCATGGGGGAGTGGGAGGACCGGTCCTGGGCCGGGGTGGACAGGACCGACCACCCCATGATGCGCCGCTTCGCCGACAGCTCGCCAGACTTCCGGGCGCCCGGAGGGGAGTCCTTCGAGGAGCTCCGGAGGCGGGGTACCGCCGCCGTGCTGGACATCGCGGCCCATCACCCGGACCAGACCGTGGCGGTCTTTGCCCACGGCACACTCATCCGCCACACTCTGGCCCAGTTCCGGGGCATCGGCCTGGAGCCAGAGGAGATGGCCAAGACCCAGCACAGCGACAACACAGCCGTCACCAAATTAGAGATCGAGGACGGGCAGGTGAAGATCGTCTACAGCGACGACAATTCCCACCTGGACGAGACCACCTCCACCCTGGCCCAGCAGCACTGGTGGAAGGGCGGCCAGCGGGCGGATGTCAACCTGTGGTACCGGCCCCTGGACCTGTCCAAGGCGGTGGCCCGGGACTACTACGCTGCCTGCCGGGAGGACGCCTGGAAAAACCTCTACAGCAATCTGGACCGCTACACCGGCCGGGGCTTCCTGGCCGAGGCCATGACGGTGAGCAAGGCCGATCCCCACAGCGTCTGGCAAGCCATGTTCGGCAAGGAGCCGGCGGGCGTCCTCCAACTGGACCCCACCAGAGACGCCAAAGACCGGTCGGGCTACATCTCCTTTCTCTACTTAAATCCGGAGATGCGCGGCCGCAGCTTGGGTGTCCAGCTCATCGGTAAGGCGGTGAGCGTCTTCCGGCCCAGAGGGCGGGACAAGCTCCGGCTGGTGTGCTCCGAGGCCAACGAGGTGGCCCTGCGGTTCTATCGGAAGTACGGCTTCCGCACCACCGGCCAGACGCCGGGGGCCTACGCCAGCCTCCATGAGATGGAAAAGTATATCGGCTACGAATACCGGGGAGAACTGGACTGATGCGGGATTTCTTACCCATAACCAAAGAGGAGATGCTCCGCCGGGACTGGCACTACTGTGACTTCCTCCTGGTCACCGGGGACGCCTATGTGGACCACCCCTCCTTTGGCACCGCCATCATCGGCCGGGTGCTGGAGGACGCGGGCTACCGGGTGGCCATCCTGGCCCAGCCGGACTGGCGGGACCCCGCCGCCTTCACCGCCCTGGGGCGGCCCCGGTACGGGGTCTTTGTCAATGGCGGGAACATCGACTCCATGGTGGCCCACTATACCGCCGCGAAAAAGCGGCGGCACGACGACGCCTACTCCCCGGGGAACCGGGCGGGGCTGCGGCCAGACCGGGCCTCCATCGTCTACTGCAACAAGATCCGGGAGGTCTTTGGGGACATTCCCCTCATCGTGGGGGGGCTGGAGGCCTCCCTGCGCCGGTTTGCCCACTATGACTACTGGGAGGACAAGGTCCGCCGGTCCCTCCTCTTCGACGCCCAGGCCGACCTGCTGACCTACGGCATGGGGGAGAAGGCCACCCTGGAGATCGCCGCCCTTCTGGTGAAGGGCACCCCCGTAAGGGAGATCACCGGGGTGAAGGGGACCTGCTACGCCGCCGGGAGCCCCGACGCCTGCCGCTTTCCCTCGGTCCAGGTAGCCTCCTTTGAGACAGTTTCCAAAAACAAGCGGGCCTACGCCGCCGCCAACCTGGTGGAGTACGACGAGCACGACCCCGTCCGGGGGAGGGCGGTGATTCAGCCCCACGGGGACCGGTACCTCATCGCCAACCCGCCCATGATGCCCCTGACCACCCAGGAGCTGGACCATGTGGCGGAGCTGCCCTATCTGCGGGAGCCTCACCCGGCCTATGACAGCCTGGGGGGCGTGCCCGCCATCGAGGAGGTGCGGTTCTCCGTCATCCACAACCGGGGATGCTTCGGGGCCTGCAAATTCTGCTCTCTGGCCTTCCACCAGGGGCGGATGATCACCTCCCGGAGCCATGAGAGCGTCATCCGGGAGGTCACGGCCCTGACGAAGCACCCCGGCTTTAAAGGATACATCCACGACGTGGGGGGGCCCACCGCCAACTTCCGGCGGCCCTCCTGCAAAAACCAGCTTAAGCACGGCCTGTGCAGGCACCGGGACTGCCTGGCCCCAAAGCCCTGCCCCAACCTGGACGCAGACCACAGCGACTATCTCAAGCTCCTGCGGAAGCTCCGGGAGATCCCCGGGGTGAAGAAGATCTTCATCCGCTCAGGCATCCGGTTCGACTACCTTTTGGAGGATAAGAGCGGGGAGTTCTTCGCGGACCTGGTGAAGCACCACATCAGCGGCCAACTCAAGGTGGCCCCGGAGCACTGCGTGGGCCACGTCCTGGACGCCATGGGCAAGCCCCACATCGGGGCCTATGAGAAATTCCAGGAGAAGTATCAGCGGCTGAACCAGAAGTACGGCAAGAACCAGTTCCTGGTGCCCTACCTCATGTCCTCCCATCCGGGGAGCACCCTGGCCGACGCCATCGCCCTGGCCCAGTGGCTGAACAAAACCGGCCGCCAGCCGGAGCAGGTCCAGGACTTCTATCCCACCCCCGGGACTCTGTCCACCTGTATGTACCACACCGGCCTGGATCCTCGGACCATGGAGGAGATCTACGTTCCCAAGAGCCCCCACGAGAAGGAGCTCCAGCGGGCCCTCCTCCAGTGGAAGCGGCCGGAGAAGCGGCGGCTGATCATGGAGGCCCTCCATAAGGCGGGGCGGACCGACCTCATCGGTTACGGCCCCGAATGTCTGCTGCGCCCCAGCCGGACGGGGGAGAAGCCCGCCGGACGGAGCGGGGGAGCGCCCGCCGGGAAGGGCGGGAAGGGGACCCCAAAGAAAGGGAAGGCCCCGGCTTCCAAAGGAAGAAAGCCGCCTCGCGGGCGGCGGTGAGGCAGCCCGGCGTGGACGTGCTGTGCGGCTTGCCGGACCATCTTCGGTCCTGCGCCGCGTCTGCCGAGGAGGGGATGGAGGCGGTCCGTGTCCAGCGGGATCGGCCGGGGAATTACACCGTGTTTTATGTCTCCGAGCATTCCTTCGCGGACGGGGATTGTTTCCCGTATTTTATAGGCATGGTCCATTCCGCGTATCCTGCGAGGCGGTTTCGGCTTCGGCATATCCGGGATGTGGACGGGCATTTCGTGACCCGGGAGGAGTATGCCCGGCGGAAGCAGTAGGCGTCCGCCCGCCTCCGTTTCCCTGAAAAGCGCAACTTTCCCCTTGCAGTCCGGAAAAAAACGTAGTATAGTAAGAGCGACAAATGAACAGACGGGAGCTTGTAGCACAGGCTGAGAGGAAGGTGTGACCTTCGACCGAGAACCTGATTTGGATAATGCCAACGTAGGGATGCCTGGGACCATACGGAACAGACACGCGGAAGCTGCCAGATCGGCGGCTTCCTTTTTTGCGGTTCAAAGGGAAAGCCGGGTCTGTTCCCTGTCCCGGACCGCTCGACGTCCCAAAGGAGGGAAACGCAATGGTAAAGATCAACGGAGAGAGCCTGGACGTGGCCGGGAAGACCCTGGCGGACTACCTTGCCCAGGCGGACTACGACCTCCAGCGGATCGCCGTGGAGCGCAACGGCGAGATCGTCCCCAAGGCCCAGTACGGCGAGACCGTCCTGGCCGAGGGGGACAGCGTGGAGGTGGTCAGCTTCATGGGGGGTGGCTGAGATGCTCCCCTCCCGAGAAGAGTGGCTGGCCGCCCTGGAGGCCCGCCACGGAAAGGAGGCCCAGGCCAGGTTCTCCGCCGCCACCGTGGCAGTGTGCGGCCTGGGGGGGCTGGGCTCCAACGTGGCCATCGCCCTGGCCCGGGCGGGGGTGGGAAAGCTTATCCTCCTGGACTTTGACCGGGTGGACCTGACCAACCTCCACCGCCAGCAGTACCGGGCCGACCAGATCGGCCGGTACAAGACCGAGGCCATGGCGGAAAACCTGGGCCGCATCGCCCCCTACACGGAGCTTGTCACCCACACCGTCCGGCTGGACCGGGACAACGCCCCCGGCCTGCTGGCCGGGGCCGACGTGGTCTGCGAGGCCTTCGACCGGCCGGAGCAAAAGGCCATGCTCACCGACGTGGTCATGGAGCATCTCCCGTCGGCCTGTCTGGTGGCGGCTTCGGGGATGGCGGGCTTCGGCAGCGCCAACGACATCCGCACCCGGCGGCTCACCTCCCGTTTTTATCTCTGTGGGGACGGGACCAGCGACGTGGCCGCCGGGGAGGGCCTTCTGGCCGCCCGGGTGATGGTCTGCGCCGGGCACCAGGCCCACATGATCCTGCGGCTTCTGACAGAGAAGCCCCAACCGTAAACGAAAGAAGGAAACAACTATGAACAACGACACTTGGACGCTGGGAGGACGGGAGTTCCGCTCCCGGTTCATCCTGGGCTCCGGCAAGTACTCTCTGAAGCTCATCGAGGCCGCCGTGCGGGACGCCGGGGCGGAGATCATCACCCTGTCGGTCCGCCGGGCCAACACCCGGGACCAGGAGAACATCCTGGACTACATCCCCCAGGGGGTCACCCTCCTGCCCAACACCAGCGGGGCGCGGAGCGCCGAGGAGGCCGTCCGCATCGCCCGGCTGGCCCGGGAGCTGGGCTGCGGGGACTTTGTGAAGATCGAGATCATGCGGGACTCCAAGTACCTCCTGCCCGACAACGCCGAGACCATCCGGGCCACGGAGATTCTGGCCAAGGAGGGCTTCGTGGTCATGCCCTATATGTACCCCGACCTCTACGCCGCCCGGGACCTGGCCAACGCCGGGGCCGCCGCCATTATGCCCCTGGCCGCCCCCATCGGGTCCAACAAGGGCCTGGCCACCCGGGACTTCATTCAGATCCTCATCGACGAGTCCGACCTGCCCATCATCGTGGACGCGGGCATTGGCCGTCCCTCCCAGGCCTGCGAGGCCATGGAGATGGGGGCCGCCGCCATCATGGCCAACACCGCCCTGGCCACCGCCGGGGACCTCCCCCTCATGGCCGCCGCCTTCCGCCAGGCCATCGAGGCCGGGCGCAAGGCCTACCTCTCCGGCCTGGGCCGGGTGCTCACCCGGGGGGCCTCCGCCTCGGACCCCCTGACGGGCTTCCTCCGGGATTGAGGTGGGCGGCATGGAACAACGGTTTCTTGTGGGCTCCAGCCACCTTTCCCCCGAGGCCCAGGCCAAAAAGCACCGGCTGGAGACCGACCCCACCGCCCGGACAGACCACATGGCCTACCTGCCCGATATGGAGCGGATCGACTCCGACGTGATGGACAAGGTCATAGGCCAGATGAAGTCCTATGACCCCGCGGCCTACACCGCCGCCGACGTGAAGGCCGCCCTGGAGCACGATACCTGCTCCATCGAGGACTTCAAGGCCCTCCTGTCTCCCGCCGCCCAGCCCTTCCTGGAGGAGATGGCGGCCCGGGCCAGACTGGAGACCAGCAAGCACTTCGGCAATACGGTCTATCTCTTCACCCCCCTGTATATCGCCAACTACTGCGAGAACTACTGCGTCTACTGCGGCTTCAACTGCTACAACGACATCAGCCGCATGAAGCTCACCATGGAGCAGATCGAGAAGGAGATGCAGGTCATTGCCGCCAGCGGCATGGAGGAGATTTTGATCCTTACCGGGGAGAGCCGGGGGAAGAGCAACGTGGAATATATCGGGGAAGCCTGCAAGCTGGCCCGGAAGTATTTCCGCATGGTGGGCCTGGAGGTCTACCCCGTGAACACCGAGGAGTACCGCTATCTCCACGAATGCGGCACCGACTATGTCACCGTCTTTCAGGAGACCTACGACGCCGACCGCTACGAGCAGCTTCATCTCATGGGCCACAAGCGGGTGTGGCCCTACCGGTTCGAGGCCCAGGAGCGGGCCCTGATGGCCGGGATGCGGGGGGTGGCCTTCTCCGCCCTGCTGGGGCTGTCGGACTTTCGGAAGGACGCCCTGGCCACCGCCCTCCACGCCTACTACCTCCAGCGGAAGTACCCCCACGCGGAGCTCTCCCTGTCCTGTCCCCGGCTGCGGCCCATCATCAACAACGAGAAGATCGACCCCCAGGATGTCCATGAGACCCAGCTCTGCCAGATCCTCTGCGCCTACCGGATCTTCCTGCCCTATGTGGGCATCACCGTCTCCTCCCGGGAGAGCGCCCGGTTCCGGGACGGCATCGTGAAGATCGCCGCCACCAAGGTCTCCGCCGGGGTCTCCACGGGCATCGGGGACCACGAGAGCAAGTACACCGGCAAGGAGACCGGCGCCGAGCAGGGGGACGAGCAGTTCGAGATCGCCGACGGCCGGAGCCTGGACCGGATGTACGAGGACATCGCCGGGGAAGGGCTCCAGCCGGTGCTCAACGACTACCTCTATGTTTAAGCTGTTCTGGGTCACCGACCGGACCCTGTGTCCCGGGGACTTTTTATCCCGCCTGGAGGCCATTGCGAAAGCTCGTCCCGACGGGATCATCCTCCGGGAAAAGGACCTGGCCCCGGAGGACTACCGGGCCCTGGCGGAAAAGGCGCTCGCCGTCTCCGCCCGCTATGACGTTCCCTGTATCCTCCACACCTTTGCCGGCGCGGCCCGGGACCTGGGGGCCCACGCCCTTCATCTGCCCCTGCCGGCGCTGACCGCCCTGGACCAGGGGACCCGTCGGGCCTTCCCCGTCCTGGGGGCCTCCTGCCACTCCGTGGAGGACGCGGTCCTGGCCCGATCCCTAGGCTGTACCTACATCACCGCCGGCCACGTCTTCGACACCGACTGTAAGCGGGGCCTTCCCGGCCGGGGACTGGACTTTCTGGAGCAGGTCTGCCAGGCGGTCTCCCTTCCGGTCTATGCCATCGGCGGGATCGCCGCCGGGAACCTGGCGGCGGTCCGGGCGGCCGGAGCGGCGGGGGCCTGTTTCCGAAGCGGGCCCATGCTCTGCGCCGACCCGGCGGACTATTTCGCCCAGTTGAGGAGGTCTCTATGAAACCCATCCGAGAACAACTGCTGCTCTACGCCATCACCGACCGAAGCTGGATGGGGCGGCAGACCCTGTATGAACAGATCGAAGACGCCCTCAAGGGAGGCGTCACCCTGGTCCAGCTCCGGGAAAAGGGCTTGGACCAGGCGGAGTTCCTCCGGGAGGCCCTTCAGGTAAAGGACCTCTGCCATCGTTACGGCGTCCCCCTTATCATCAACGACAACGTGGACGTAGCCCTGGACAGCGGGGCCGACGGGGTCCACGTGGGGATGGAGGACGCCCCGGTGGCGGCCATCCGGGCCAAGGCCCCGGCGGGCTTTCTCATCGGGGCCACCGCCAAGACCGTGGACCAGGCCCGGGCCGCAGAGGCGGCCGGGGCAGATTACCTGGGGGTGGGGGCGGTCTTTCCCTCGCCCACCAAGGAGAACGCCCGTCGGATCACCCCGTCGGACCTCCGGACCATCTGCGCCGCGGTGTCCATCCCGGCGGTGGCCATCGGGGGGATCACCCGGGACAAGCTTCCGGCCCTGACGGGCTGCGGCATGGCGGGCGTCGCCGTGATCTCCGCCCTCTTCGGCGCGGAGGATATTTCTGCTGCCGCCGCGGAACTGAAAGCGGCGGCGGAAAACCTAATACGGTAATCACACAAAACCATCTCCGCGGCAGACCGGGGGCACCACTCTCTGTCGCGTAAGAAAAGTTAATGCCAATCGAGAGGAAGCGTATCCATGAGAACAGCATTATCCATCGCGGGAAGCGATTCCTGCGGAGGCGCCGGCATTCAGGCAGATATCAAAACGATGACCGTCCACGGCGTATACGCCATGACCGCCGTCACCGCCTTGACCGCCCAGAATACCACCGGCGTCCGAGGAATTATGGAGTCCACCCCGGACTTCCTGGCCCAGCAGATCGACGCGGTCTTCGAGGACATCGTCCCCGACGCGGTGAAGGTGGGCATGGTGGCCTCCGCCCCTCTGATCCATGTGATCGCGGAGCGGCTGGCCTTCTACCGGGCGAAAAACCTGGTGGTGGACCCGGTGATGGTGGCCACCAGCGGCGCGGCCCTTCTGGCGGACGGCGCGGTCCGGACCCTGGTGGAGGAGCTTCTCCCCCTGGCCGACCTCATCACTCCCAACCTGGCGGAGGGGGAGATCCTGGCCGGGCGGCCCATCCGCAGTGCCGGGGACATGGAGGAAGCGGCCCGGGCCATCGCGGACCGGTGCGGCTGCGCGGTGCTGCTGAAGGGCGGCCACGGGTTGGACAACGCCGATGACCTTCTGTGGACAGAGGGGCGGGCGGTGTGGTTCCCGGGGAAGCGGATCGACAACCCCAACACCCACGGCACCGGCTGCACCCTCTCCAGCGCCATTGCCGCCAACCTGGCCAAGGGGGAACCCCTGGACCGGGCGGTGGGCAAGGCCAAGGACTACCTCACCGGGGCCCTGTCGGCCATGCTGGACCTGGGCCACGGGTCCGGTCCCATCGAGCACACCCACGCCATGACCTCCCCCTATGCCGGGGTGGGGTCTGCTATGATGTAATACTGCCTGAAAGGAGCCAAATCAGTCATGAGAAACTACACCACCCAGATGGACGCGGCCAAGCGGGGGATCATCACCCCGGAGATGAAAGCGGTGGCCGCCAAGGAGCACCGCACCGAGGAGGAGATCCGGGACCTGGTGGCCCGGGGGCAGGTGACCATCTGCGCCAACAAGGGTCACACCTGTCTGGAGCCCAACGGCGTGGGCTCCATGCTCCGCACCAAAATCAACGTCAACCTGGGCGTCTCCCGGGACTGCAAGGACTACGATGTGGAGATGCAGAAGGTCATGGCGGCGGTGGACATGGGGGCCGAGGCCATCATGGACCTGTCCTCCCACGGCAACACCCAGCCCTTCCGCCAGAAGCTCGTCGCCGAGTGCCCCGCCATGATCGGCACCGTGCCGGTCTATGACAGCGTCATCCACTACCAGCGGGACCTGGCCACCCTTACCGCCAAGGATTTCATCGACGTGGTCCGCCTCCACGCCCAGGACGGGGTGGACTTTGTCACCCTCCACTGCGGCATCACCCGGAAGACCATCGACCAGATCAAAAAGCACAAGCGGAAGATGAACATCGTCTCCCGGGGGGGCTCCCTGGTCTTCGCCTGGATGAGCATGACAGGGGAGGAGAACCCCTTCTATGAGTACTACGACGAGATCCTGGAGATCTGCCGGGAATACGACGTGACCATCTCCCTGGGGGACGCCTGCCGCCCCGGCTGCCTGGCCGACGCCAGCGACGTGTGCCAGATCGAGGAGCTGGTCCGCCTGGGCGAGTTGACCAAGCGGGCCTGGGCCAGGGACGTCCAGGTCATGGTGGAGGGCCCCGGCCACATGCCCATGGACCAGATCGCCGCCAATATGAAGATCCAGCAGACCATCTGCATGGGAGCTCCCTTCTACGTCCTGGGCCCCCTGGTCACCGACATCGCCCCTGGCTATGACCACATCACCTCGGCCATCGGCGGGGCCATCGCCGCCATGTCCGGGGCGGCCTTCCTGTGCTACGTCACCCCGGCGGAGCACCTGGCCCTGCCCAATGTGGAGGATGTGAAGCAGGGGATCATCGCCTCGAAGATCGCCGCCCACGCCGCGGATATTGCCAAGCACATCCCCCATGCCCGGGACCTGGACGACGCCATGGCCGACGCCCGGCGGACCTTCGACTGGGAGGGCCAGTGGGCGGTTTCCATCGACCCGGAGACCGCCAAGGGCATCCGGGACAGCCGGGCCCCGGAGCACGAGGACACTTGCTCCATGTGCGGCAAGTTCTGCGCCGTGCGGAGCATGAACAAGGCCCTCAGCGGGGAGCATATCGACATTCTGTGACCGCCATCCGATCACGTTACACGCAAAAACAGCGCCGGCTTTTCCAGGCTCTTGCCCGGGAAAGCCGGCGCTTTGTCTTTTTGTCATGGCTGGTTTCGGCAGGGGGATGGGCGGCTCAAGGCTCCGCCCGCTCCAGCCGGGCCCGGAAGGAGATGGACCGGGTGGTGTTCAGCTCGTCGAAGCGCACGATGTGGGCCCCCTTGCCTGTGTCCACGTCCACCACGGTCCCCAGCCCCATGATCTCGTGGCGGACCCGCTGGCCGATGGGGTAGGCCTGGGGCTCCCGCTCCGGCAGGCGGCTCTCGCTGAGGCGGATGTACTCCCGGGCCTCCCGGATCAGCTCCTCCCTGGGGGGCGCCGTGAATTCCATCCGGTCCGGGCCGATGTCCAGGAGGAACCGGGAAGGATATCGGGGGGAGCCGTCGTGGTTCCGGCCCTCCGCCTCGGAGAGGAAGAGACGCTCCTCCGCCCGGGTCACCGCTACGAAGGCCAGGCGGCGCTCCTCCTCCATGCCGGGGAGGGTCCGGGTCTTCCGGGAGGGGAAGATCCCCTCGTTCAGCTCGCACAGAAAGACGTTGGGGAACTCCAGGCCCTTGGCGGCGTGGACGGTCATGAGCTTTACCTTGTCCGCGTCCTCTGGGGTGTCGCTGTTGGTGAAGAGAGCGATGTGGGCAAGATAGTGCTCCAGGGTGGCTTCCTCCCCGCAGGTGATCTCATACTCGTACACGGACTGCTTCAGCTCCGCCAGGTTGTCCAGCCGCTCCTGGCTGCCCTCGGTGCGGAGCATCTCCTCGTAGCGGCTGTGGTCCAGGACGTCGGCCAGCAGCTCGGAGATAGGCCGGCTGGCGTACTGGACGGAGAGACCCTCGATGAGCCGGACGAAGTTCTTCGCCCCGGTCCCCCGGAAGAGGTCGTCTTCCAGGTTGTGGAGGAGGGCCGTGTAAAGGGAACAGCCGTTGCTGGCGGCATAGGCCTGGAGGAGGGCCATCCGCCGCTGGCCGATGTTCCGCTTGGGGACGTTGACGATCCGCCGGAAGGACAGGTCATCCCGATAGGCCACCATACGGAGATAAGCCAGAGCGTCCTTGATCTCCATGCGGCCGAAGAACTGGACCCCGCTGTAGATGGTATAGGGGACCTTCCGCTTGAGAAAGACCTCCTCCAGGGTGTGGGTGACAGAATGGGCCCGGTAGAGCACCGCCATGTCCCGGTAGGCTGCCCCCTGGTCGTGGAGCTGGTGCATCTGCAGGGCGATCCACTCCGCCGCCTCCTCCGGGTTTCTGGCGTGGTGGCAGAGGACGGCGGGGCCGTCGGGCAGGGTGGGGATCAGGTCCTTTTTGATCCGGGTCTGGTTTTTGTCGATGAGGGCGTTGGCGGCGGCCAGGATCTGGGGAGTGGAGCGGTAGTTTTCCATCATCATAATGGTTCTGACGTTGGGGAAGGCCTTGTCAAAGTCCAGCAGATACTTCACGTCGGCCCCTCGCCAGGTGTAGACCGTCTGGTCCGGGTCCCCCACGATGAAGAGGTTTTTGTGGTGGGCGCAGAGGACCTCCATGAGCTGATACTGGAGCAGGTCGATGTCCTGGAACTCGTCGATCATGATGTATTCCAGCCGCTGCTGCCACTTCAGACGGATCTCTGCATTTTCCTGGAAGATGTAAAGGGTGAATTTGATCAGGTCGTTGTAGTCCAGGCCGAAGCACTTTTTCTCCTGGTAGAGATAGCCGTAGAAGATGATATCCTCCACCGACGCGGCCGCCCGGTATTTCTCGTGGAGGGCCTCCAGGGACATATTGACCAGGTCCAGATAGTAGTCCGGCTTTTTGAAGAGCTTCTGGATCTCGATCATGTCCCGGGCCCTGGCGAAGGTCATGTCCCGGAGGGTCAGCCCCCGCTCCTCGTAGATGAGCTTGAGCATATCGTTGATGTCCGTGTTGTCCAGAACCAGGAAGCTCCGGGGGTACTGGACCGCGTGGCTGTCCTCCTGGAGGACGTTGACGCAGAAGCCGTGGAAGGTGTTGATATACCCCGTGTCGTTGTCGCCGGTGAGGGCATGGATGCGCTGGCGCATCTCGTTGGCCGCCTTGTTGGTGAAGGTCACGCAGAGGATGCTGCCGGGGAGGATGCCCAAGTCGTTGACCAGGTAGGCGAACCGGTGGGAGAGGGCCCGGGTCTTCCCGGAGCCCGCCCCCGCGATGACCCGGACGAACCCCTCGGTGGTGGTGACCGCCTCCCGCTGGGCGGGGTTGAGTGATTGGAACGACATGGCTCTCCCTCCTGTTCCTGTGCCAAAATAGAACGCTTGTTCGGATATTATAGCACGGCCCGGCGGGAATGGCAACAGAAAAAACGGGCCGCGCCGGGGAAGGCGCAGCCCGCATGGTCCGGACACGGGGCCCGTCAGGTTGCCGTTTTGGAGGGACCCGGCTTTCTCGCCACGCAGTGGAGGCGGAAAAAGCCCCGCTTTTCGCCGGATTCCAGCACCAGGCCGGCCTTCTGGCAGAGGGCGCGCACCTCCTCCACACTGTAGACCCGCACGTCGCCGTGGCCCGCCAGATTGATCACCGGCAGCTCAATGTGGTTGAAGAACCACCGGGTCGCGGCGGTGTTCGCCGTCATGTCCCGGAGGATCAGCCGGCCGCCGGGGCGGAGGACACGGTAGACGCTGTGGAAAAAGGCCTGGACGTTGGGGTAGTGGTGGAAGCTCTGGCAGCAGATCACCGCGTCGAAGGACTCCGCCGGGAAGGGGAGGTCCTCGCAGTCCCCCACCACCAGCTCCACCCCTGGCATATTCTTGGCCTTTGCCGCCTCAATCATCTCCGGGGTCAGGTCGATCCCTGTGTAGTGCCGGTGGGGGTACTTTTTCTGGAGGAGGGTGAGCATGGGGGCGGTGCCGCAGCCGCAGTCCAGCAGGTCGGTGAACCCCTCCTTCTCCAGTTCCGCCAGGACGTCGGGATAGTCCTTCCTGCACATCTTGTACACCCCGGCGTCGTCGGTCTCATAGACCTTTGCTGCCTTGGAAAACTCCCGGATGGAGAGCGTTTTGTATTCCTGATCTGTCATGTCGATGCCTCCTGTTCTGTGCTGCGGGCAGCGGGAGCGCCCATTAGAATTAGCTAAAGCTAACTTCTGATATCCTCATTATAAGCAAAATCCCGAAAATGGCAAGAGGAAAATCGCTGGAGGGACGAGCGACGGCTTCTCGTTGCCGACGACGAGAGCGCCCTGGAGACGACGCCCTCCGGCGCATCCCGACTATCGTCCTCACGGCGGACCAAAAAGCCGAGGTGGAGAGTCTCAAGCAGGGCGCAGTGAAACGTCATCAGCAAGCCCTGCCCCGGGCGGGAAGCATTGATAAGGATCACTTATGAACGGCCCCGAAAAAACGAATTGATTCCCGGCGGAAAATGGTGTACCATATTTTCAAACGAAGAAAACGAAATGGAGGTTCGCGGCATGGCGAAAAATCTGATCATCTACTATTCCCGGAAGGGCGAAAACTATGTTAACGGCGGTGTGAAGGAGCTGGCCAAGGGCAACACGGAGATCGTGGCGGAATTCATCCAGAGCGCCGTGGGCGGCGACCTGTTCCAGGTGGAGACCGTAAAGGAATATCCCAAGGATTACTACCAGTGCATCGAGGAGGCCCAGGCAGAGGGGAGAGCCAACGCCCGCCCGGAACTGAAGGCTTACCTGGACAGCCTGGAGGGCTACGACAATATTTTCGTCTGCGGCCCCATCTGGTGGGGGACCTATCCCATGGCCGTGTTTACCCAGCTGGAAAAGCTGGACTGGACGGGCAAGAAGGTCATGCCGCTCACCACCCACGAGGGCTCTGGCCTGGCCAGCTGCGAGCGGGACCTGAAAAAGACATGCAAGGGGGCCAAGGTAAGCAAGGGCCTGGCCGTCCACGGAGCGGACGCCGCCAAGAGCGAGAAAGCCGTGTCCGCCTGGGCGAAGAAAAGCATCGGCTGAATAGACAAGATGAGAAAACGGGCAGTCCCAGTTCTGGGGCTGCCCGTTTTGGGTCGTCTTCCTTACTTCTTCTTCCCTCTGGTGACGATGAACAGCACCGCCGCCGCGGCGATGATGCCCAGGAGGACGCCGATGATCACCAGGAGCATGCTGTTATAGGCAGCGGGGGCCTGGGTGGTGGTTTCCACCAGGCAGCACCAGCCGCTGCTGACGCAGCTCTGTCCGGGGAAGGTGCAGCCGCAGAGGCTCCATGGCAAGGGGTCTTTCCGGTGTAAATGGGGTTATCCGCCGAAGCGGGCCCCCTCCTGGGTCTGCATGGCGGCCAGCAGGGGCGGGATGAACTGCTTCTTCCGGGAGATGACCCCGGGCAGGATATACCCCCCGTCAGCCTCCTGACAGTCAAAGGCCCTGCGGAGGTACTTGTCCGCGTCCTCACCCGCCCAGAGGACCTTGCTCTGCTGGGCCTTGATATCTGTCAGAAGGTAGAAGATCATGTCCACCCGCTCCCGCTGGAGGGCCTCGTCCATGTAGCTTCGGAGGATGCCCTCGGCCTTCTGGCGGTTGGTGGGGGAGACGTAGCTCCCCTGGCCCACGGCAAAGGAGACCGTTTCGTTGGTGAAGCGCTTGAAGTCCTGGTAGAAGAGGCTCTCGGCGGTCTTGCCCTCCACGTTCTCCCCGGCCTCGAACATGGCCCCTGCCAGCTCCTCCACGTCCACCCCGGCCAGGCCGGCCAGCTCCCGGGCGATGGCCTCGTCCAGGGGGGTGCAGGTGGGGGAGCGGAACATCAGGGTGTCCGAGAGGATGGCGCTGCACAGGATGCCGGCGATGTCCGGGGGGATCTCCACCCCGTTCTCCTGGTAGAGCTGCCGGATGATGGTGGCGGTGCAGCCCACGGGCTGGTTCCGGAAAAACACCGGACCGGTGGTCTCGATGCTGTTGATCCGGTGGTGGTCGATGATCTCCAGGATCTCGGCCTCCTCATGGCCCTCCACACACTGGGTCCGCTCGTTGTGGTCCACCAGGATGAGCTGCCGCCGGCGCAGGTTCAGGAAGTTCCGGCGGCTGATGACCCCCCGATAGATCCCCTCGCTGTCCAGCACGGGGAAGTAGACGTACCGAACCTGGCCCATGATCTCCTTGGCGGTCTCCACGGGGTCGTCCAGGTGGAGGGTGACCAGGTTGCGGTACATGAACCAGGCGATGGGGGCGCTCTGGTTGATGGTGCAGGCCACGGTGAAGGTGTCCAGGGGGGTCTGGATGATGACCATGTTGTGCTCCTCCGCCAGACGGACGATGGTTTTGGCCGGAGGCGTCTCGCTGCACAGGACCATGCAGGCGGCGTTCATCTCGATGGCGGTGATCTGGGCGTCAAACCGGTTGCCGCAGATGACCACGTCCCCGGGGGAGATCTGGGTCTCGATGAGCTCCGGGCTGCCGGAGCCCAGGACGATCTTCCCCGTCACCGTGACCCCCTCCAGGGAGCCGGTGACCAGGGTGCCGTTGAGGGTGTGGAGGAGGTTTGCCAGGGGGGTGGAGGCGTTGGCCAGGGTCTCGCTGGTGGCGTCCATGCTGGAGACCGCCAGGTGGTTGGTGGTGACCAGCCCCAGCAGCCGCCCGTCGTCGGAGACCACGGGCAGGGTGCTCACCTGCTCGTCCCGCATCCGCACCAGGGCGCTGTGGATGGTGACGTCCGCCGGGGCCCCCTTGACGGACCGGATGTCGATGTCCTCCACCTGGGCGCTGACGTCCTCATAGAGCTTGGGAGTCTCCATGGAGAAGCGCTCCAGGACGTATTTGGTCTCCTGGTTGAGCTCCCCGGCCCGGGCGGGCTTGTACCCCCCGTCGTATAGGGTGTTTTTCAGGTGGGCGTAGGCGATGGCGGAGCAGATGGAGTCGGTATCGGGGTTCTTGTGCCCGATGACCAGGACCTTTCTTTTTTTCGCAGGCAGCAGATTCATGGCGGCCTCCTTTTTCGGTGGTGGGGGCGGAATGTTTCAACTACATTTTACGATGTTATAGGGAGGAGGTCAAGGGAAGGATGGAAGAAAAAAAGACCCATCGGAGCACCCTGGGGCAGGGGCTTCGATGGGTCTTTGGAGCTACTGGCCGGACTTGAACCGGCGACCTGCTGATTACGAATCAGCTGCTCTACCGACTGAGCCACAGTAGCGCATCCTCCGCTGTGCGGAAATGCTTAATGTAGTATAGCCGCTGGGGAGATTTTTGTCAACTCTTTTCCGCCTGCCCCGAGAACATTTTTTCTCTTCTTTCCAAGGCGGGGCCGGTGTGGTATACTCATACTGTTTCCATGGGAGGCGTCCCCGGGACCCTCCCGACAGACTGTTCGCATCAAATCTTTACGATTTCTTCATCGAATCGTAAGACTTCTGTGGTACGATAAAAAGAAAAGGAGCGACCGCTATGTCCACCCCCCTCCAGGCTCTCCGGGCCGCCATGGCCGACCGGGAGCTCGACGCCTGCCTCATCCCCACCGCCGACTACCACAACAGCGAGTATGTGGGGGACCACTTCGCCTGCCGGGCCTGGCTGTCCGGCTTCACCGGCTCCGCCGGGACCCTGCTGGTCTTCCGGAACTGGGCGGGGCTGTGGACCGACGGACGGTATTTTCTCCAGGCAGAGCGTCAACTGGAAGGGACTGGCATCAAGCTCATGAAGATGGGGGAGCCAGGGGTGCCCACGATTTCGGACTTCCTCCGCTCCAGTCTCCAGCCCGGCCAGACCCTGTGCTTCGACAGCCGGTGCGTCACCGCGGCCACCGCCCGGCGGTACTACGCCCTGGCCAAGCAGAAGGGCGTGAAGATCCGGGACCGGGAGGAGCTCATGGACCAGGTGTGGCTGGACCGTCCGCCCCTTCCCGCGTCCCCGGTGTGGGCCCTGCCTGCGGGGCTCACCGGGACCACCCGGCGGGAGAAGCTGGACCGGGTCCGGGCCGCCGTGGCCAAAGAGGGGGCCAACACCCTCCTCCTGACGGCCCTGGAGGACATCGCCTGGCTTCTGGATCTGCGGGGGGGTGACGTGGCCTGTACCCCGGTCTTCCTGGCCTATCTGGCCCTGGGGCCCATGGGCGGGACCCTTTTCGCCCAGCCTGCGGCCTTTTCCCCCGAACTCCGGGACGCCCTGGCGGCGGACGGCATCCAGCTCCAGCCCTACGACGGGGTCTATCTCTGGGCCAACCGCCTCCGGCGGGAGCAGGTGATCCACCTGGACCCCGCCCGGGTCAACGCCCGGCTGCTGACCAGCATCCCCACCGGGGTGAAGGTCATCGAGAAGCCCGACCCCACCATCGCCATGAAGGCGGTGAAGGACCCGGTGGAGCAGGAAAACTTCCGCAAAGCCCACCTGGACGACGGCGTGGCCCTCACCCGGTTCATGTACTGGCTCAAGACCAGCGCCGGGAAGGTCCCCATGACGGAGCGTTCCGCGGCGGACAAGCTGGAGGCCCTCCGCAGGGCATCCCCGGACTACCGTATGCCCTCCTTTGACCCCATCCTGGCCTTTGGGGACCACAGCGCCGTGGTCCACTACTCCGCCACCGAGGAGACCGACCGGGCCATCACCGATATCGGCTTCCTCCTGGCGGATACCGGCGGCCACTACACCACCGGCACCACCGACTGCACCCGGACCTACGCCCTTGGCCAAGTGAGCGAGGCCCAGCGGGCCCACTACACCGCTGTCCTCCGGGGGAACCTGGACCTGGCGGCGGCGGTCTTCCGGGCGGGCTGCACCGGCCGGAACCTGGATATCCTGGCCCGGCAGCCCCTGTGGGAGCTGGGGCTGGACTTCAACCACGGCACCGGCCACGGGGTGGGGTATCTTCTCAGCGTCCACGAGGGCCCCCAGAGCATCCGCTGGCGGTCCGCCGGGGAGGACGCCCCCCTGGAGGCGGGAATGGTCACCTCCGACGAGCCGGGGGTGTACTTCGCCGGGGACTACGGCATCCGGCTGGAAAACCTCCTGCTGTGCGTGGAGGGGGAGAAGACGGACTTCGGGACCTTCCTGGCCTTCGAGACCCTGACCCTTACCCCCTTCGACCTAGATGCCGTGGACCCGGACGCCATGAGCCCCCGGGAGCGGGCCCTTCTCAACGTCTACCACGCCCGGGTGTACGAGGTCATCTCGCCCAGGCTGCCCCCTGAGGAGGCGGCCTGGCTGAAGGAGGCCACCCGGCCCGTGTAAGGCGGGACGCCTTAAAAACAGAGTATTTTCACGGTCCGCCCTGTCGGAGCGTGTCTGCAAGAAAGAGTACGAAAGGAGCACGCCTCCATGCCGGCACAGACCACCCGAACCAAGGGGAACCAGGCCAAGCGCCTGCCCCCCAAAAAGAAACAGAAGCAACAGAAGCGAAGTCCCTTCAAGATCCTTATCCCCCTGCTGGTCATCCTGGTCCTGGCGGGGCTGGTGGGGAACCTGATCCGCCTGGGCCTGGGGGAGAACCACGTCCCCGCCTGGATCGACAGCCAGATCCTCCCGGAGGACTGCAACAGCCGCACCGGCCAGAAACTCAGCGAGGTCCGGGACATCGCCGTCCACTACGTGGGAAACCCGGGCACCACCGCCCAGCAGAACCGGGACTACTTTGCCCAGCCGGACACCGACGTCAACTCCCACTTCGTCATCGGCCTGGAGGGGGAGGTCATCCAGTGCATCCCCCTCAACGAGCGGTCCTCGGCCACCAACGAGCGGAACGTGGACACCATCTCCATCGAGGTCTGCCACCCCGACGACTCCGGCCAGTTCACCGAGGAGAGCTACGCCTCCCTGGTAAAGCTCACCGCCTGGCTGTGCGACCATGAGCACATCGGCCGGGACCGGGTCATCCGCCACTACGACGTGACGGGCAAGCTCTGCCCCCTCTACTTCGTGGAGCACGAGGAGGCCTGGGACCAGTTCAGGCAGGACGTGAAGAACTACTGACAGGAGGTACGCGCCATGGAAACCACCCGGATCCTTTGCTTTGGGGATTCCCTGACCTGGGGCTTTGACCCCGCCACCCGGACCCGCCTTCCCGAGGACGTCCGCTGGCCCGGGGTGCTCCAGTCCCTTCTGGGGGAGGGGTACAGGGTCATCGAGGAGGCCCAGAGCGGCCGGACCATCGCCACCGAGGACCCCGCCGAGGGGGAGAAGAACGGCCTGCGCTACGTCATCCCCTGTCTGGAGAGCCAGAGCCCCCTGGACCTGATGATCGTCATGCTGGGGGGCAATGACCTCAAGCGCAAGTTCGGCTACGCCTCCATCGACATCGCCGGGGAGATGCAGATCCTCCTGGAGAAGATCCAGTCCTACAACCGCTTCCGCATGGGGGACAAGATGAAGGTCCTGCTGATGGCCCCTCCCGTTATCGGGGAGGAGGTCTCGGACCCCTGGCTGGAGGACTGCTTCGACTTCCCCCGGGCCCGGAAGATCTCCCGGGAGCTGGCGGGCTGGTATGTCCAGTTGGCGGAGATGTACGGCTGCCTCTACCTGGACGCCGCCCAGGTGGTCCGGGCCAGCGCCATCGACGGGGTCCATTTGGAGGCCGAGAGCCATGCCCGTTTGGCCCGGGCTGTTTATCAGAAGCTGAAGGACGAAAAGATCGTTCTGTAACAGGGTAACAAGACAGATCAACGCCCCCGGCGGAGCTTTTGCTCCGCCGGGGGCGTATTCTGTGTGTCATTCTTTCCCCGCCATATAGTTGATAAACTGCTGGGCCGTCCGGCCGGAGACCCCGCCGTGGCGGAGCTCCCACTTGTTGGCCTCGGCCAGGAGTACGTCCTCGGGGACGTCCAGCCCCTGGCGCTTGGCCAGGGTGCAGACGATCTCGGCGAACTGGGTGCGGTTGGGGATGTTGTAGTTGATCCTCGTGCCGAACCGGGCGGAGAGGGAGAGCTTTTCCTCCAGGGTGTCGGACCGGTGGACCTCGTTCTGAAGCTCCATGTCCCCCCGGTCCTTCCAGGTCTCCCGGATGAGGTTCCGGCGGTTGGAGGTGGCGTAGAGGAGGACGTTGTCCGGCTTGGTCTCCACGCCTCCCTCGATGACCGCCTTGAGGAACTTGTACTCCACCTCGTTTTCCTCAAAGGAGAGGTCGTCGATGAAGATGATGAACCGGTAGTTGCGGTTTTTCACCAGGGCGATGACGGCGGAGAGGTCCTGGAACTGGTGCTTGTAGATCTCGATCATCCGCAGGCCCCGGTCGTAGTACTCGTTGATGAGAGCCTTCACGCTGGAGGACTTGCCGGTGCCCGCGTCGCCGTAGAGAAGGGCGTTGTTGCAGGAGCGGCCCGCCAGAAAGGCCTCGGTGTTCTCCCGGAGCATGGCCTTCTGCATCTCGTAGCCCACCAGGTCGGAGAGCATGATTTTGTCGGTGTTGTAGATGGGCAGCAGTTCCACCCCCGCCGGCCCGGATTTGATGCGGAAAGCCTTGTTCAGGCCGATGAGGCCCACGCCGAACCTTTGGTAGTGGCCGGTCACCAGAGAGAAGAAGTCTCCGGGGCCTGCCGCCGCCGCCAGGGCCTGGCGGAGGTCCCGGACCTTCTCGCTGACCGCCTTGTTGTACCGGCGCTCATGCTTGGCGATGGCCCGGTAGTGCCGGAGGGTGGAGAAGCAGTCCGTCCCCAAATCGGACTCAAAGGGGGCGAAGTCGTAGTGAAAGAGGGCGTGGAAGACCTGGAAGTCGTTCTCCGCGAAGTGGTTCACCGAGCCCTCCAGGGCTCCCACCCGCTCGGTGATGAGGGAGAAGGAGTTCTCGTTGGTCATGAGGAGGAAGGTCAGGTAGCTCTGCCACAGGTCCTCGTCAAAGCCGTAGTCCGTGGCCAGGTCCAGCAGGCGCTTGACCTGGTCGTAGGTCCGCCGGACCAGGGAGGCCTTGGGGCAGGCCCCCTTCTTCCAGTCGGAAAAGACGGCGGCCAGCTCCTCCAGGATGCTGCCGCCCCCCAGATCGCCGTAGAGGAGGAGGCGGGAGGTCAGTTGGTCCATGGGTCATTCTCCTTTCGGGGTCAGGGTGTGTCCTGGGAGGCGGGCTCGTCCAGGGCCTCCACCAGGAAGCTCACCGGGCGGAAGCCGTCGTTGCAGGAGAGCATGGCGGAGCGGGGGTTCTTCATCCATCCGTCGTACAGGTTTTCCCCGCCGTGGGCGAGGGTCATCACAAAGGGGGAGAGGGTGTCCCAGGCGCTGTCGCAGAAGCCTGCCGGCTTCCGCCAGCCGTCGGCCAGAAAGACCTGGCCCTCTTTCATATCGCAGGCGTGCTGGATGGGGTTTTCATATTGTTCCATCAGGTCCCGGTAACAGGCCACCCGCATGACGGTGATCCTGACTTTGTTCATGGTCGGTATCCTCCTGGTCCCCGTCCGGAGAACGGGGACCGTTGACGGCGAGGGCTTCCCCGGAAGGGGGAAGCCCTCGTGAATGGGTTGGAATGACGATGCGGCGGACCGCGCCGGGGAAAGGGCGGTGTTACTCGACGGTTACTCTCCAGCCGAATTTATCCTCCAGCTTGCCCAGTTGGATGCCGGTGACGGTGTCATAGAGCTTCTGGCTGACGGGGCCGATCTTGCCGCCGCCGATGGTCATGACCTCGTCCTTGTAGCGGAGCTTGCCCACGGGAGAGATGACGGCGGCGGTGCCGGTGCCGAAGCACTCCTCCAGCTTGCCCTCCTTCTGGGCCTGGAGGAGCTCGTCCACGGAGATCCGGCGCTCCTCCACCTCCATGCCCCAATCTCTGCAAATTTGCAGGACGGAGTTCCGGGTGATGCCCGGGAGGATGGAGCCGTTGAGCATGGGGGTGACGATCTTGCCGTCGATCTTGAAGAAGATGTTCATGGCCCCCACTTCCTCGATGTACTTCCGCTCCACGCCGTCCAGCCACAGCACCTGGGAGTAGCCGTCGTCGTGGGCCTTCACCTGGGCGGCCAGGGAGGCGGCGTAGTTGCCGCCGGTCTTGGCGAAGCCCATGCCGCCCCGGACCGCCCGGACGTAGTCGTCCTCGATCCAGATGCCCACGGGCTCCAGGCCGCTCTCATAGTAGGCGCCGGAGGGGGAGAGGATGATGATGAACAGGAAGGTCTCGGATACATCGACCCCCAGGAAGGGCTCGGTGGCGATGATAAAAGGACGGATGTACAGGGAGGTGCCGGGGTCCGTGGGGATCCAGCTCTCGTCCACCTTCACGATGGCCTTCACCGCCTGGACGTAGTCCTCCACGGGGACCTGGGGGATGCAAAGGCGGTCGTTGGTGTCGTTGGTGCGCTTGGCGTTCATGTCGGGGCGGAAGAGGTAGTTCTTGCCGTCCTCGCCCTTATAGGCCTTCAGACCCTCGAACATCTCCTGGCCGTAATGGAAGACCATGGCGGCGGGGGAGAGGGTGATGTCCTGGTAGGGGACGATCCGGGGATCGTGCCAGCCCTTGCCCCGGGTGTAGTTCATGACGAACATATGGTCGGTGAAGACCTTGCCGAAGCCCAGCTTGCCCTGGGGCTTTTCCTTGGGATTGGTGGTCAGGGTGACTTTGATATCCAGCATGGGGGTACTTCCTTTCTTTACTGACTGTTCAGACCCGCTTCGCTGGGCTCTGAACAGTGTGGGATTGCGCTTCGCTCATCGCACTCGCTGCGCTCGCACGTTCGCTCCGCGAGAGGTATTTTTTGTGAAAATGCGATTTCCACAAAAAATGATTTCATTTCTTTCCGCTTCTGCGGAAGCGGAACTCTGCGAGGCTAAAGGTCATTGAGCAGTTGTTCTTAATCAGAAATCCAAAATCGCGCCCTTGTCGGCGGAGGTGACCATCTTGGCGTATCTCGCCAGATACCCGGTCTTGACCTTGGGCTCGGGGCAGACCCAGGCGGCCCGGCGCTTGGCCAGCTCTTCCTCGTCCACCTCCAGGGTGATCTTGCAGTTGGGGATGTCGATGGAGATCAGGTCCCCCTCCTGCACCAGGCAGATGGGACCGCCGGCGGCGGCCTCGGGGCTCACATGGCCGATGGAGGCCCCTCTCGTCGCGCCGGAGAACCGGCCGTCGGTGATGAGGGCCACGGACTCGCCCAGGCCCATGCCGGCGATGGCGGAGGTGGGGTTGAGCATCTCCCGCATACCGGGGCCGCCCTTGGGACCCTCGTATCGGATGACCACCACGTCGCCGGGGTTGATCTTCCTGGCGTAGATATCGGCAATGGCCTCGTCCTCGGAGTTATACACCCGGGCGGGGCCCTGGTGGACCATCATCTCCGGCGCCACGGCGGACTGCTTGACCACGCAGCCGTCGGGGGCCAGGTTGCCCTTGAGGACGGCGATGCCGCCGCTCTGTGAGTAGGGGTTCTCGATGGGACGGATGATCTCCGGGTCCCGGTTGACGGCGTTTGCGATGTTCTCCGCCACGGTCTTACCGGTGCAGGTGATGAGGCTGGTGTCCAGCAGGTCCTTCTTGGTCAGCTCCTTCATCACGGCGTACACGCCGCCGGCCCGCTCCAGGTCCTCCATGAAGGTGTTCCCGGCGGGGGCCAGGTGGCAGAGGTTGGGGGTCTTGGCGCTGATGGCGTTGGCCCCGTCCAGGTCCAGGGTGACCCCGGCCTCGTGGGCGATGGCGGGGAGGTGGAGCATGGTGTTGGTAGAGCAGCCCAGGGCCATATCCACGGTCTCCGCGTTGCGGAAGGCGGCTTTTGTCATGACGTCCCGGGGTTTAATGTCCTTCTCGATGAGCTCCATGATCTTCATGCCGGTGTGCTTGGCCAGCCGCAGCCGGGCGGACAGAGGGGCGGGAATGGTGCCGTTGCCGGGGAGAGCCATGCCGATGGCCTCGGTGAGGCAGTTCATGGAGTTGGCGGTGTACATCCCGGAGCAGGAGCCGCAGCTTGGACAGGCGTTCTCCTCATATTCCTCCACCCCGGCCTCGTCCAGAGTGCCGGCTTTGTAGGCGCCCACGGCCTCGAACATGTGGCTCAGGCAGGTCCGGCGGCCGTCGTTGAGCTTGCCCGCCAGCATGGGCCCGCCGGAGCAGAAAATGGTGGGAATATTCAGCCGGGCGGCGGCCATGAGCAGCCCCGGCACGTTCTTGTCGCAGTTGGGGACCATCACCAGACCGTCGAACTGGTGGGCGGTAACCATGGCCTCGGTGGAGTCGGCGATGAGGTCCCGGGTGACCAGGGAGTACTTCATGCCCACGTGGCCCATGGCGATGCCGTCGCACACGGCGATGGCGGGGAAGGTGACGGGGGTGCCCCCGGCGGCCCGGATGCCCGCCTTCACGGCCTCCACGATCTTGTCCAGGTCCATGTGGCCGGGGACGATCTCGTTCCAGGAGCTGACCACGCCCACCAGGGGGCGGTCCAGCTCTTCCTTCGTATAGCCCAAGGCGTAGAGCAGGGACCGGTTGGGGGCCCGCTCCACTCCTTTTTTGATTTGATCGGAACGCATAAGAACCTCTCCTTTTGCTGTGGTTTGCTTAAGAA
This sequence comes from Oscillospiraceae bacterium, assembly GCA_902781745.1. Taxonomy (GTDB): domain Bacteria; phylum Bacillota; class Clostridia; order Oscillospirales; family Oscillospiraceae; genus Evtepia. The sequence goes on from CACZKM010000002.1 coordinate 47,129, forward strand.
AGCTTAAAATTAGAATAAGTATACCACAGGGTTTGCAGGAGGACAACGGGCAAATTGCAAAAAAAGACAAAAGAATCGCCCCCGGACAGGCTGGCTGCCCGGGGACGGATATGTTTTATAGGAACAGGTCTGTCATTCATCCAGCTTGAGCACCGCCATGAAGGCCTCGGTGGGCAGTTGTACAGTTCCCAGAGTGCGCATCTTCTTCTTGCCCTCCTTCTGCTTTTCCAGCAGCTTTTTCTTCCGGCTGATGTCGCCGCCGTAGCACTTGGCCAGCACGTCCTTCCGCATGGCCTTCACGGTCTCCCGGGCGATGATCTTGCCGCCGATGGCCGCCTGGACGGGGACCTCGAAGAGCTGGCGGGGGATGTTCTCCTTGAGCTTTTCGCAGATCTTCCGGGCCCGGCCGTAGGCCTTCTCCCGGTGGACGATGAAGGACAGGGCGTCCACCTGCTCGCCGTTGAGGAGGAGGTCCACCTTCACCAGGTCCGAGGGGCGGTAGTCCAGGAATTCATAGTCCAGAGAGGCATAGCCCTTGGTCCTTGCCTTCAGGGCGTCGAAGAAGTCGTAAATGATCTCGTTTAAGGGCATGTGGTAGTGGATCTCCACCAGGTTGGTGTCCAGGTACTGCATATCCTTGAACTCCCCCCGGCGCTCCTGGCACATGGGCATGATGTTGCCCACATAGTCCGGGGGAGAGATGATAGAGGCCTTGACGAAGGGCTCCCGCTGCTCGGCGATCACCGAGGGGTCGGGGTAGTTGTGGGGGTTGTCCACCCGGACCTCGGACCCGTCGGTCTTGGTGACCTCATAGATGACGTTGGGCAGGGTGGTGATCAGGTCCAGGTCGAACTCCCGCTCCAGCCGCTCCTGGATGATCTCCATGTGGAGCATCCCCAGGAAGCCGCAGCGGAAGCCGAAGCCCAGGGCTGCGGAGGTCTCCGGCTCGAAGGTCAGGGAGGCGTCGTTGAGCTGGAGCTTCTCCAGGGCGTCCCGCAGGTCGGGGAACTTGGAGCCGTCCTCGGTGTAGATGCCGCAGTAGACCATGCTCCGGGCGGGGCGGTAGCCGGGCAGGGGCGCATCGGCGGGGGAGGCCACGGTGGTGATGGTGTCGCCCACCTGGGTGTCCTTCACGTTCTTGATGGAGGCGGTGAGATAGCCCACCTCCCCGGCGGAGAGCTCCTTGCAGGGCTCCAGCTTGGTGGGCAGCAGGTGGCCGATCTCCACCAGGCCGTACTCCGCCCCGGAGGCCATCATTCGCACGGTGTCCGACAGCTTCAGGGTCCCCTCCATCACCCGGAAGTAGACCACTACGCCTCGGTAGGCGTCGTACTGGCTGTCGAAGATCAGGGCCTTCAGGGGGGCGCTGGGATCTCCGTTGGGGGCGGGGACGTTCTTCACCACGTCCTCCAGCACCGCCGGGATGTTGATGCCCATTTTGGCGGAGATCTCCGGGGCGTCGGCGGCGTCCAGGCCGATGACGTTCTCCACCTCCTCCTTGACCCGGGCGGGGTCGGCGGCGGGGAGGTCGATCTTGTTGATGACGGGGCGGATCTCCAGGTCGTGGTCCATGGCCAGGTAGGTGTTGGCCAGGGTCTGGGCCTCCACCCCCTGGGAGGCGTCCACCACCAGGATGGCCCCCTCGCAGGCGGCCAGGGACCGGGAGACCTCGTAGTTGAAGTCCACATGACCCGGGGTGTCGATGAGGTTCAGGGTGTACGTCTCCCCGTCCTGGGCCTTGTAGTGGATGGTCACCGCCCGGGCCTTGATGGTGATGCCCCGCTCCTTTTCCAGGTCCATGTTGTCCAGGAGCTGGTCGGACATCTCCCGCTCGGGCACGGCGTTGCAGAGCTCCAGCAGGCGGTCCGCCAGGGTGGACTTGCCGTGGTCGATGTGGGCGATGATGGAAAAGTTTCTGATTTTGGATTGGTCGGTCATGTATCTTCCTCCTCCGGCCCGTGCCGGTGTGTCATTGCAGTTGGTCCAGGACCTGCCCGGCCATGCGGCGAAGCAGGTCAGCCAGGGCGGGGTCCCGCCGGGCCGCGTCGAGCAGGGCCCGGGACAGAGCCGCCCCATCCTCGGGGGCGGGGAGCGTCTCCTCGGACGGGGGCTCCCGCCGGTCCGACCGGCCCAGGAGATAGTCCGCGGACACGCCGTAGTAGTCGCAGGCCCGGACCACGAAGGCCAGCCCCGGCTCCCGGACGCCGTTCTCATAGTGGGACAGAAGGGCCTGGGAGACAGCCAGGTCCTTGGCGGCCTGGCGCTGGCTGACCCCTTTTTCCCGGCGGAGGTCCGCCAGGGCGCGGGTAAAGTGTTGGTTCATGAGAACGGACCTCCCGGGGTGGTCTATCAGGCGTTTAACAGTGGGTAATATTATACCGTGAAAAATACCGGGTGTAAAGAAAAAATGACGCCGCCGGATAAGAAAACGCGCCGGAGAAGAAGCCCTCTCCGGCGCGGTCTGTGTTGCGTCGAGTCTTTATCGCTCCATAAACCGGGACAGGAACTCCCGGGTCTCTTCCTTCCGGGGGGAGACAAAAATCTCCTGGGGACCGCCCTCCTCCCAGATGACGCCGTCCCGCATGAAGACCACATGGTTGGACACGTCTCGGGCGAAGGCCATCTCGTGGGTGACCACCAGCATGGTCAGGCCCTCCCCGGCCAGGTCCCGCATGACGGACAGGACCTCGCCCACCATCTCCGGGTCCAGGGCGGAGGTGGGCTCGTCGAAGAGGAGGACCGCCGGCTCCATGGCCAGGGCCCGGGCGATGGCCACCCGCTGCTTCTGGCCGCCGGAGAGCTGCCGGGGCTTGGCGTTGATGAAGGGGGCCATGCCCACCTTGGTGAGGAACTTCATGGCCTGCTCCCGGGATTCCTCCCGGCCCTTTTTCAGCACCTTGGTCTGGCCCACGATGCAGTTTTCCAGCACGGTCATGTTGTTGAAGAGGTTGAAGGACTGGAAGACCATGCCCACCTTGGAGCGGTACTTGGCCGCGCCCCCCTTCCGGGAGAGGATGTTTTCCCCGTGGAAGAGGATCTCCCCGCTGGTGGGGATCTCCAGGAGGTTGATGCACCGGAGCAGGGTGGACTTGCCGGAGCCCGAGGCCCCGATGATGGAGGTCACGTCCCCGGCGCTGACGGTAAAGTCGATGTCCCGCAGGACCTGGTGGGTGCCGAAGGACTTGGACAGGTGATTGACCTGCAAGATAGCGTCGCGCATATCACTTGCCCTCCTTCCGGTCGGTGTTGGGGGTGTGGATGCCGCCCTCCCGGCGCTGCTCGGCCAACTGGCCCTGGCGTATGGCTTCGTCCCGCTCTGCCTGGCGGCGGAGCTCCTCCCGGAGCATGCTCTTGACGGCCTCGGGGTTCCGCTCGTCGAAGGGGGTGCCCCGGCCGGGATGGTTGTAGGTGCCGGCGGTCATGGTCAGGGAGTCGTCCTGGACCAGCTCGTAGCTGTCGGAGCCGTCCATCTTCTTCTCCATCCACCGCAGGAGGAAAGAGGCGGCCAGGGTCATGCACAGGTAGCCGATCATCTCGATGGCGGCGGAGGGGAAGTACTTGTAGGTGGCCCCCGCCACGCCCTTGTGGGCCGCGAAGAACTCGGTGAAGCCGATGATGAACATGATGGACGTGTCCTTGATGTTGATGATGAAGTTGTTGCCGATCTGGGGCATGATGTTCCGGATGGCCTGGGGCAGGATCACGTGGACCATGGTCTGCACGTGGGTCATGCCGATGGCCATGGCGCCCTCGGTCTGGCCGGGGTCCACGGAGATGATGCCGCCTCGGACGGATTCCGCCATGTAGGAGCCGGTGTTGATGGACACCACCAGGATGGCCGCCACCCAGATGTTGGTGAACTGCATGGCGTTGTTGGTGAAATAGGGCAGGCCGTAGAAGATGAACACCGCCTGGAGGATCATGGGGGTGCCCCGGAAGACCTCTACATAGATGCGGATGATCACCCGGATGAGTTTCAGGAGAAACCGCTTCCACAGAGGGTCCCGGCTGGTGTAGGGGATGGTCTGGAGGATGCCGCAGATGAAGCCGATAAGGCAGCCGATGGCCGTAGCCACCACAGCCAGAATGAGGGTGTTGGCCACGCCGTGGAGGTACTGGCTGCCGGAGCGTGCCCACAGGGCGGCTATATCCTGGCCGAGCTGAGCCAGCTTGTCCATGACAGATCACTCTCCTTTTCGTAGTTGGTAGAGAAAAAAGATGCAGGGGCCGTATCGGTCCCGTCTGGCGGCCGGCGAAGAGAAGGTCGTCGGTCTCCAGATGAGACTCATAGAGCCCCCGGACAGGGGGCAAGGCGAGAGGGGAGTTCCCCTCTCGCCTTTGAGATCAATACGCGGATATTAGCCTTCGATGGGCTGCACGGCGGTGGCTTCAGCCATGAGGGCGTTGAAGTCGTCGGCGGTCATCTCGGAGAGAACGGCGTCCAGGGCGTCCTTCAGGACGGTATTGCCCTTCTGGACGGAGATGCCGATGTTCACATCCTCGTCGGAGACGTCGAAGTCGTCGTCAGAGCCGGAGAAGTCCAGGATCTTCATGTCGGGATAGGCGATGATGGCGCCCTGGGCGGTGGGCATGTCGGTGCAGACGAAGTCCACGGTGCCGGACTCCAGAGCCATCAGCATGGCGGGAGCGGACTCGGCGGCGGGCTGGATGTCGGCGCCCTCGATCTGGGGCAGGCAGGTGTCATACCAGATGGTGCCGATCTGGCTGGTGCAGGTGCCGGCCAGCTCGGAGATGCCGGCGGCGGAGGCCAGGTCGCTGTCGGCCTTGGTCAGGCAGACGATGGAGGCGTACAGGTAGGGACCGGCAAAGTCCACCTGCTCGGCGCGCTCGGCGGTCATGGACTGGCCGGCGATGACGGCGTCAACGCTGCCGGTCTGGACAGCGGGGATCAGGGAGTCCCAGTCCAGACGGACGATCTCCAGGTCCCAGCCGTTGGCTTCGCAGAGCTTCTTGGCCATCATGACGTCATAGCCGTTGGCGTAGTCGTTGGAGTCCTTGATGGGCACAGCGCCGTTGGAATCATCGGGCTGGGACCAGTTGTAGGGGGCGTAGTTGCACTCCATGGCCACGGTGAGGACGCCGTCCTCCACGCCGGAGGCCACGTCGCCCTCGGCGGGCTCGGCGGTCTCTTCGGTCTCAGTGGTCTCGGCGGCTTCGGTCTCCTCGGTCTCGGCGGGCTCAGCGGAGCCGCCGCAGGCGGCCAGAGCCAGGACCAGGACGGAAGCCATGAGCAGAGCAAGGATCTTCTTCATCTTCAGGTACCTTCTTTCATAAGTTTTTTTGATTTGGTCAGAACAAAACAAAAACCATGGAATCGGTGCGATCCATGGCAAAACAAACCGGGGATGCCGGACGGGCCCCGTCCGCGTTCACCATGATAGCGCTCCATTTACGAAAAATGGCAGTCCACAGGATCTTTTCCTGCGGCCCAGGCGTCCAGCGGAGGTGCACCCGCCGGACCCTTCGGCGGCGATCCCTTTCCCGCTCCCGGCGTGCCTGCCGCTGGGGAGAGGTACTGATGAGCGCCGCGCCTCTATCAACGCACCTATTATACGAACAGGCCCTGGCCTTGTCAAGACATGAAAGCACGGAAAACGCCCGGTTTTCCGTGCTTGGTTTGGAATATGTGTGAAAACACTCTCAGGGCGCTATTCGGTACCCTGCTTTTTCCAGGACTGTCAGGGCACGGGAGAAATTCTCCTCCTTCACCAGGATGTAGTCGGTGTTGAAGGTGGACAGGGCGAAGAGGCCGACGCCGTTCTCCGCCAGCACCGCTGAGATGCGGGCGAGGATGCCGATGAGGGAGAAGTCCAGCACCCCCTGGATGCGGAAGGCCCGCCAGCCGTCGTCCCGCCGGGTGGTGTTGGCGGGGACCCGGTCCGTGGGGCAGACCAGGGAGTTCTCCTGGTCGGTCTTCCCCAGGAAGAGGAAGGGCTGGGTCAGGTCCACCTGGGAATAGTCCGCCACCTGGCAGACAGTGAAGAGGGATTCGATGGGTTTGAGCTCCATGGCTGTGTCCTCCTGTCGATGTTTCTTTACTTCCCCACGCAGAACCGTTCAAAGATCCGGGCGGTGATGTCCTCCCGGACTGTCCGGCCTGTGAGCTCGCCCAGGGCGGAAATGGCCTCCTCCACGTCCAGGAGCAGGAGGTCGGGAGGCGTGCCGGCCTCCAGGCCGTCCAGGGCGGCGGTCACTGCTTCCCTGGCCCGGCCCACTGCCTCGGCCTGCCGGGCGTTGGTCAGGACCTCGTCGGGCCGTCCGTCGTCGGACAGGCCCGCCAGCCTCGCCAGGGTCCGTTCCAGCTCGTCCAGCCCCTGACCGGTAACGGCGCTGACCTCCACCGGGGTCACGTTTTCCGGCAGGGCCCCGGCGGGGAGAGGACCGCCCTCCAGGTCGGACTTGTTCCACACCAGGACCACGGGGCGGCCATCGGCAGCCTGGGCCAGGATGGCCCGGTCCTCCCCGGTCACCGGCTGGGAGCCGTCCCAGACCACCAGGATGAGGCTGGCCTCCTCCATGGCCTGGCGGCTGCGCTCCACCCCCATCTGCTCGATGGGGTCGTCGCTCTCCCGGACCCCGGCGGTGTCCACCAGCCGGAAGGGGACCCCGGCCAGCTCCACCTTCACCTCCACGGTGTCCCGGGTGGTGCCGGGGATGTCGGTGACGATGGCCCGCTGGTATCCCGCCAGGGCGTTGAGGAGGGAGGATTTCCCCGCGTTGGGCCGGCCCACGATGGCGCAGAGGACCCCGTTCTTCACAGCCAGCCCCCGGCGCTGGGTGGCGCTGAGCTTCTCCAGGGCGGCGGCCTGGTCTCGAAGGACCTGCGCCATCGTCTCCGCCCGGAAGGGGTCCAGGTCCTCGTCGGGGTAGTCCAGCACCGCGTGGAAGTGGGCGGACAGGTCCACCAGGGCGCTGTAGATGGCCTCTGCCCGGCGGAAGAGAGCCCCTGAGAGCTGATTTGCCGCCTGACGGGCGGCGGCGGGGGTCTCGGCGTCGATGAGGTCGATGACCCCCTCGGCCCGGGTCAGGTCCAGCTTGCCGTTGAGGAAGGCCCGTCGGGTGAACTCCCCGGGACCCGCCAGACGGGCGCCCCGGGCGGTGACCGCCTCCAGCAGGAGGGAGAGGACCATGGGGGAGCCGTGGCACTGGAGCTCCGCCGTCTCCTCCCCGGTGTAGCTGCGGGGGGCCCGGCTGACGAAGGCCAGGCCGCTGTCGAGGACCCGACCGCTGTTGTCCACCATCTGCCCGTAGAGGAGCTGCCGGTCCGGAGCGTCGGCCAGGGCGGTTTTTCCGGCGGGGTGGAAGACCTGCCCGGCGGTTTCGGCTGCCCCCGGCCCTGACAGGCGGAGGATGCCCACCCCGCCCCGGCCGGGGGGCGTGGCGATGGCGGCGATGAGGTCGGACATAGACGGGTCCCCCTTCCGAAAATTTGGCGAATCCACGGGAAGTTTCCTCTTGACATCGATTTTTGACATCCGATTTTGCATAGTGGCGGAAATCAAACCGATGTGGATAACCCTGTGGATAATGTGCAAAACCTTTGTGGAATCTTAAATTCACCGCCGGACCTGTGGAAAACCCGGCCCGGTTTTTATCCATTTTCCGCCGGAAAATGGTTGGTCAGAACGCACAAAGGAAAAAGATGTTTGCAAAATGACGAAATTTATGCCCGGGAAACGCTCAGGCCAGCCGGTCCAGAATGGCCCGGGCGGCCCGGACCCCGGAGGCTCCCGCCTGGGCCAGGCCCCGGGTGATCCCCGCCCCGTCCCCGGCGGCGAAGAAGTTGGGCAGTTGGGTCTCCAGGTCGGTGGTGAGCTGGAGCCGGGCGGAGTAGAACTTGACCTCCGCCCCGTAGAGAAGGGTGTCGTGGTTGGCGGTGCCGGGGGCCAGCCTGTCCAGGGCGTAGATCATTTCGATGATGTCATCCAACTGCCGCTTGGGCAGGGCCAGGGAGAGGTCCCCGGGGACCGCCGCCGTCAGGGTGGGCCGGGTGGTGGACTTGCTCATCCGGTGGTCGTTGGACCGGACCCCCTTTACCAGGTCCCCGAACCGCTGGACCAGCACGCCCCCCGCCAGCATATTGGACAGGGAGGCGATGTGCTTGCCGTAGCGGTAGGGCTCGTTGAAGGGGGAGGTGAAGCGGTTGGATACCAGCAGGGCGAAGTTGGTGTTCTCGCTGCGGAGGCTGGGGTCGGAGTAGGAGTGGCCGTTGACGGTGATGATGCCCTCCACGTTCTCCGCCACCACATGACCGTAGGGGTTCATGCAGAAGGTCCGCACCTGGTCCCCGTACTGCTTGGTGCGGTAGAGGAGCTTGGACTCGTAGACCACGTCGGTGATGTGCTCGAAGATCACCGCGGGGAGCTCCACCCGCACGCCGATGTCGATCTGGTTGTTGGTCATGGGCAGGCCCAGCTTCCGGCACTGGCCGGCGAACCACTCCGCTCCGGACCGGCCGGGGGCGGCGATGAGGTATTTGGACAGGAAAACCTCTCCGTCGTCGGTGATCAGACGGTAGCCCCCGTCGGCGGTCTCGATGTCTGCCACGGGGGTGCGGAACCGGAAGTCGATCTTGTCCCGGAGACCCTCGTAGATGTTGGTCAGGATGCGGAGGTTGTTTTCCGTCCCCAGGTGCTTCACCCTGGCCTGGAGGAGGTGGAGGTCGAACTCCAGGGCCTTCCGCCGGAGGGCCTTGGCTTCGGGGGTGGCGGTGGAGAAGACCTCGGTGGTGGCTCCGTGGGCGGTGTTGATGGAGTCCACATAGTCGATGAGGTCCATCACGTCCTCCTGGGGCATGAAGTCCGTCAGCCAGCCGCCGAAGGCGGTGGTGAAGTTATACTTCCCATCGGAGAAGGCCCCCGCTCCGCCGAAGCCGCACATGGTGTGGCAGACAGGGCAGTTGATACATTCCGTCACTTTTCCCGCCACGATGGGGCAGCTCCGGTGGTAGATATCATGGCCCCGGTCCACGATGAGGATCTTCAGGCCGGGGGTTTTGTGGATGAGCTCATAGCCGGCAAAAATCCCGGCCTCGCCGCAGCCCAGGATGGCCACGTCGTAGGTGGTTGGCATGGAAAACGCCTCCTTCGTTTGCTCGTGGGCCCCATTATACCGGCTCCCGGGGCAAAGCACAAGGGGGACCGGGCGGGGGGCGGAAATATTCCTTGCTATGAAAAAGAGAATATGATATACTCATACAGTATGTGTTGCGATAAGGTCCCTCAGAGAAAGGGCGGGAAAACCGGGGGCTCCGCCGCCAACGCCTCCCAGGGGACCTCCGTGGTCTCCACCGGCTCGTCCAGGGCCAGACAGACCGCCCCGGCGTATTCTCCGGGCCACAGGTCCAGGGGGCGCACCGGGCGGCCCGACAGACGGTCCTTCCAGACCCCTTCGGCGGTGACAGTGCTCTCCACCGAACGGAGACCGTCCAGACCGCTGCCCAGCAGCTTGACATAGCTCTCCTTCCGGGTCCAGAGGCCGTAGAAGGCGGCGGTCCGCGCCGGCTCGTCCAGGGCGGCGAGATGGGCCTCCTCCTCCGGGCGGAGGAAGGAATACAGGTCGGGGTCCACGGGGCGGACGGCCTCGATGTCTACCCCCACCGGCCGGCTCCCCAGGGCGCAGAGGACCAGGTCCCCGGCGTGGGACAGGCTGAAGAAGGCGTGGGGCAGGGGGAGATAGGGCTTCCCGGCCTTCGTTTTTTGCAGAGGGGGCAGCTCCGTGCCCTGGACCCGCCGCCAGGCCAGGCGGAGAAGGGCCAGCCCCGCCACATGGGGGACGGCGTCCTCCGGGGCCCAGAAGCCGGCCAGGGAGATCCCCCGGTCCCGGCACCAGGCGGCAAAGGCGGGCAGGTCCCGCTGCCAGGGGCCGATCCGGCACCAGAACACCTCCATGGGACCGCCTCCTTTCCTGCCGCTGGCAGAGTTTCTGCTGTTATTATACCGAATAAGTACGGTGCTGACTATATGATTTTTTCATCCTACCGATTTATTTTCCTGTTTTTCCCCGTGGTCTTCCTGGGCTTCCAGCTCCTGCGGCGGACCGGGCGGCCCGCCTGGGTGAAGCTCTGGCTGGTGGCGGCCTCCCTGGTGTTCTACGGGGTGGGGCAGCCGGATTTCTTCCTGGTCTTCCTGGCCTCCATCCTCTTCAACTACGGGGTCATGACCGCCATGGACAAGGCCGGGCGGCCCTGGCTGCGAGTCCTGCTCCTGGTTGCCGCCATCGTGGAGAACGTGGGGCTTCTGTTTTACTTCAAGTACACGAATTTCTTCCTGGAGAACATCAACCGTTTCCTGGGCACGGAATTCCCGATGCTGTCGGTGATCCTGCCCATCGGCATCTCCTTCTTCACCTTCCAGATCCTGGCCTACACCGTCACCTTCTTCCGGGAGGAGTGCGACCGGCCCTCTCTGCTGGACTACATGGTGTTCGTCACCTTTTTCCCCCAGCTCATCGTGGGCCCCGTGGTCAAGCAGGAGGAGCTGGTGCCCCAGATCCGGGCCAGGGATTTTATGAAGCCGGACCCGGTGAATATCTGCCGGGGCGTCGAGCTCTTCTCCGTGGGCTGCGCCAAGAAGATCCTTCTGGCGGACCCCATGATCGACTTTGCCGCCGCCTTCTACGGCGGGGACCCCTGGGCGGCCTCGTCGCCGGAGGTCTGGGTGGGGGTGTTCTGCTACGTCTTCGCCTACTACTTCGACTTCTCCGGGTACATCGACATGGCCCGGGGTCTGGGGCACCTCTTCGGCTTCGACCTGCCCCTGAACTTCGATTCCCCCTACAAGGCCCGGGACTTCGCCGACTTCTGGCGGCGGTGGAATATGACCATCTCCCGGTTCTTCTATGAGACCATCTTCGCCAACATCTTCCGGTTCGGCGACGGGTTCTTCAAACTCATCCTGGCCACCCTGGCCACCTTCCTGGTCTCCGGCCTGTGGCACGGGGCGGGGTGGCACTTCATCGCCTGGGGGGCGGTGAACGGGGCCCTGGTGTGCGTGGCCAACATTCGGATGCTCAAGGAGCGCCGGCCCCTGCCGGCCTGGCTGGGCATTGCTCTGACCTTTCTCATCGGAGCGGTGATCCGGGTCCTCTTCGACAGCCACGGCATGACCCAGGCCCTGGCGATCTACCGCCGGATGTTCGACCCCGGCCAGCTCATCCATCTGGGGGCCACCCTGTCGGACTGGGGGACCTTTGTGGGGGACCACGGGCCTCTGTGTCTGCTGCTGGTCTTCTCCGCGGTGCTGTGCTTCGCGGCGCCCAACTCCAACCGGATCTCGGAGAAGACTGCCTTCACCGCCCGGGACGCGGTGTTCAGCGGGGGGCTGCTGGCTCTCTCCCTCTTCTTTATGACCCATGTGTCCCAATTCCTGTATTTTAACTTTTGACGAGGTGCGCAATGAAGCTCACGGGATGGCTCAGGATCTTTTTCGGCGTGCTGCTGGGCGGCACCCTCCTGTTCATGGCCTACAATTTCATCCTGGACCCCTTCGGCGTCTTCGGGGACCGGTTCCTGAACTGGTACGAGTATGACATGACCATGAGCCCCCGGGTGGCCAAGATCGCCTATTTGGAACAGCACCACGAGAACTACGACTCCTATGTGGTGGGCAGCTCCAAGGCCTCCTCCCTGCCGGTGGCGGAGCTGAACGACTACCTGGACGCCAGCTTCTACAACATGACCTGGTACGGCGGGGACCTGCGGGACGAGTGCCAGTTGGTCCACTACCTGGTGGACCACTACACCGTGAAAAACCTGGTCCTGGCGGTGGACCCCCAGGGGGCGGCGGTGTATGATTCCGAGGAGGACGTCCTCAAGGACCACATGCACTGCAAGCTCACCGGGGAGTCTCCCCTGGTGTTCTACGGCCGGTATCTCCTCTGCAACCCCGCCTACGGCTTCGACAAGGTCCGGGCCTGTCTGGACCGGGGCTATCTGGTCAGCCAGGACGCGGTATACACCGCCGAAACCGGCTGCTACAACAAGCAGAAGCGGGACGCCACCCCCATTGGGGACATGGCGGACTACCTGGCGCTGGAGAACAACGTCTTCCCCCAGGGGTACAGCGAGATGGCCCATGTGGACGACGCCCTCGGGGCCATCCGGGACATCATGGAGACCTGCGAGGCCCATGGGGTCTCCCTGACCATTCTGGGGGTGCCGGTGAACAACGACGAGTTCTACAGCTACGACCAGGCGGGCATGACCCGGTTCTGGACCGGGCTGGCGGAGCTGACGGACTTCTATGACTTCTGGGGGAACAACGCCGTCAACGGGGATATCCGCTACTTCTACGACACCAACCACTTCCGCAACGACGTGGGCCGGATGGCCCTGGCGGCGGCCTTCGGGGACGAGAGCGTATATGTGCCTGAGGGCTTTGCCCATGTCACCACCCGGGACACCGTGGCCGGGCGGATCGCGGAGACCTACGGGGACCGGACCCCGGTGCCCGAGAGCGCCTATACAGCCCGGGTCCCCATCCTTATGTACCATTCCTTCACCCACGACCCCGGCCAGGTCAGCGAGACCACCATGCTGGCGGAGACCTTCGCGGACCACGTCCGGGCCCTGTCCCAGGCGGGCTATCAGGCGGTGGGCTACGACGACCTGCTGGCCTATGTCCGGGGAGAGGCCGACCTGCCGGAGAACCCGGTGGTCCTCACCTTTGACGACGGCTACCGGAACAACCTGGAGGACGCCGCCCCGGCGCTGGAGGAGGCCGGCATGACCGGCACCATCGCCGTGGTGGGCTGCTCCGTGGGGAAGGACATCTATAAGGACACCGGCCAGGCTATGATCCCCCACTTCTCTCTGGAGGAGGCGGCGGCCTGGGTGGACCGGGGGGTGCTGGACATCCAGTCCCACTCCTACGATATGCACCAGGTCCCCGCCCTGGACGGGGAGAACTGCCGCCAGGGGGTCCTGCGGATGGAGGGGGAGGACGAGGATGCCTACGTCCTGGCCCTCACCGAGGACTATGAGAAGAGCAAAGCACAGATCGAGGGGGCCCTCCCCCTGACCTGCCACGTTTTCACCTATCCCTACGGGCTCTATGACCTCACCTCCGAGGTGGTTCTCCAGAGCCTGGGGGTGGACGTGACGGTGACCACCCGGCCGGGGGTCAGCCAGGTCATCCGGGGGCTGCCCCAGAGCTTATATCAGATGAAACGGATCGACGTGACGGGGGAGACCACCGCCCAGGCTCTGCTGGAGACCCTGGCGGCGGGATGACCCCGGGAGCAAGGAGGCTATTATGGACACCAAGGAACGGATCTTTCAGTTTTTTGTCAAGCAGAAAAAGGATGCGGGGCTGGACTATGACACCGAGCTGCTGAAGAGCAAGCACATCAACTCCATGTTCGCCCTGCAGATCGTGCTCTTCGTGGAGAAGGAGTTCGGCATCAAGCTCAAGCGCAAGGAGATCTCCGAGGCCAACTTCCACTCCATCTCCGCCATCGCCGCCCTGGTGGACAGCCACCTGGGCCAGTGAGGGAGCACACCATGGCACAGAAAAACGGACCCATCAAATGCGTGGTGTGGGACCTGGACAACACCCTCTGGGAGGGCGTCCTCACCGAGGGCGGGGGCAAGACCCTCCGGCCCGGGGTGAAGGAGACCATCCAGGCCCTGGACAAGCGGGGGATCATCCACTCCATCGCCAGCAAGAACGACTACGGCCCCGCCGCCAGGCGGCTGGAGGAATTCGGCCTGCTGGAGTACTTCCTCTGCCCCCAGATCTCCTGGAACCCCAAGTCCGGGAGTATCCAGGCTATCCTGGACCTTCTCAACCTCAAGCCCGAGGCGGTGGCCTTCGTGGACGATTCCCCCTTCGAGCGGGACGAGGTGACCTTCGCCCACCCCCTGGTGCGGACCTATGACGCGGCGGAGGCGGACGCCCTGGCCGGCCGGCCGGAGTTCCAGGTCCGCTTCGTCACCGAGGACGCCGCCAACCGCCGGAGCATGTACCGGGCCGACCTGGACCGGCAGTCCGCCGAAGCGGCCTTCCAGGGGGGAAGCGACGACTTTCTGGCCACCCTCCATATGAAGCTGGACATCGCCCCGGTGACGGAAAAGGATCTCCAGCGGGTGGAGGAGCTCACCGTCCGCACCCACCAGCTCAACTCCACGGGGTACACCTACTCCTATGAGGAGCTTCTCGCCCTGGCGGACTCTCCCCGGCACATCTTCCGCATCTGCGGTCTCACCGACGACTACGGATCCAGCGGCAAGGTGGGCCTGCTCCTGCTGGAGGAGGAGGACGAGGCCCTGAAGCTCAAGCTCCTCATCGTGTCCTGCCGGGTGATGACCCGGGGGATCGGCTCGGCCCTGCTGTGCTATGCCACCCAACTGGCAGCCCGGAAGGGGAAGAAGCTCCAGGCGGAGTTCCTGGAGACCGAGCACAACCGGATCATGTATATCACCTACAAGCTGGCGGGCTTTGAGGAGATCTGGGAGGACGAGCCCAATCTCCTGCTGGAGTATCAGGGGGAGGCCCCCCTGGACTTCCCGCCCTACCTGACGGTGACGGAAGCATAAGAACCATCAGACAGAACGAGGGGACAGAGCATGACCCAGACGCCGACGCCCACAACTGCATACAGAGAGGGGACCGGCGCCGCCGTCATCATCCTTATCCCCGCCTACGAGCCTGACGAAAAGCTCACCGACCTGGTCCGCCGGGGGACCGAGGCGGGCCTTGGGACCTTTGTGGTGGTGAACGACGGCAGCGGCCCGGCCTGCGCCCCCGTCTTTCAGCAGGTGGAGGCCCTGGGGGCCCACGTCTGCCATCATGAGAAGAACCGGGGCAAGGGCGCGGCCATCAAGACCGGCATGACCTACATCCGGGAGACCTTTCCCCAGGCGGCGGGGGCCGTGACGGCGGATGCCGACGGCCAGCACGCCGTGGAGGACATCCAGGCCCTGGCGGCGGAGGTCCGGCGGAAGGGGGAGAGCCTCATCCTGGGGGTCCGCAGCTTCGACACGGACACCGTGCCCTGGCACTCCCGGGCGGGCAACCGCATTACGGCGGCCATCTTCCGGCTGCTGACTGGGATCCAATGCCCGGACACCCAGACAGGGCTCCGGGGCATTCCCGCGGCCCTCTTCCCCCTGGCCCTGGCCACCGAAGGGGAGCGGTACGACTATGAGATGAACTTCCTCATCGACGCGGCCCGGCAGAAGGTTCCCCTGACCATGGTCCCCATCCGGACCATCTACCTGGACGACAACAAGTCCTCCCACTTCCGGGTGGTGCGGGACTCGGTCCTTATCTACAAGAAGCCGGTGACTTTCCTGCTGGTCTCCCTTCTCTCCTCGGGGACCGACCTGGCGGCCTTCTGGCTTCTGCTCCGGTGCCTCTTCGGGGGCCAGGACCACTACATCATGCTGGCCACCATCCTGGCCCGGGTGCTCTCCGGGGTGGTCAATTTCGTGCTGAACAAGAAGGTGACCTTCCGCAGCGGCGGGAGCTGGGGGGTGGAGTCCGTCCGCTACCTCATCCTCTTCGTGGCCTGTATGCTCCTCAGCGGCGGTCTGGTCTCCCTTCTGTCCCGGCTGCCGGTCCCCACGGTGCTGCTGAAGATCGTGGTGGACGTGGCCCTCTTTGTCGTGAACTATTACGTGGAAAAGCTGTGGGTCTTCCGGAAGGAACGGCAATGACCGCCGGAGCCCCCATGTAAAGGAAGAATCCCCATGCGCCTTTTGTCGATCCCCGCCTTTGTCCTTCTGGCTCTGGCCCTGGGCCGCCGCCGCCGGCTGTCTCTCCTGGAGACCGCCCCCTGGCTGCTGTGCGTCCTGGGGCTGGTTTGCTATGTGCTGGCTTTTTTCGGCCGGATGGGCTGGATCGACGGCCTTCTGCTGGCGGGTGGACTGGCCGCGGCCTGGGACCTCTTCTGCAGCCGTGGCCCCGCCCTGAAAAAGACCCTCCGGCGGGAGCTGGCCGACCCCTACCTGTGGACCTGCCTGGCTCTGCTGGCGGTCATGATTTTTTGCCTCCGGGGGGAACAGATCCTGGAGTGGGACGGCTACGGCTTCTGGGGGCCGGACACCAAGAGCCTCTACGCCCGGGAGGGCTTCGCCCCCCGGTACAGCAACGCCGCCTTCCGCTTCGGCAACTACACGCCCTTCGCCCAGATCATCTGGTGGTGGTTCGCCCACTTGGGGGGGAGCTACCAGGAGCGGTATCTCTTCTGGGGGTACTACATCTTCTGCGCCCTCCTTCTCTTCGCCCTGGGGGCCCAGTTCCGCCGCCGTCGGCCGGGGAATTCCCCGGTTGGGGCGGTGGTCATCCCCCTGTGCGCCGTGGCCCTTCCCGGGGTGGCCACCACCTCCTGGTACTGGGCCCTGGTGGTGGACCCCATGCTGGCCATCCTCTTTGGCACTGTGCTGGTCCACATCGTCCTCCGGCCCGGAGAGGGGGAGGACGGGTTCTGGAAGGTCCGGCTGGCCACCTATCTGGCCGCCCTGGTCCTCACCAAGTCCATCGGCTTCCTGTGGGGGGGGCTGGCGGTGGTCTTTGCCTTCCTCTGGTGGCGGCGGGAGCGCCGGGACGGGCCCTTCCTTCTGGCCTCGGCTCTCACGGTGCTGGTCAGCGGGGGGAGCTGGTGGCTCTACTGCAAGGCCATGGACCGCAGCGGCTACCTCTCCGACAGCTTTGCCCACCGGGCGGGCCAGCGGCTGGCGGAGCTCCGGGCGGGGGACTTCCTGGCCACCGGGAACAACGGGGGCTACCTGGTCTCCTACCTGAAGGGCTTTTTCCTCACCCCCATCCACCAGGAGCACAGCATCGCCATTGACCTGCCCCCCTTCGCCCTCCTCGTCCTGCTCTTTGCCGGGGCGGTGGTGCTGTGGCGGCTGGGGTTCATCCCCCGGGGGAAGCTGCGGCGGCTCCTGCTCTTCATGGGAGCCTGTCTGGTGATCATCTACGCCTCGGTGACCCTAGGGCAGCTCACCATGTTCTACGACGAGACCCAGTACCTGGACCCCGTCCAGGCAGCGAAGCTCATGACCCGCTACTGCGCCCCGGCGGACCTGGGGCTGCTCATGCTCCTGGCGGGCTTTGCCTCGGGGAGGGCCCCCGGGGCCACGGTTCCGGCGGGGGGAGACCGGCGGACCCGGATCGTCTGCCTAGTGACGGCGGCCATCCTCCTCACCTGTACCGCCTGGAACGACATCGGCCGGCGGTTCGTCTACGATCCCCTGGACGAGCAGCGGATCGCGCTGCGGACGGAATATGAGACCAGGTTCCGCCCCTTCGCGGACCGGGTCTCCGGCCTTCCTCTGGACGCCCCCGGGGTGCGGGTCCTCCTGGTGACCCGGGAGACCGCTGTGAACCCCATCGTGGTCAACCAGGTTTCCCCGGTGTCCATGGACTGGCTGATGCTGTGGGGCGACCCGGCGGGGGACCTGGAGCGGCTCAAGACCCAGGCGGCGGCGTGCCACGACACCTATTTGTATCTCCAAGAGGGAGACGAGGCATTCCGAGGGGCCCTGGCTGCCGAGACCGGCGTGACTCCGGACCTGGAAACCCTGTATCCCCTCTCCCTGGACGGGGCGGGCCGTCTGACCCTGTCCCCGGCGGAATGACCGCCCAACCCCATACCCCGTGAAAGAAGGTGGATCGTCATGGCCCTGCCCCGGCTGAACTGGAGGGACTCGGTCTTCTGGACCACGACCCTCCGTCTGGCCCTGCCCGTGGCGGTCCAGAACCTTCTCATCAGCTCCTTCGCCCTGGTGGACACCCTCATGGTGGGCCAGCTTGGGGATGTGCCCCTGTCGGCCATCGGCATGGCCACCCAGTGGGCGTGGTTTCTCAATATCTGCCAGTTCGGCTTCTGCTCCGGGGCCACCCTGTTTTACGCCCAGTATTGGGGCGTGAAGGACGTGAAGGGCATCCACCGGGTCTACGGCACCGCCATGACCGCCGTGATGGCCATTTCCCTGGTCTTCACCTGCATCTGCGTCTTTGCCCCGGCGCCCGCCATGCGGATCTTCAACCGCACCCCCGAGGTGGTGGCCCAGGGGGCGGCCTACCTCCGGGTAGCGGGCCTGTCCTACATCGCCCAGATGGCGGTGAGCATGATCGGGGCGGTCCTCCGGTCCACGGGCCGGGTGAAGCTGCCCATGTTCACCGCCGTGCTCACCACCGCCCTGAACATCACCTTGGACTACGGCCTCATCTTCGGCAAGCTGGGCCTGCCTAGAATGGGCATCGTGGGGGCGGCCTGGGCCACGGTCATCGCCTCCTGGGCGGGTCTGGCCTTTGTGCTGGCGGTCTCGGCGGTCCAGCGGAACATCCTCTACGGCCCGGTGAGGGAGTTCTTCGACTTCCGCCGGGACAGGCTGGAGGAGTACCTGCGAAAGTCCTTCCCTGTGGTGGTCAACGAGGTGGCCTGGGGCCTGGGCACCGTGGTGCTGAACCTGGTCTACTCCAACCTGGGCTATGAGTACTTCGCGGCGGTGACCATTGTGCGGACCTTCGAGAATCTGGCCTTCGCCCTCCTCATCGGCCTGTGCTCCGCCTGCGCCATCATGGTGGGCAACTCCGTGGGGGCGGGGAGCATCGGCCACGGGGTGGCCCACGCCCGGCGGTTCGTCATCCTCCAGCCTGCCTGCGGCATCGCCCTGGGGGCTGTGCTCATCCTCTTCCGCCACCCCATGATCCACCTCTTCAACACCGGGGGCGCCCTGTCCGAGCTGACCTACTCCAGCGCGGTGATCATCCTCATCCTCTACAGCGGCCACATGATCACCCGGAACCTGCCCTACATCACCATCGTGGGCATCTACCGGGCGGGGGGCGACACCTCCACCGGGGTCAAGTATGACATGGGTTGCCTGTGGCTCCTGTCCATCCCCACCACCGTGATCTGCGCCTATGTCCTCCGCCTGCCCTTCCCGGTGGTCTACGCCCTGATGCTCATGTCGGAGGACTACGTCAAGACCTTCCTGTGTTTGCGGCACTTCTACTCCTGGCGGTGGCTCATGCCCGTCACCGAGGAGGGGAGGCAGGCCCTGACCCGGTGGAAGGAAGAATCCCATATTTCATAAAGGGAGGTCACAGCCATGGACCTGACCGGACGGCACTATACCTGGTTCCAGAACAGCGAATGTGAATACTTTCCCTGCCACGACGACGTGGCGGATTTCAACTGCCTCTTCTGCTACTGTCCTCTCTACCGGATGAAGGACTGCGGGGGCGGCTACGTCATGCGCAACGGCATCAAGGACTGCTCCTTCTGCCTCCTCCCCCACAACGGGGCCGAGGGCTACGCCTACGTGCTGGCCAAGCTCCGGGAGGCCAACGCCTTTGAGAAAGAGGGCGATTGAGATGCGGGAGAGAACCGACGCCGGACGGGGGAGGACTGCGGCCTTTATCCTCCTCTTCCTGGTCCTGGGGGCCCTGCTGGGAGCGGGGTCAAAATTCCTGGATACCCAGGCTGTCAACGACCTGCCCCAGCTCTTCCAGACCCTGGACGTGACCAACTTCCTGGGCCGCTCCGCTGTGTGGATCACCCTGGCGGTGTTCATCGCCTGTCTGAGCGGGTCCCCCTTCCGGGCGGCCTGGTACGTCTTCGCCTTTTTCCTGGGAATGGTGGGGGCCTACTACCTCTACTCCAGGTTCGGAGCGGGCTTTTTCCCCCGATCTTATGCCATGATCTGGTTCGGACTGACCCTGGCCTCCCCCTTCCTGGCCCTCCTGTGCTGGTACGCCAAGGGGGAGGGGATCCTGGGCATCGTCCTGAGCGCCTGTATCCTGGCGGTGCTCATCGATCTGACCTTTTCCTACGGGGCCTTCTACGTGGACCCGGTGAGCCCCCTGGAGCTGGTCCTTCTGGCAGCCACCCTCCTGCTGCTGCGGCGGAAGCAAATGGTGTCCATGGTGGTCCTGGCGGTGGCGTTGGCCATCGCGATCCATGGGGTGCCCTTCCCTTGGACAGGTCTTTTTTGACCCCATACGAACAAAACAAGGGGCCGTTGTAAAAGGTGAAAAGCGCCCTCTCCGTCACGGCTTCGCCGTGCCACAGTTTCTGTGGTTGCTTCGCTTTCTCTTATCAAACTGTCCCCCGGACAGTTTGAC
>CACZKM010000003.1 GCA_902781745.1 Oscillospiraceae bacterium
TGATGCTGAGCATCATAGCCAGGCACAGAACCAAGCCCAGAACCTTCTTCAGGGTTCACCTGCCGGTTTTCAAGCGTTTCCCCCGTCTCTCCCACGCCCGATAACACAGCCCGCCTCTCCACAAAAAACCGTCAACAAACCGCAGACAAAAAACCGCCTCCGCCGGTCTGGGAAACCGGCGAAGGCGGGTCTTCTGTTCATCTCAGAACGGGTCCTCCCCGTCAAACGGCTCCGCCGGGGCGTCCGCCCCCCCGTCAGTCGTTTCCTCACGGACCGGCTCGGCGGGCGTCGCCTCCGCCGGCTTGGGCTCCTCAGCCGCCGGCTGCACCACAGGCTCCGGCGCAGGCTTCGGCTCGGGGCGCAGGGCGTCCAGCAGGGGGGAGTCCGCCGTGGCGGGGTCCCGGCCCTCGATGATGGCCACCATCTCCGCGCCGGTGATGGTCTCCTTCTCCAGCAGATAGGCCACCACCTTGTCCATGTCCGCCCGGCTGTCCTTGAGGATCTGCACCGCCTGGTCGTAGCACTGGTCCAGGATGACCCGCACCGCCTCGTCCATCTCCGCCGCCGTGTCCTGGGCGCAGTCCATGCCGTAGCCGCCGTCCAGGTACTGGCTCCGCTTGGAGGCCAGGGCCATCATGCCGAACCGGTCGCTCATGCCGTACATGGCCACCATGTTCCGGGCAATGGCCGTGGCGTCCTGGATGTCCTGGGCCGCGCCGTTGGTCATGGTGTTCAGCACCACTTCCTCCGCCGCCCGGCCCCCCATGGACACCGCGATCCGGGCCAGAAGCTCGTCCTTCGTCCGCAGCTCGGTCTTGTCCTCCTCGGGCATCAGGAGGGTATAGCCCAGGGACCCCTGGGTGTGGGGAACAATCGTGATCTTCTGCACCGGCTCGGTGTTCTTCTGCTTGTAGGCCACCATGGCGTGGCCCACCTCATGATAGGCCACCAGCTTCTTCTCAAACTCGGTGAGGACGCTGCCCTTTTTCTCGGTCCCGGCGATGACCAGCTCGAAGGCCGCCAGCAGGTCCTCCTGCCGCACCGCCTTCCGGCCCAGGCGCACCGCCCGGAGGGCCGCCTCGTTGACCAGGTTGGCCAGGTCCGCCCCCACGGTGCCCGCGGTGGCCAGGGCCACCCGCTTGAGGTCCACGTCCTCCGCCAGACGGATCCGCCGGGTGTGGACCTGGAGGGTAGCCAGACGGCCCGCCAGGTTGGGCCGGTCGATGGTGATCCGCCGGTCGAACCGCCCGGGCCGCAGCAGGGCCTGGTCCAGGACCTCGGGCCGGTTGGTGGCCGCCAGGAGGATGATCCCCTTGGTGGGGTCAAAGCCGTCCATCTCCGCCAGGAGCTGGTTGAGGGTCTGCTCCCGCTCGTCGTTGCCCCCCATGCGGTTGTCCCGGGTCTTGCCGATGGTGTCGATCTCGTCGATGAAGACGATGCAGGGGGCCACCTTGCTGGCCTCCTTGAAGAGGTCGCGGACTCTCGACGCGCCCACGCCCACGAACATCTCCACGAAGTCCGAGCCGGAGATGGAGAAGAAGGGGACGTCGGCCTCCCCCGCCACGGCCTTGGCCAGGAGGGTCTTGCCGGTGCCCGGAGGGCCCACCAGCAGGGCGCCCTTGGGGAGCTTGGCGCCGATCTCGGTGTACTTGTCGGGGTGGTGGAGGAAGTCGATGACCTCCTCCAGGGACTCCTTGGCCTCGTCCTGACCCGCCACGTCGGCGAAGGTGACGCCGGTGGACTTTTCCATATAGACCTTGGCGTTGGCCTTGCCCACGCCGCCCAGGCCCCCCATGCCGCCCATTCTGCGCATGAGGAGGACCAGCAGGCCCACCATCAGGAGCATGGGCAGGATATAGCCCATGAGGACGTTCATCAGGTAGGAGGACTCCTCCTTGACCACGGAGCCGTACTCCACCCCGTGCTCATCCAGCAGGGGGCGGATATCCTGGGTCTCCAGGGGGATGGTGGCGGTGATATACCGGGTGGCCCCGCCCTTGCGCATCTGCTCGGCCATGACCTCGGCCAGGTCCTCGCTGCCGTTGACCAGGGCCTCGGGCATATCCTCCTTGAGGTAGAAGGTGTACTTGTTGGCGGCCAGCTCCACGGTGGCCACCCGGTCCTCCTTGACCATCTGGACGAAGGTGGAATAGGGGACCTCCTCTGTGCCCCGCTTTTCGATCTGCCCGGCCACGAAGTGGAAGAAGAAGACCAGCACCAGGGCCCAGAGGACGGCCCCGATGAGGAGGGAGCGCCGGCGGGGGTCCTTGCCGCCCCGGTTGTTCTTGTTTTTGTTGGGGTCCAATGGGGACGCCTCCTTTTCGGTCCGCGAGGGACCGGGGAATTCAGGTTTCCTTTTAGTATATCACGTTTTGGGCATAAGAAAAAGCCCCTTTTTCGGGGTTTTGGGGGAGATGCTTTGGGGAGGATAAAAGGACCCCCGGGCCGTGAGGCCCGGGGGGATAGGATCGGACAATCATCAAATTTGCAGATTGGAGGGTGAATTACTCAGCCGCGCACAGATAGATGGGATCGCCCTTCTCCTTGTTGACCAAGCTGTTGTTGGTATCGAAGAAAATCGCCAGGACCTTCGAACCATCATTGTTGGTCATGATATAAGAGTTCGCCGCAACAACGTCGTTGACCTCATCATAAGAAACAGTCTTCACATTGTTGCCAGTAATGGTCTCGCAGGAAGCATAGTTGTCGCTGTTGATACCGATGAACACAACATCTTCGTCCATTTCGATGGATACCTTGCCTTCTGTTCCCAACGTGGAATCATAGTCACCATACCAAGCTTTGTTGTCCTTATTATACGTAAGTACTGTATCTTCACCCAGAGCATAGAACTCAACCAGGCCCTCAGACTTGTTCTGGAAACCAGTGATTGCGGTCATAGTGGCCTTTTCAAGGTTTACGGAATACAGATCATCGTCAGAGAGTTCATAGCCGAAGGCATCGCCCTTGACAAGGCGGATGTATTCATCGGGCTCTGCGTAAAGGACAACCTGCTCTTCACCGTTCCAAACGGGAATCGCCCACACATCGACATCCTCTTCGCCGTCCTTGATCTGGGTCTCATAGGGGGAGTCGATAACATAAGCGTACATCTGATCGCTGGTAAATTCAACTTCAGTACTAGAGAGCGCAGTGGCAACCATTACGTATTTGATGCCGCTGACCTTATCCATCAGGTAACCAAGCGAATCAAACGCAACAGAGTCATCCTCAAACTTCTTTAACTTCTCGCCGGAGATAACAGACACGTCGGTGTAATGCATAGGAACATCACCTGCGGCGTCAACTTTCGTACCGGTAAAGATTACGGCATCATCGCCAACGGAGGTAGCACCATACTTACCCTGATCGGGATTAAACACGCCAGTACCGTAATCGTCATAACCAGCCTTGTTGTTTCCGTTAATAGCCTTCAGGCTGTACTGGCCGCCAGAAACGGTGTAGGTGTACAGGCCAGGGACAAATGTGCTTTCAGCAGTGTATTTTTCACCAGCAGAGGAAGCCAGCTTCTTGCCTTCCAGCTTGTTGACAGTAACAACGTCGCTCTTGCCATCGGTGAAGTAAACCTTCGCATCAACGGTGCCGGTGCTCTCACCCAGGGCGGCGTCATATTTGTCACGCTGGGCAACGAACAGGATATCCTTGGAATTGCTGTCGACTTCCTCGGCGGCAACAATGATGCCGTTCACAGTGGCAACATCGTAATCGTTGCCACTTGCGAAACCGTCTGCGCCGGCTGCCTTAACCTCAGAGCCAGCAAAGAGATCGTGGTCGATCCAGGAACCGTCAGCCTGAACAGAAGCGCTCTTGACACCAGTCACTCCGATGGTGTCCATGCTCAGCATGGTGATTGTAGCATCTTCCTTGACCTTGCTGGGGGCAGTGTCGGCAACCGTGTTCCGTCCAGCAACAACAAGGACATAGTTGTCTTCGTCGGCGCCAGAGTAAATGTCGTTATCATCGAACTTAAAACTGGTGGATTGGGTGAAAGGACCAATATAAGTTAGAGAAGTTTGATGCCTATGATTTCGATGAGGATTGGGATGACTTCCCCGGTGAGGATGCTGCTCTCTATGCTGTTGCGAATCTGAACCTTGGTGAATTCTATTCTATTTACAATCTCTATGACAACGCAGAAAGCGATGTTGTTAATGAAATGGATGTTATGCCTGCCTATTGGGAGATTTCCCTGATTGACCTTGATGGCAACGGCAAGGGCGATTACCTCGTCACTTATCCTACCTACGTTGGCCAAATCAGTTATGTCGGCGGCAGAAACATCACCGTTGACTTTGGCGAAGACGTTCCTATGAACAACGGTAAAGTTGCCAGCTCCGTACTGTACAAGATGTTTGTCTATGACACCAACAAGGACCAGGAGTACACCCTGACCTCTGTTGATGCGTATGTCACACCAAACGGTATGGGCTATGAAAAGGGCGATAACAACAAGACTGGCTTCGACTTTGCCGGAAACAACTATAATTCCAATGTGGTTACCACCCAGAACAACAGCTCCACCAAGGCCGGTTTCATCGACGGCTACGCTATCGCCGACGACGCTGTGATTTTCGTTCTCACGGGCGACAACTCCACAAAGGTCATCACCGGCTCCGCCATGAAGGCTATGAAGCAGGCTGACTTCGATAAGGTCAACTTTGTCGTGGCTACCAAGGACAGCAAGACCAATGTGGGCACTGCCAATATGGCTTATGTTGCCATTGAGCAGAACGACGTGAAGAGCAGCGACAGCCAGTATGGCTATGTCACCGGCGTTGTCCAGAAGCAGAACGAGGATAAGGAAGACATCTACACAGTTACCCTGTGGACCGCAGATGGTGAGAAGAAATTCGATACCGTGAAGCCCGATACCGATATGACGATCGATCCTTCCTTCGTCGGTAAGGTGGTCGAGTACACGGTCAACTCCGATAGTCTGATCGACACTGCTAAGGCCGCTGGTGAGTCCGTTGCCATTCGTTCGATGAATGACACTGGCATGACTTTCGCCCGACCTGTCGCAGACAGCCATGTCTCCGCTGGTACTCGCGTGGAGTTCGACGATAATGTCCAGTACATCTTCATCGACGCCAGCGAGGACGAGGGCGCAACCGGTTACGACAAGAGCAGCATCCTGTTCGCTGACGAAGCTGAGGGTGGCGGCTATGTGGATAACGCCTATGTTGTGTTCGACAGCACTAGTCCCTATGACATTCTGGCTGTCGTCTATGACGTTGACAACGCAGTGGACTAATTCTTTCAATTCCTGACATTTTTGTCAATTGAACATCCACCCTCCCCCGGGCCACCTGGCCCGGGGGTCCTTTTTCCCTCCCCATTTGACAACCCCGCCCCTCTATGCTACCCTATCCTCACCAACTCACAGGAGGACACCCCCATGAACATCCAGATCTTCGGCAAAGCCAAGAGCTTCGACACCAAGAAGGCCGAGCGCTACTTCAAGGAGCGCCGGATCAAATACCAGGCCATCGACCTGAAAAAGACGGGCATCAGCAAGGGGGAGCTCACCTCCGTCCTCCGGTGCGTCAGGCTGGAGGACCTGCTGGACCCCGGCCACCCCGACGCCTCCCTGCTGACCTATCTCGCCTACCCCGAGGACAAGATCGAGAAGATTTTAGAGGACGGCACCCTCCTCAGGGCCCCCATCGTCCGCAACGGGAAGCAGGCCACCGTGGGGTATCAGCCCGACGTGTGGAAGACCTGGGAGTGAGGCTGCCTGCGCCTCCCCCAGACCCCATTTTCGTACACCCGTTCGAATTCCTCCTTGCTTTTTTCGAACAACCGTTCTATAATGTCCCTGAAAGCACAAGCTGACGGCGCCAATGGGGCGCCTGTGAAGGAGGGACAAATGATGGGGAAGCATCACACTGACCAGCGGGACCGGACCCTGGCCCTGGCCCGCATCCTGTACCACGAGACCGACGAGACCCGCCCCCTGCCCCTGTCCGCTCTGGCCGCCCGGCTGGAGAAGCAGGGCATCGTGGCCGAGCGGAAGAGCCTCTACCGGGACCTGGCCGCCTTCAAGCGCCACGGGCTGGCGGTGGACTACAAGCCCGGCCGGGGGGGCGGCTGGTACCTCACCGGCCGGACCTTCGAGCGGGGGGAGCTGCGGCAGCTCATCGACGCGGTGTCCGTCTACCCCTGGCTCACCGACGCCGCCCGGGCCGCCCTGCTGGAGGGCCTGGTCACCATGGCCCCGGCCCACCTGCGGGCGGGGCTCCGGCGGCCGGTGGTCCGCTCCCGCCGGAGCCCCGGGGAGACCGACGCCCTCCGGGCCGTCCTGGACAAGATCCACGCCGCCCTCCAGACCGGGAAGGCCCTGTCCTTCTACCCCGTGGAGCTCACCCCGGAGAAGCAGCTCCGGGCCGCCGGGGGGCGGATGGTGGTCAGCCCCAAGGGCCTGGTGTGGGACAACGAGCGCTACGCCCTGGTGGCCTGGGACCACCGGGCCCAGACCACCGGGGTCTTCTATCCCGACCGGATGGCCCAGGTCCAGGTCACCGGCCTGCCCGCCCAGGGCCGGGAGATCAACCTCCGCCACTGGACGGACGCCCCCTTCGGCCCGGACCCCGATCTGCGGCGGCGGGTGCGCCTGCGGTGCCGCCGGGAGCTGGCGGGGGAGATCCTCCACCGCTTCGGCCGGGACACCGCCCTCATCCCCGAGGAGGACGGGGAGACCTTCACCTTCGCCGCCGAGGCGGTGGTGGGCCCGGCCTTCTGGGGCTGGCTGACCGCCCTGGAGGGCCAGGCGGAGGTGGTGGCGCCCCCCTGGGCCGCCAAGGTCTGGACCGAGCGCTACCGCCCCGCCGCCCAGGGAGATACCCGGCCTACGAAGGCGGGGTAACCTGTTGGAGAAACAATCTAAATCTCCCCGAGACAGTTGTCTCGGGGAGATTTTTGCCACTTTTCATATAAATCATATGGTGGTTTCCAATTTTCCAATATTTTTGAAAAAATTTTCTAAAAACTATTGTAACCTCATCAATAATTTGTTACAATAACCATTGTCATAAGGTGTGTCGTATTTTTCAGGACAGGTACCTGTCCTCATCTTTAGCGGGGCTAAAGATGATAGTCTTTCAACACCATAGGAAGTATGGATTTTTTTAAGGAGGTACGTAAGATGAAGAAACGATTGTTTGCGATTGCACTTTGCTTCTGTATGGCATTGTCCTTATTGCCTATGGGGGCGTTTGCCGCGGAAGGAGGTACTAAGGTTTCCACATTAGATGCTCTCACGAACGCATTAAATAATGATGGGACTATTGTGCTTGATGCAAATATTAGCACAACAAGCTTTATTTCTGTTAAAAAGAACGTGAAGCTTGACCTGAATGGTCATAAGCTAAGCAGAACAGAAAAGACGGTCATAGGCCCAGAAAGTAACGGCAGTCTCACAATTACTGACAGCAGTAGTGATAAAACGGGCTCCATTGAGAGTGGTGGAACTGCTGTTTGGGTCGATCCTGAGTGTACACTTATCCTTGAGAGTGGCACACTGAAAGGGACTTCTTATGGCGTAATTTGCCAAGGCAACTTTACTATGACTGGCGGTGCTCTGAATAGCTCAAATGCACAGGCGCTGGATATTTCCGGTAATGCTGTTGTGAATATTTCCGGAGGTACTATCACCTCTGATTCTTACGCAATTTGCTTGTTTGGAAACAGCACGTTGAACTTCTCTGGGGAGGCGTCCGCGACAAGTAAAGATGCCGCTGCTATTTCTACAAATGGCAGCAAGGAAGGCGATACAAATTATGCCAACGGCGCCACGGTCAATATTAGCGGCGGTACGTTAACTTCCACAAACGACGGCGCAGTCTATGCGCCTGCCGGTATTTTTAATGTAACCGACGGCACAATGACAGGCAAAACTGCTTTCTATGCAAAAGGCGGTAAAATAACAATCAGCGGCGGAACCTTTATTGGTAACGGTGAGAAAACGGCTTTTGAGCATAGTGGAAACGGTTGGAACAATACCGGCGATGCGCTTGTCGTGGAATCCTGCGATTACCCCTATAGTCCTGCAACCATTACTGTGTCAGGGGGCAATTTCAAGAGTAAGTATGCCGAAGCAGTTGCCGCTTATGCCTATGGCAATGATAAGGGCGGGAATCAAAACACTCCTGCAAATGGCTTCCTCTCCGGCGGTTACTTCTCTACGGTGCCCAATGAGAAATATGTCGCTACCGGCTATCAAGTAGTTGAAAACGATGGCACGAACAGCAAGGCACCCAAGACCGACTACCCCTATATGATTGGGATGGAAAAAGGCGCTGAAGAAGCGGCTAAAGAAGTTGCTGTGACACCCGCTACTGCGTCGGCTGACCCCGATGTTACGGTATCAGCGACCGAAAACAAAGAAAAAGCAGAAGCCGCAGCACAGAGTGTTACGGGCGCAGACAAAGTGAGCACAACGGACGTTCAAAAGGATAATGATAAAAATACAGCAAAAGGTAAGCTGATTGAAAATAATCTCGTCTCCTTTAGCGCAACGAAGGGGAGTGACGGGAAGTGGACCTATTCTTTGGCGGAAGATACTGCTATTTATGTCGTCTATGAGACATATTTCGTAGTGGATGCAAAAGAGTATGACACAACCAATAAAACCATCACACTTGACATCAAGCCGAAGTGCGATGTGATTGCTGTGGTGGGTGGTACAAATGCACCTACAGCGGATCAAATTGATGAAAGCAACAGTGTGACGCTTGAAACAAGAGATGTTACGGTGAATGAGCCCGTCGAGATTTCCATCGACGTGACCGGGCTGTTCACCGCAGGTGACACTGTTTGGGTCAAGCACACGACTGAAGCAGGGAAGACCTTCCTCTATGAAGGTGCCGTCAAAGATGAAAGTGGAAAGCAAATCCTCACCTTCACCAACCCCGACGGCTTCTCAACCTTCGAGATCGGCGGCACCGGTCCTGTGGCCTCCCTCTGGGCGAAGGATGCAACGAAAGTAACGCACCAGTATGCCAGCATTAAAGACGCCTTCGATGACGCTTCCGAGGGTTGCACCGTATACATCCTTGGCACAGACACCAACCTGGCTGCGGGTACAAAGATCACCGTGAGCAAGCCGATGACGGTGGACGTGAGCAAGAAATCCGATGACTACGATAATATCGGCACATATCTCGTAGCCGATGATACAAAAGTTGTGATGGAGAAAAATGCCGCCGCGTATCAATACCTCTTCACCAAAAAGGACACCGAATCCGGCACCTCCGGCGGCGGCGGCACCACCACCTACAAGGTCAACCCGCCCGCCTCTGTGGACAACGGCACGGTAACGGTCAATCCCCAAAACGCCGCCAAGGGCAAGACCGTCACCATCACCCCCAAGCCCGACGAGGGCTACAAGGTGGACGCCGTGACCGTGACGGACAAGGACGGCAAGCCCGTGACCGTCAAGGACAACGGCGACGGAACCTACAGCTTTACCATGCCCGCCTCGGCGGTGGATGTTGCGGTTTCCTTTGCCAAGGATGAGACCCAGCCCACGACCAACGAAAAGTTCGTGGACGTGCCCAAGGACGCCTACTACCACGACGCCGTCTACTGGGCCGTGGACAAGGGCATCACCGAGGGCGTGGACGCCACCCATTTTGCCCCCGACGCCACCTGCACCCGGGCCCAGATGGTGACCTTCCTCTGGCGGGACGCCGGCCAGCCCGCGCCCACCTCCAGCGAGAACCCCTTCACCGACGTGAAGGAGGGCGCGTACTACTATGACGCCGTCCTGTGGGCGGTGGAAAAGGGGATCACCGTGGGGACCTCTTCCACCACCTTCTCCCCTGACGATACCGTCATCCGGGGCCAGGCGGTGACCTTCCTCTGGCGGTACGAGGGCAAGCCCGCCCCCACTGCCACGGAGAACCCCTTCACCGACGTGACTTCTTCCGATTACTTCTACCAGCCCGTCCTGTGGGCGGTGGAGAAGAACGTCACCGCCGGGACCTCCAAGACCACCTTCTCCCCCAAGGCCAACTGCCTGCGCAGCCAGGTGGTGACCTTCCTGTACCGGGCCGCCGGGCAGGAATAACGGAACCGAAAACGTGACTTGACCGAATGAAACGACCCCGGCCCCCGCTTTCGCGGGGGCCGGGGTTTTGATTTGTAGTATTGGGATCACTGTCGGTGGGATAGAACAGCACTTCCAGTCTCCCCCTCATCCGCCCCTTCGGGGCACCTTCCCCCCAGGGGGAAGGCTCTGGGGTATCCCTTCACAATAGCCTTCTCCTTGAGGAGAAGGTGGCCGAGCGAAGCGAGGTCGGATGAGGTGGAAACGTCGCAGTTATCACTATCATAACGAGAAATCCGCCCCCTCAGTACACCCCATCCAGCCTCCGGATCAGCTCCGCCACGCAGCTCTCGTTGCAGGAGGGCAGGATCACCGCCCCCCAGTCCTTCACCTCGTCGTAGCAGTCCGCCGGGGCGAAGGGGATGGCAGACACCGCCAGCATGGGGATGTCGTTGATGCCGTTGCCCACGCAGTAGATGTGGTCCGGGGCGATGCCCAGACCCTCCGCCACCCGCTGGACGCACAGGCCCTTGTTGGCCCCCTTGGCGGTGACCTCCAGCAGGTAGGGGTTGGAGAAGGTGATCTCATACCGGTCCGCGAACCGGGTCAGGAGATAGTCCTCCACCGCCATGAGGTACTGGGGGTCCACGTGCTGGAGGATGACCTTGATCCAGGGGGTGGGCATTTGGCTGATCTGGCGGGGGATGCCTGTCAGGCGGCAGCGCTTGAGGTGCTTCTCCGTGGCCAGGTTGGCCCGGAAGGTGTAGACGGTCTCCTCCCCGTCCTCCTCCTGGTGGTAGGCCTCGAAGCCCGCCTCGGGAAAGGAGGCGCAGACCTCCTCCAGGTGGCCGGGGATGGTGTCGGGCAGGACCCGCTGCCACAGGGTCTTCCCGGCGGCAAAGTCGTGGATCACCGCCCCGTTGGCCAGGATCACCGGAGAGTTCACCGGCAGGCGCTCCAGCTCCATCTGGATGGAGAAGTTTTTCAGGGACCGGCCCGTGGAGATGGTGAAGGTCCCTCCCTCCCGGAGGAAGTAGCCGATGGCCTCCCGGTTTTCCCGGGAAATGCTCAGGCGCCTGTCATACAGGGTGTCGTCGTAGTCCGAGGCCAGCAGGACCCCGTCGAATTTGCCCATGACGCCTTCCTCCTTTCCGCCCAGGTTTGAAATCAACATTTGTGCATTTTACTGCAAATTGGCGCACCTTGTCAAGGTGGCGGTGAAATAGTCGGGCAGAGGGCTCTCCACGGTGATCCGCTCCCCGGTCCGGGGGTGGAGGAAGGAGAGCCGCCGGGCGTGGAGGCACTGGCCGGCCAGCTCCGGGAAGCCCTTCCGCACCCCGCCGTACACCGGGTCCCCCAGGACGGGGTGGCCCAGGTGGGCCAGGTGGACCCGGATCTGGTGGGTCCGGCCGGTCTCCAGTCGGCATTGCAGATGGGTGTAGCCGGAGAAGCGCTCCAGCACCGTCCAGTGGGTGACGGCCCGCTTGCCCGTCATGTGGTTCACCGCCATGCGCTTCCGGTCGGTCTGGTGCCGGGCAATGGGCAGGTCCACGGTGCCTGTGTCCTCCTTGAAGCCCCCCACCGCCACCGCCTCATACTCCCGGTAGAGGGAGTGGTCCTTGAGCTGGTCGGCCAGGGCCAGGTGGGCCGTGTCGTTTTTGGCGGCGATGAGCAGGCCGCTGGTGTCCCGGTCGATGCGGTGGACGATGCCCGGGCGGATGACCCCGTTGATCCCCGACAGGCTCCCGCCGCAGTGGTGGAGCAGGGCGTTGACCAGGGTGCCGTCGGGGTGGCCGGGGGCGGGGTGGACCACCAGGCCCACGGGCTTGTTGACCACGATGACGTCCTCGTCCTCGAAGACCACGTCCAGGGGGATGTCCTGGGGGACGGCCTCCAGGGGCACCGGGTCGGGGATGACCACGGTGATCTGATCCCCGATGTCCAGCCTCTGGTTTTTCTTCAGGGGCTTGCCCTCCCGGTAGACCCGCCCCTCCTCCAGGAGCTTCTGGGCGGCGGACCGGGTCAGGTCGGGGAGGACCTTGGCCAGGAAGAGGTCCGCCCGCTGGCCGTGCTGCTGGGCGGTGAGGTGGATGGTCATGGCCTGGCCTCCTTCTCTCCGGTGAAGAGGACGGTGAGCACCAGCAGCACGCCGCCGATGACCACGCCGATGTCCGCCACGTTGAAGACGGGGAAGTGCATGAAGGTGGTCTCGAACATATCGGTGACGTAGCCGAAGGCCAGCCGGTCGATGAAGTTCCCCGCCGCCCCCGCCAGGAGGAGGGACAGGGAGAACATCCCCAGCCGGGTGGGCAGCACCCGCCGGACCAGGAGGACCAGCAGCACCACCGTGGCCACCCCGGATAGGACCGTCAGCAGCCAGGTGGCGGAGCTGAAAATGGAAAAGGCCGCGCCGGTGTTGCGGATGTAGGTCAGGTCAAAGCCCGGCAGGAAGGGCTGGCTGGTGTGCAGGGGGATGGCCGCCCGCACCAGGAACTTGACCCCCTGGTCCAGGGCCACCCACACCGCGGCGAAGATGAGGTAACCGATCATTGTGTGTCCTCCTCATGGGTGGTAGGGAAAGCGGCCGGCCCTACGGCCGGCCGCTTGGTATCGTTTCTGTTGTGTCAGGGGCTCAGCCCAAAACGCCTGCGCACCGGGGGCACAGACCGTCGCTGTTCACGGTGGGCAGCACCTTCCAGCAGCGCTGGCACTTCTCGCCGGGGGCGGGGGTGACGGAGGCGGCGATGGCGTCCCCCACAGTCACCGCAGCCTGGGAGACGATGAGCAGGTCCGCCAGGGCCTCGGGGTCCATGTCCGCCAGGAAGGCGTCCTCAGCGGGGACGGTGAGGGCGATGGCGCCCTCCAGGCTCTTGCCCACCTGCTTCTCCTTCCGGGCGGTCTCCAGCACGCCGTTGACCACGTCCTTGACCTCGATGATCTTGTCCCACTTGGCCATGGCGGCCTCGTCCAGGGCGTAGTCCGCGAAGGGCTGGTTCATGTCGTTGAAGAGGACGTTCCGGGCGTCGTCGCCGGCGCGGTGGGGCATCTCCTGCCAGATCTCGTCGCCGGTGAAGCAGAGGATGGGGGCCATGAGCTTGGTCATGGTGTCCAGGATGAGGTAGAGGGCGGTCTGGGCGGAGCGGCGGAGCCGGTCGTCCTTGCCCTCGCAGTACAGGCGGTCCTTGATGATGTCCAGGTAGAAGTTGGACATCTCCACCACGCAGAAGTCGTTGACGGCGTGGGTGATGACGGAGAACTCGTAATCGTCATAGGCCTGGAAGCACCGGGTAATCAGAGCGTTCAGCCGGGTGATGGCCCAGCGGTCCAGCTCCTCCATGTCGGCGGGGGCCACCAGGGTGTTGGGGTCGAAGCCGTCCAGGTTGCCCAGGCAGTACCGGGCGGTGTTGCGGAACTTCAGGTAGTTCTGGGAGAGCTGCTTGAAGATCTTGTCGGAGCAG
Source organism: Oscillospiraceae bacterium (assembly GCA_902781745.1). GTDB lineage: Bacteria > Bacillota > Clostridia > Oscillospirales > Oscillospiraceae > Evtepia. The sequence goes on from CACZKM010000003.1 coordinate 13,528, forward strand.
CGCACGTCGGCGTGGTAGTCGGCGGAGGCGGCCCACAGGCGCAGCAGGTCCGCGCCGTACTTGTTCATGATCTCGTAGGGGTCCATGCCGTTGCCCAGGGACTTGTGCATGGCTTTGCCCTCGCCGTCCACGGTCCAGCCGTGGGTGAGGCACTCCTTGAAGGGGGCCTGGGCAACGCCGGTGGAGCCCACCGCCGTCAGCAGGGCCGCCTGGAACCAGCCGCGATACTGATCCAGACCCTCCATGTACATATCGGCAGGCCAGAAGCCCTGGTCCTTCTTCATGGCGGCCACGTGGGAGGAGCCGGAGTCGAACCAGCCGTCCAGGGTGTCCTGCTCGCTGGTGAAGCCGTTGGACTTGCCGCAGTGAGGGCAGGTGAAGCCGGCGGGGAGGATGTCCATGGCGGTCTTCTCAAACCAGGCGTTGGAGCCCTCCTTGCCGAAGAGGTCGGAGATGATCTGAATGGTCTCGTCGGTGACGATGGGCTTGCCGCAGTCGTCGCAGTAGACCACGGGGATGGGCAGGCCCCATCTTCTCTGCCGGGAGATGCACCAGTCGGTGCGCTCCCGGACCATGGCCTTCATCCGGTCCAGGCCCCAGGCGGGGACCCAGCGGACGGCCTCGCAGGCGTCGCAGGCGGCGTCCTTGAAGGACTCCACGGAGCAGAACCACTGGGGGGTGGCCCGGAAGATGATGGGCTTCTTGCACCGCCAGCAGTGGGGATAGGAGTGGGTGATCTCCTCGGAGGCGAAGAGGACGCCGCTCTCCTTCATGTCCGCCAGGATGACGGGGTTGGAGGCCTCGGTCTTCAGACCGGCGTACTTGCCGGCGTAGTCGGTGTGCCGGCCCTGGTCGTCCACGGGGACCACCATGTCCATGCCGTAGCGCTTGCAGGTCTGGTAGTCGTCGGCGCCGAAGCCGGGGGCGGTGTGGACGCAGCCGGTGCCGGAGTCCATGGTGACGTAGTCCGCCAGCACCAGCCGGGAGGTCTTGGGCAGGAAGGGGTGGTCGGCCAGCATATTCTCGAAGAAGGCGCCGGGGTGGCTCTCCACGATCTCATAGTCGGGGTGGCCGCCGATGGTCATGACCTTCTCGGTGAGGGCACGGGCCATGATGTAGGTCTCGCCGTTGTCCTGGGCCTTCACCAGCACATACTCCTCGTCGGGGTGGAGGGCGATGGCCAGGTTGCCGGGGAGGGTCCAGATGGTGGTGGTCCAGATGACGAAGAAGGTGGACGCCTTGTCCGCCCCGGGGAGCTTGCCCTGGTCGTCCTTCAGGGGGAACTTGACGAAGGCGGTGGTGCAGGGGTCGTCCTGGTACTCGATCTCGGCCTCGGCCAGGGCGGTCTCGTCGTGGGGGCACCAGTACACGGGCTTGAGGCCCTTGTAGATGTAGCCCTTCTTGAACATCTCCCCGAAGACCTTCACCTCCTCGGCCTCAAAGCCGGGGTTCATGGTCAGGTAGGGGTGCTCCCAGTCCCCCACGACGCCCATCCGCTGGAAGCCCTCGGCCTGGATGTCCACGTACTTCTGGGCGAAGGCGTGGCAGGCGGAGCGGAACTCGGGCACGGGCATCTTCTTGTGGTTGAGCTTGTTCTGCTTGATGATGGCGGACTCGATGGGCATGCCGTGGTTGTCCCAGCCGGGGATATAGGGGGTGTAGTAGCCCCGCATGGCGTAGGACCGGACGATGATGTCCTTGATGGACTTGTTCAGGGCGTGCCCCATGTGGAGGGCGCCGTTGGAGAAGGGAGGGCCGTCGTGGAGGGAGAACCGGGGCTTGCCCTGGTTCTTCTTCAGCAGCTCGCCGTAGATGTCGATCTTCTTCCACCGCTCCAGCATCTCGGGCTCCCGCTTGGGCAGGCCCGCCCGCATGGGGAAGTCGGTCTTCGGCAGGTTGATGGTAGCGTTATAATCCTGGGCCATTTTCAATCATTCCTCTTCCTGTTTCTAGTTGGTCCCCATGGGGGCACCCCGCGCGGCGGACAAGCCGGCCCGCCGGGCAGTCTTTCCCGTCCAAAGCCCAAGGGGCGCCGGACCGGTGATATAACACGAAGGAACCTGCCCGTGTCAACGGCCAGGTTCCGTGTGGTCTTCCTGTGTGGTTCCCGCGGGTGTTATTCCGCCTCGTCCTCGTCGAACTGGATCTGGTCGAAGACGCGGGTCTCGCTCAGGTCCTGGCCCTCGGCCTCCTTGGCCGGCTCGCTCACCGGCTGGAAGGTCTGGGTGGCCTGGGGATCGGGCTCCGGGGCCGCCTCCGGCTGGGGGGCGGGCTGGGCCTCGGCCTCCTTCCGGGCCTGCACGTCGGCGGCGGTCAGGGAGGAGAGGCTGCCGATGTAGGTCAGCTCCTGGGTGTAGAGCTCCTTGAGCTTGGCCACATAGGCCGTGGTGGCGGCCCGGGCGGCCTCCAGACGGACCTCCTCATTGGCCAGGTCGGTCCGCAGGGCGTCCAGCTTGGCCTGCTCGGCCTCCTCCTGGAGGGCCAGCTGGGCCCGCACGGCCTCGCTCTGCTCCCGGGCCTCGGTGACGGCGGCCTCGATGGCGGCGGCCTTCTTGGCCTCTCCCTCCTGGATGAGCTCGTCGGCCATCTTCTGGGCGGAGTGAAGGGCCTTGCGCATGGCGTCCTCGGTGGAGCGGTACTCCTCCACCTTGTCCACCAGCAGCTTCATTTTGCTCTTTAAGGTGGCGTTCTCCTGATACAAGGCGCCGTAGTCCTCGATCAGGGTATCCAGAAAGGTGTCTACCTGCTGGATGTTATAGCCGCCGAAGTTGGCTTTGGTAAATACGCGGGCTTCCGCCTCCTGCGGGGTCATCATCGTAACTCACTCCAATCCCTCTATGTCTCTGCGGGAAAAAACCTGTCTGACGCTCTGCTCAGAAATACAGCCCGTTGTTCTCCAGCTCGTCGATGAGATCGCCCATGATGTCCACGTTGTACGGGGTGACGATATAGGTCTGCAGGGCGACCTTCTTGATCTTGCCCTCCTGGGCGTAGGCCACGCCGGAGAGGAAGTCCAGAAGCCGGCGGGCGACCTCCTTCTCGGTCTTCTCCAGGTTCAGGACCACGGTGCGCTTGTCCCGCAGGTGGTCGGCGATCTCCGAGGCGTTCTCATACCGCTCGGGCTTGACCAGCACCACCTGGAGCTGGGTGGTGGCGTGGATGTTCACCACCTTGCCGCTGTCGTTGCGGCGGGGCTGCTGGGGCGGCTCCTGGCGGTACTCCCGGCGGCGGGGCTCCTCCCGGGGCGCCGGGGCGGGCTGCTGGGGCTCGTCCTCGTATTCGTCCTCGAATGCTTCCTCTTCCGCCTCAAAGTCCTCGTCGTCCATCCGGTCGTCGTAGGGACGGGTGAGCCGCTTGATCTCGTCAAAAAATCCCATGGTGTTGCTAACCCCCTAAAAAATGTAAGTGGCCGGGGTGGAAACAGGTCTCAGCCCTGGGGATGCCATGGGGGCCGGGCGCCGAAGAGCGCCGTTCCCACACGGACCATGGTGGACCCTTCCTCGATGGCCAGCGGATAATCTCCACTCATGCCCATAGAAAGGCAGTCTATATTAGAGCCATTATCCCCTAATTCGTCCTTTATGTCAATAAAAAGCTGCGAAGTTTCCTGAAAAAACCCGCGATTTTCTTCCTCAGAGGCGGTGGCGGGGGGGATGCACATGATGCCCCGCAGCCGCAGGTGGGGGCACTCCAGGGCGTGGCGGGCCAGGGCCAGCACGTCTTCCTTGGCCGCGCCCCCCTTGCTCTCCTCGTCGCCGATGTTGACCTCCAGCATGATATCCTGGACCACGTCCACCTTGGCCGCCTGCTTTTCCACGGCGTCCATGAGATGGACCGAGTCGATGGACTCGATCATATCCACCTTGCCCACCACGAACTTGACCTTGTTGGTCTGGAGGTGGCCGATGAAGTGGACCTTGGCCCCCTCATAGGCGTTGTCCTCCAGGTGGGCCACCAGCTCCTGGACCCGGTTCTCGCCGCAGACGGTGATCCCCGCCTTGATGGCGTTGCGGATGGTGTCCGAGGTCTGGACCTTGGTGGCGGCCACCAGGGTGATCTCCCCGGGGTCCCGTCCGGCCCGCTTCGCTGCTTCCTTCATTTGCTCCCGCACCTTCGCCACATTGGCGGATACGGTCTCGTAGCTCTTGGTTTCTGGCATGATTTAACGTACCACCTTTCCATCATATAACGTATCCGAGGCCAGGACGATCTCGTCCCCGGCCCGAAGGATCCTCAAATCTGTGCTGTCCAGCGGGGCAGCCTCCACCAGATAGCTCACGTCGTCCTCCGCCAGGATGTTCACCGGGCGGAACCGGGCGTTGTGGCCTGAGGCCACGTAGACGCCGGCCTGGCCGTCCTCATCCACCCGGAGGGCCTCCTTGGGCACCCGGATGCCCTCGTCGCTGGTGAACACCACCCGGCTGGCCTCCCGGCGGAGCTGGTCGGCCTGCTCTACGTCCTGGTTGGACCGGAAGAGGATGATCACCTGGCCGTCCTGGACCTCGCTGACGCTCCGGACCTTCATGGTCAGGGGGTTGGAGAGGGCGTTGAAGTGGATGGTCACCTTCTTCCCCACGGTGAACCGGTTGGCGTACTGCCCGTCCAGGGAGGCGCAGTAAAACCACTCGGGGCTGGTGATGAGCTTGCCCATGTAGCCGCCGTCGGCCAGGGGCTCGATCTGGGACAGACGCTCCAGGCCCGCGGGGCTCTGGGCCTCCAGCATGGAGGTGGAGAGCAGGGTCTCGTAGCCGTCCAGGTGGGTGGAGAACACCCCCGCCGCCTCCGCCACAATGGTGGTGGCGCCGGTCTGGACCGCCTGGAGCTCGTTGTATTTCTGGTTGAGGGCCCACCCCGCCGCGTCCATGGCCTGGGCGGCCTCCTCGGAGACCAGGTACTCCCGGCGCAGCACGGTCTTCTTATAGGTCTCCGTGGCGTCGGACATCCCGGCGAAGTTCCCCGTGGAGGCGGCGGTCTGGAGGGCGGTCATGGAGGAGAGCATCTGGGACTCCAGCACCGCGCCGGTGGGGGAGAGCTCGTAGGTGGCGTACTGGAGGGCGGTGAGATCGGTCTGGGTCTGGCGCAGCTCCTCCTGGTGCTCCTCGTACTGCTCGTCCTGGTACACCTCGGCGATGACCTGGCCCTTGCCCACCTTCTCCTCCTGCTCCCGCTTGAGCTTCACCAGGCCGTTGCCGCCGTTGATGGGCACCTCGTGGCGGACCACCCAGCCCTGGCCCACCGCGGAGGTCTCCATGGTGTCGGTATAGGCGGTGACGAAGGAGTATGGGTTGCGGATCCCCAGCCAGGCCGACAGGCCCAGGTAGACCAGAATGGCCACGATGAGGATGGGGATGACGATTTTGGAAAGGATGGAAGTCGTTTTCATGTCAGGTCCTTCCTGTTTCGCTTAAGGACCTCAGCCTTCCTCCTCCTCCCAGCTCAGGGGCCGCTCGGGGACCACCGTGGAGATGGCGTGCTTGTACACCATCTGCTGCTTGCCCTCGCTGTAGATGACCACCACGAAGGCGTCGAAGCCCCGGATCTCGCCCCGGATCTGGAAGCCGTTGACCAGAAAGACCGTGGCTCCCATGCGGGTCCGTCGGAGCTTGGAGAGGAGAAAATCCTGCAGGTTCCGTTTTCTCGGTTGTGTCTGTGTTCTTGCCTGTACCGGCATCAGGGTCTGTGTCTGCATCATATAAAACACACTCCTTTTTTTATCGTGGAAACGGAAGACGGGAGGACTCCCATTTTCTTCCAATTCCTGGAATGTGCTTATCGTACTCCCCTTTGCCGGAGATATTCTGTCGAATCCCGGAGGACCGCGGAAAAATCCGGGGGATCGTCCAGCTCCAGCCAGTGGGCGGACTTGTCCCGGCGGAACCAGGTTAGCTGCCGCTTGGCGTACTGCCGGGAGCGGAGCTTGATCTCCTCCGCCGCGGCGGTCAGGTCCCCGCCGGACAGGAGGGCGGGGGCCAGCTCCTTGTAGCCGATGGCCTGCATGGCGGTGCAGTCTGGGGGGACCCCCCGGTCCAGAAGGGCCCTAACCTCCCCGGCCAGGCCCGCCGCCATCATCCGGTCCACCCGGCGGTCGATCCGGGCGTAGAGGGCAGCCCGGTCCCTGTAGGTCAGGGCCAGGGTCACCCCGTCATACCGGGGGGGCAGGTCCCGGGTCCGCCGGTCGTGCTCGGAGATGGTCTCCCCGGTCTCGTACCAGACCTCCAGGGCCCGGAGGATGCGTTTTTCGTCGTTGGGGTGGAGCCGGGCCGCCGCCTCGGGGTCGATGGCCTCCAGCTCCCGGAAGAGCCGGGGGAGCTCCCCGTTCCGGGCCTGTTCCTGAAGCCTTTCCCGGACCCCGCTCTCGGGGCGGAAGGCGGAAAAGGTCCGCCCCCGGCGCAAAGCGTCGATGTACAGCCCGGTGCCTCCCACGATGAGGGGGACCTTGCCCCGGGCCAGGATATCGTCCACGATGGGGGTGGCCTCGGCCACATACCGGGCCACGCTGAAGGCCTCCTCGGGCTCGGCCACGGCCATCATGTGGTGGGGGACTCCCTCCATCTCCTCCGACGTGGGCCGGGCGGTGCCGATGGCCATGTGGCGGTAGACCTGCATGGAGTCGGCGGAGACCACCTCCCCGTCCAGGGCCTTGGCCAGGGCGACGCCTAATTGGGTTTTTCCCGTGGCGGTGGGGCCGCAGATGATAACGATGCGGGGGGGCATGGCGGTCCTCCTTTGGGTTGATTGTACTGTGCCGCAAAGGGGCACTCTGTTGCAGCAGCAACTTAACTCCGCTTAAACTGCTTTTCCAATTCCTTCTTCGTCATAGTGATCGCCACCGGCCGGCCGTGGGGGCAGTATTTCACCTGCCCGGACACCACCGCCTGGGCCACCACCAGGAGCTCCTCCCGGCTGTTCCGCTGGCCCCCCTTGATGGCCGCCTTGCAGGCCATGGTGTGGAGCACCGCGTCCCGGGCGCTGTCGGGGTCGGCGGCGGCCCCGGTGAGGAGGGCCGAAGCGATCTCGCTGAGGGCGCCCGCCGCCTGGCCGGGGTCCAGGTAGTCGGGGACCTCCCGCACCGCCAGGGCCCCGCCGCCGAAGTCCGCGCAGGCGAAGCCGAACTGAGACAGGAGGGGCAGGTTGTCCAGGAGGACCGCCCCCTCCTCCGGGGCGGGGGTGAAGACCTCGGGGACCAGAAGGGTCTGGACCATGGGGGTGTACCCCGCCTCCTTCATCCGGTCGAAGTTCAGCCGCTCATGGGCGGCGTGCTTGTCGATGAGGTAGACGTTGTCCCCCTGCTCCACGATGAGGTAAGTATTCAGCACCTCCCCTGCCAGCCGCCAGGGGCCCTCCGCCGCCGGGGTTTCCAGCACCGGCGGGGCGGGGTCCGGCTCCGCCGGGGAGACCGTAGGCTCCTGGGGCAGAGGGATGGTCTGCTCCCGGTAAACGGGGGTTGGAGGGACGATTTTGGCGGGAGATGGTGGAAAACTTGCGGGTTTTCCCGGTTTTTCAACAGTTTCCACCGGGTTTTCCACAGAAATATCCGATATATGGGCAGGTTCCGCCGGTTTTTTCCGGGGAAGAGCCTCCCTGCCCTCCTCCTGGGAGAGGATGGACCAGTTGGCCGCCGGGGGCCGCTCCATGGGCCGCAGGAGGGCCGCCGCGCTGTCCCGGAGGGGGGCGGTCCGGCGGAACTCCTGGGCGGTCATCCGGGCGAAGCCGCCGCCCCGGGCGGGACCCTTTGGGGGGGCGGGGGCCGCCGGCTCCCTGGCCGGGGCCGGGGAAGCAAAGGTCACAGAGGGGTGGCGCTCCTCCGCTCCCAGGGCGGAGAGGACGGCGTAGTAGACCCCGTCGAAGACCTTCCGCTCCGAGAGGAATTTCACCTCGGTCTTGGCGGGGTGGACGTTCACGTCCACCGCGTTGGTTTTGATCGTGACGTTCAGCACACAGCCCGGGAACTTGCCCACCATCTTCTGGTTTTCATAGGCCTTTTCCAGGGCGGTCATCAGCAGCCGGGACTTCACCTGGCGGCCGTTGACAAAAAAGTGTTGATAGCTCCGGCTGCCCCGGCAGCAGGCGGGGAGGGTGACGAAGCCCGACACGGCCACGTCCTCCCCCTGGCCCTCCACGGGGGTGAAGCCCGGGGCGATATCCCGGCCGAAGACGGCGTAGAGGACCGAGGCCAGCTTCCCGTCCCCGGGAGTGTGGAGCTCCTGCTTGCCATCCCGGAGGAATTTCACGGCCACCTCCGGGTGGGACAGGGCCAGCTTCTGGACCACGGCGAAGACGGCGGCTCCCTCGGCGGCGTCCCGCTTCATGAATTTCAGCCGGGCGGGGGTGTTGAAGAAGAGGTCCCGGACCACCATGGTGGTGCCCAGGGGACAGCCCGCCTCCTCCTGGCTGAGGACCTCGCCCCCCTCGATGGTGAGGGAGGCGCCCAGGGGAGAGTCGGCGGTGCGGGTGAAGAGCTCCATGCGGGACACGGCGGAGATGGCGGCCAAAGCCTCCCCCCGGAAGCCCAGGGTGCCGATGGCGGCCAGGTCGTCGGCGGTGCGGAGCTTGCTGGTGGCGTGGCGGAGGAAGGCGGTGCGGCACTGATCGGCGGGGATGCCGCAGCCGTTGTCGGTGACCCGGATGAGGGCCATGCCCCCCCGCTGGATCTCGATGGTGACGCTGGTGGCGCCGGCGTCGATGGCGTTCTCGGTGAGCTCCTTGACCACCGAGGCGGGACGCTCCACCACCTCGCCGGCGGCGATGAGGTCGGCGACATGGGGGTCTAATACCTTGATTTCGGGCATGGGTCTTCCTCCTTTCCAGCGGGATGTTTTCCCTAGAATTTTGCTTCAAAATAGAACCAGTTGGGTTCCAACTGACGGACGAGGCCGTGATCCCCTCTCTGGCCCTGCCAGGTCCACTCGGTGTCCGACACCGCCGTGAGGGTCTCCCCGCCGTTCTGGAAGGAGGCCGGGAGGTTGTCAGGCGAATAGAAGACGCCGTAATATCGGCAGGAGGAACCGAAGCCCCTTGTGGTGACGAGGTACTCCCTGATCTCATGGCCGTTGTCTCCGGTCCAGACGTTTACGATCGCTGTATGGGTGGGCGCTGTGTTGTCGGTCATGCTGACGAAATGCCGGTCATACCACCGCATCACGGTCCGCTCCGGAGCATTGTAGAGCATTAAAGCAGCCAGCGCTGCGGCCAGCAGCAGGAGCCAAACTATGTTTTTTCTCCACGTTGCTTTCATTTCTTATCCCTCCAGGGGCTCACAACTTCTCCTTCAGCTCATACAGCAGATTCAACGCCTGAATGGGCGTCAGCGATTCCACCGTAGTATTCCGGAGGGTCTCCAGAACCTCCTCCTCCCCCATGGCCTCCAGGGACACCTGGTCCTCCTCACGGGCCGAGGGCTTCCGGGGGGCCTGCTCCTGGGACTCCAGTTCCTTCAGGATCTCCTTCGCCCGGCGGATGACCTTGGGCGGCACCCCCGCCAGCCCGGCCACCTCGATGCCGTAGCTCTGGTCCGCCCCACCGGGGACGATCTTCCGCAGGAAGATGATCTCGTCCTTCTTCTTCCGGGCGGCGATGTTGTAGTTCTTCACCCCGGGAAGCTGGCCCTCCAGGACGGTGAGCTCGTGGTAGTGGGTGGCAAAGAGGGTCTTGGCCCCCAGGCGCTTAGGGTCGGCGCACCACTCCAGCACCGCCCGGGCGATGCTCATGCCGTCGTAGGTGGAGGTCCCCCGGCCGATCTCGTCTAAAATCAGCAGGCTCTTCCGGGTGGCGTGCTTCAGGAGCTCCGCCACCTCGGTCATCTCCACCATGAAGGTGGACTGGCCCCCCGCCAGGTCGTCGGAGGCTCCGATCCGGGTGAAAATGCGGTCCACCACCCCGATCCGGGCGGACCGGGCGGGGACGAAGGACCCCATCTGGGCCATGAGGACGATGAGGGCCACCTGCCGCATATAGGTGGATTTGCCCGCCATGTTGGGGCCGGTGATGATGGCCGCCAGGTTGGCCTTCCCGTCCATCCGGGTGTCGTTGGGAACGAAGAAGGTGTCGGACCGCATCTTCTCCACCACGGGATGACGGCCCTCGGTGATCTCGATCCGGTCGGACAGGTCCACCACGGGCATACAGTAGTTGTTCTCCGCCGCTACGGTGGCGAAGGCGGTGAGGACGTCCACCTGGGCGGCGGCGGCGGCGGCAGCCTGGATCTCGGCCCCCCGGGCGGCGGCCTTGTCCCGGACGTCGCAGAAGAGCTGGTACTCCAGGGCGGTGATCCGCTCCTGGGCGGAGAGGATGGTGTGCTCCATCTCCTTGAGCTCCTGGGTGATGTACCGCTCGCCGTTGGCCAGGGTCTGCTTTCTGATATAGTGGTCGGGCACCAGGTCGTAGTAGGACTTGGACACCTCGATGTAATAGCCGAATACCTTGTTGAAGCCGATCTTCAGGGACTTGATCCCCGTCTTCTCCTTCTCCTCGGCCTCCAGCCGGGCCATGACCCCCCGGGTGTCCGTCAGGATGGCCCGGAGGCCGTCCACGTCGGCGTTGTACCCGTCCCGGATGATCCCGCCCTCCCGGACGGAGAAGGGGGGCTCGTCCACGATGGCGGCGTCGATGAGGGCGCACAGGTCGGGCAGGCCGTCCAGCTCTCCCCGCAGGTCCGCCAGGAGCCGGGGCTTCTTCTCCGGCAGCAGGGCCTGGAGCTGGGGCAGCCTGGCCAGGCCGGCGGAGAGAGCCGCCAGGTCCCGGGCCCCGGCGGTGCCGTAGGCGATCCGGGAGATCAGGCGCTCCAGGTCGGTGACGCTCTTTAACAGCTCGGTCACCTCCCCCCGGACCACCAGGTCGTCCACCAGGAAGCCCACCGCCTCCAGGCGGCGGGAGATGGGCACCGGGTCCAGCAGGGGGCGCTCCAGCCAGCTCCGCAGGAGCCGGCCCCCCATGGCGGTCTTCGTCTTGTCCAGGACCCACAGCAGGGAGCCCTTCTTCTCCTTGCCCCGGAGGGTCTCGGTGAGCTCCAGGTTCCGCCGGGCCACCGGGTCCAGGGCCAGAAAGCCCCCGGCGGCGTAATACCGCAGGGTGCGGAGGTAGGACAGGTCGGTCTTCTGGGTCTCATACAGATAGGCCAGCAGGGCCCCGATGGCCCGGAGCATGGGGTCGGACTGGGCGGGCAGGCTGTCCAGGCTCTCCCCGAACTGCTTCCCCGCCAGGTCCCTTGCCTTGTCCAGGAGGAAGGCCTCCTCGGGGGACTGCTCCACCCGGCAGCCGGTCTGGTCGGTGAGCCAGGTCACCACGCCGGGGTCGCAGGCCCCGGGGGAGATCAGGATCTCCCGGGGCTCGAACCGGGACAGCTCCCCCGCCACGGGCCCCTGCCAGTCCTCCGCCGGGAAGCCGGTGACGAAGACCTCCCCCGTGGAGATGTCCCCGAAGCACAGGCCCGCCCCCTCGGCCCCCGCCCACAGGGCGGCCAGGAAGTTGTTCTCCCCCTCCTGGAGCATGGTCTCCTCGATGAGGGTGCCGGGGGTCACCACCCGGATGATCTCCCGGTCCACCAGGCCCTTGGCAGTGGCGGGGTCCTCGGTCTGCTCGCAGATGGCCACCTTGTACCCCTTGGCGATGAGCCGGGCGATGTAGCCCTCGGCGGAGTGATAGGGCACCCCGCACATGGGGGTGCGCTGCTCCGGGGGCTTGTTCCGGTCCCGGGTGGTGAGGGTGAGGTTGAGCTCCGCCGCCGCCGTCTTGGCGTCCTCGTCGAACATCTCGTAGAAGTCCCCCAGACGGAAGAACAGCAGGCAGTCAGGGTGCTTGGCCTTGGCCTCGTAGTATTGCTTTTTCATGGGCGTGAGTTCCGCCGTCATCAGGTCGTCTTTTTTCATATCGCTCGCTATCGTCAGTAATATGTTTTTCTTTTGTTACGCAGGTGCTGACCGCTGCGTTTCCACCTCATCCGACCTCGCTTCGCTCGGCCACCTATGGTTTATGGTGGATTCGCCTGGATTTAACCGAACAGTCCCCCGGACTGTCCGACCCTCAAGGGGAAGGCTTTGAGAACGGCACTTTCCGCCTTCCCCTTGAGGGGAAGGTGCCCCGAAGGGGCGGATGAGGTGGAAACTTTGCGAAATGCAGTGCCTCGCGTCAGAAGGTCATTGATTCCACCGTCCCAAACAGCGCCCAGGTGGAGGAATCGGTGATCTTCGCCTCCTGCCAGGTCCCCACCAGGGTCTCGTCCCCCTCCAGGTGGATCAGGCGGTTCCCCGGGGTGCGGGCGGTGAGGCGGCCGTCGGTGCCCACGCCGTCCACCAGGCAGCGGACGGTCCGGCCGACGTAGGCCCGGTGCTTCTCCGCGGAAATTTCATTCTGCCTTGCCAGCAGCCGCTGGAAGTTGGCGCTCTTCTGCGCCGGGGGCATGGGGTCGTCGAAGGACTCGGCGGGGGTCCCCCTTCTGGGGGAGAACTGGAAGGTGAACAGGGCGTCGTACCGCACCTCTTCGATCAGGGACATGGTCTCCTCAAAGTCCGCCTGGGTCTCCCCGGGGAAGCCCACGATGACGTCGGAGGTCAGGACGATATCCGGCGCCCGCTCCCGGAGGGCCGCCACCCGGTCCAGGTAGCTCTCCCGGGTGTACTTCCGGTTCATGGCCTTGAGGACCCGGCTGCTGCCCGACTGGAAGGGCAGGTGGAGGCAGGGAGCCACCTTTTCGCACTGGGCCATCACGTCGAAGAGCCGGTCCGAGGCGTCCTTGGGGTGGCTGGTCATGAACCGCAGGAGGAAGTCCCCGGGGATGGCCGCCGCCTGCTCCAGGAGCCAGGCAAAGTCGATGTCCAGCCCCAGGTCCTTTCCGTAGGAGTTCACGTTCTGGCCCAGGAGGGTGATGTCCTTGTACCCCGCCTCGGCCAGCTCTTTGATCTCCGCCAAAATGTCCTCCGGCTTCCGGCTCCGCTCCCGGCCCCGGACGTAGGGGACGATGCAGTAGGTGCAGAAGTTGTTGCAGCCGTACATGACGGACACCCAGGCCTTGATGGCGTTCTGCCGGACCACGGGGATGCCCTCGGCCACCGCCCCGGGCACGTCGTCGGTGGCAAAGACCCGCTTGCCGGTGGTGAGCTTCCGCAGGAGGAGTTCGGGGAACTTCCACAGAAGCTGGGGCCCGAAGACCAGGTCCACATAGGGGAAGGACCTCCGCAGGCGGTCCGCCACATGGTCCTGCCGGGCCATGCAGCCGCAGACGCAGATCACCTGGTCCGGGTGCCGCCGCTTGGTGTGGGACAGGGCCCCCACGTTGCCGAAGACCCGGTGCTCGGCGTGCTCCCGGACGGCGCAGGTGTTCACCAGCACCAGGTCCGCCCCCTCGGGGGTGTCGGAAAAGCCGAACCCCATCCGGGCCAGATAGCCCCGGAGGCGCTCGGAGTCGGCCTCGTTCTGCTGGCAGCCGTAGGTGTCCACATAGGCGCGTTTTTCCCCGGGCCGCCGGTCCAGCAGGGCCCGGACCTGGTCGCACAGGTCCAGCTGCCGGGCGATCTCCGCGGGGGGGATGGTGGGGGTCTGTCTCAAGGTCTTCTCCTCCGTTTGGTCGTAATCATACAGAGTGCAGTATAGCATGGAATTGTGAACTTTTCAAGGCTGGGGGACGGGAAAAACCCGGCGGCGCTGACGCGCCGCCGGGCATGAGGGATGCCGCCAGATTATTATTCCTTAGGAATCTTCGGATAAATCGAAATGTGACCATCCTTGCCATATTCTATATGATGCGTTAAGGCGGTCTCACCGTTCTCTGTCCAGTGAATATCGGTCAAGTTGCCATTTTTATTATAGGTGTAGCTGGAATATCCAAGAGAACTGCCCATAGAAGTAGCTGATTGTTCCTTGATCTTTGAAAGAGAACCGTCTTTATTATAGACATACTCATGATGCATTTCTTCTGATGTCCACTTACTCACGGAGGTGTATGTATCAGAAATCAATTGACCGGAAGCATTATAATGATACTGACGTATCTGCTCATATTCATCATTTTCTGGTGAAAAATCCTCTGTCAAAATATTGCCATGTCCATCATAGTCTACTCGCTTTTCACAGTAACCATCATTGTACCAAAGAACAGTTTTTATATCGCTGTAGTTAATTGCATATGCGGGAATAGTTCCATTAATTATCATTGTAGTCCCGGACTTATCATAGGAAATTGTGCTCAAATCTGTATTTTGACCTTGGATGTATTTCCCAGTTCCGCCATCATCAAGATAATAGTCGTGGGTTTCACATTGAACCAGCTTTCCGGCTTTATCATACGTCAGTGTAGCAATTTCATAACCGATGTAAGTGTAATCCCACCAATCACCAAACTGGTCTTCAGTTCCCCTATATGTCTTTATTTGCGTCAGCATTCCCTGAGAATTATATGTAAACTCAGATACGAGGAACGCATATGGATTTCCCCAGTAACCAGAGTACACCCTTCGGAATGGCTTTCCAGAGGAATCATATTCAATGTAAGCATTATCTCCTGCAACAGGGAGCACCCGTCCTGCTTTTGCGCTGTCCCCAGATGCTGCGGGCGTTGTCGTTTGCTCCGTCTTTTCAGGTGCCGGCTCCTCCGCTTTTTTGATCGTCAGATTGAGAATGCTGGCTTTTCCTGTCACCGTAAACTCCACGGGTTCCGCCCGCAGGCCGCTTCCGCCCTGCTCGACGGCGGTTACCACATAGGAGCCGTTGTCACAATAGGCTGTAAATTGGCCGGAGCCGTTGACGTTCCCCGCCGCCGGGACTTGGTTTGTGCCCTTTGCCGTGATCTCCACCAGAGCTCCGGTGATAGGAGTATTGTTCTGGTCCTTTACGTTTACAGTCACAAGATACTGCTTATGGGGGCACTTGCCCCAGCCAAATTCCACCTCGCTCCGGTCATTGGCAAAAGAGATATAGAACTCTCTCAGCTTGAGCTTTGCGCTGGCGGGCGTTATCTCGAAGATGGTCCAGGAGTAATCATCGGAAATGCCGATCTCACAGAGAACACTCAGCTTGAAATAGGCGGAGAGATCCCCGTCGATGCATACTGCGCAAAGATGTTTAACTTCTTTGTCGGTGCTGATTCCAATGCTATCACCGGTGCCGCCGCTGATTTCGATGCCGCCCTCTCCCTCCAGGGTAAGAGTCAGCACCTTGAGAACTCGGACGGTAGCATCTACGCCTAAGCCGGCCTTTCCAGAGAACGCCCCACCCAAGGTTGCGGACAACTCTGCATTAGTTTCCTTGATTTGCTGCGTTTTTCCACCGCTCCAGATTGTCCCGTTTTCACTGGTGATTGTGGCAGTAAGTTTGCCTTGCACATCTGCTTTGAATTCGCAGATGAAGTATGCGTTGAACTCTGCGTTTATTCCGGTGGCAATGGGGACGGGGATTTTGGGAGTATCCTTCCGATAGGAAAGTGCGTCACCCGTGATCTTCTTTTTTACGGACGCTTCAAAAGTGGTCTCAGTTTTGACACTGGCTTTGATCTCATTAATATCAAAAATCGTCTGGTCATACTGGATTTTAATGGAAAGGGTAACTTTTGCTTCTGCACTGTAACCGAAGGAACCACCGTTGTATTCCGTCTTCAAGGTCTGGCTTGCCGACCCTTCCTTGGCTTTCATAACCGAGGACGTGACGGCAGGCAGATCGACCGCGTCGGTAATCATGCCGGAAGAGGCATATACCGGGATGTCAGGTGCTACTTCAATCTCAGAAACAGGGGAATACATTGCTGCCACATCCCCACTGCTCTCAGAGAGAGGCACCTCCATATCAATGTCTATATATTTGAAGAAGTCAGAAAGCTCTGCTTTACCCTCGGTGATGGTCGCGGTGGAGTCATCTATTGTAATAGAGCCGACCTTTAGCAGGATATAATCATCCGGCTTTGTGCCGTAGACATGGTAAAACACATCCCCGTTTTGCAGTTCTGAAATCTCCTTGTCAATATTATTAAACACATATATGCCATTTTCTTCATCTTTGCTTACCAGGTGGTTCTTTCCCGCGGAGGACTCGGTGGAAACAGTGTCATCCTTCAATACAGCAAAGTTTGTTTCCTTCGATTTGTCAAAATTGATGATCTCGTCTCCCTTGAAATCGTCCACATCTTTTTCCTTAAAGGCGAGATATGCTTCCGCGTTTTTGTTAAAGCGCATCAGGATGGTGGCAACCTGAGCCCGAGTGGCAGTCCCGGCAGGGGAGAGTTCCGTAGCCGAAACACCAGAAATTATTTGCGATCCCACGGCCCATTTGACCGCTGGCTCTGCCCAACTGCTGATTTGGGCAGCATCACTATACCCGGTCAGAGAGACCAGATCATCCGTATCATACTGCTTATAAGCGGCATATCGATAAAGGATCGTAGCCATCTGCTCTCTGGTTATATTACTGTCGGGAGCAAAGGTTGTGGCCGAGGTCCCGGATACAATCTGGTTGGTAGCTGCCCAGGTGATGGCCTTTTCATAGTAGCTTCCAGCCTCCACATCGGTGAATGGACAGGCAGTGGAGACGGAGGGTGTGTTCTCCAGCCGATACAGGATCGTAACAATCATACCTCGAGTCGTTTTTCCATTCGGACTAAAGGTGCCCTTCCCTGTGCCGTTCATGAAACCGTTGGTATGTGCGTATTGAACCGCGCTGTAGTACCAAGCGTCCGGGCTTACGTCAGAAAAGGGCTCCGCCGCCAATACAGACATTGGAAGAAGCCCTAGTGCAAGGCACAAGACCAATGCCACACTCACTAATCGTTTTCTCATTCTCAAAATCCTCCTTCTGATCTTTTGTCTTCCCCCAGCATCCCGCGAGGGACCCCCGCCTCGCTTCGAGCCGGAAGGGAAAAAACAAAAAATGCCGTGTGGGTATGACCCTACACAGCATCAGAAGGAAAATTCTGTATGCATCACCCGGCCCTGCCGCGCATAGCCTTTCGGATACGACAATTAGCCCGTCCGCCACAAGCCTCCCCAAAGGGAAATGCTTGCAAAGGGGCCGGGTAAACGGTATAATCGTCCTATGCGGTGCGGCGTAAGCCGTTGTGTAGGTGGTTGGACACCCATGCAGGCGCTCGGGGGGCCTAATCCCCGCGCGCTGCCGCATATTTTGTTTTCTTCATTATTTTACCAAAGGTTGACCCAGGATGCAAGAAGAAAATACAGCGCTCGTCTTCCCACGCAGAAACCCGCCCCGGGCCGCGTGCGGTCCGGGGCGTATCTGTCGGGGCTGTCGGCCCCGGCGCTCATACAAATTCGATTTTCAGCTTTTTTCCCAGCCCGGCGGCCAGCCGCGCCAGGGTGGTGACGGTGGGGCTGGTGACGCCGCTCTCGATGCGGCTGATGTTGGACTGCCGGATGCCGGTCCGCTCTGCCAGCTCCTTCTGGGTCATGTTCTGCTCGATCCGCCCGCCGATGATGGCCCGGATGGCCTCATACTCCGGGCGGAGCCGTTCGTATTCCGCGGCAAATTCGGGGTCTTGGAGCCAACGGTCCAGGTGTTCGGTGAAATCACTCATCTTGCGCCCTCCTTTCATAGTCCGCCAAAACTGCCAGACTGTAGAACGCTTTTCCTCTCATTTTATCCGAGAGTCCATCAATAAACTCTTCAACAGGCCGCCTCCCGTTTGGCAGGCGATAATACTCTAATTCAAACATGACGATATCCCCTTTGCCTGCATTATATTCCTTAAAAGCTATATTGTCAATCCTGATACTGATCTTTCAAATCCTCTGGTTCAACTATCGCCGAACACGAAGGTCATTTTTTCTCCGGATTATCACACAAGCCCAGAATATAATCGGCGGAGACCTGATACAAAGCTGTCAGCGCCACCAGATGGCGGAGGGGCATTTCACTGGCCCCCCGTTCGTACCGGGAATACATGGTCTGCGAGGTCCCCAGCGCATCTGCCACCTGCTTCTGTGTCAGGTCGTGATCCTCCCGCAGGTCCCTCATCCGTCGTACATAGTCCATGGCGGCCCCTCCTTTTCCGCCATTCTATCCAGTACATATCTTTACTATTGATTTCAGTAAATATTTTTACTAGAATAGACCGGACGGGAAAGGAGGGACCGTATGCAAGACCGAGCTTATTTTGTCCACCAACCCAGACGGATCGAGGACCTGTACGGCCCCCGGCCTCTGGAGGCCTATACGCCTTACCGGGTGATCGGGACAGTCGAATTGTCGCAGATGGCCTACGAAAACTTCATCACAGACCTGCTGGCGGACCGGGCCTTTTTGGAGAATGCCGCCGCCCTGTGCCGGGCGGGACCGCCGGTCTGGGACTGCGTGCTGGTGCGTCAGCGGAGAGGCTCCGGCGGCGTGCTGGTGGTCCCCGACGGCCCCTTTGTAGAGTGGGCCGCCCTGTGGGTCCCACTCTGAAAATGGAAAGACCGCCCCCGGCAAACCCGGAGACGGTCTTTTCCGTCCTATATTCCAAGATTACTCCGAATATGGCAAGTTAATCCAGGGCCTGATACCCCGCGATCCCCACCGCGCTGGGGCCGCCGTGGGTGGTGATGACCCCCCCGGAGGGGATGAAGTTCACGGTCCGGAAGCCCAGCTCCCCGGCGGTCTTCTCCACCAGGGCCTTCAGGTCGTCGGTGAAGCCGGGGGTGATCACCGCCCAGAGCTCCTCCCGCTCCAGGCGGTTTTCTTCCACATACTCCCGGATAAACTGGGGGATGACCTTCTCCAGCCTGCCCCGGTACTTCTTGGTCACGATGAGCCGGCCGTCCACGATGTCCACGCAGGGGATGAGCCGCATGAGGTTGCCCACCAGGGCCGCCACGTTGCTCACCCGGCCCCCGGCCTTGGGGAAGTCCAGGTTCCGGGGGATGAAGGCCATACGGGTCTTTTTGGCGATCTTCGCCGCCATGTCCCGGGCCTCCTCCACGGACCACTCCGGGTGCTCCTCCAGGAGGCGGGCCACCCGGACGGTGACGGCGCACTGGCCGGCGGAGACCTGCTGGGTGTCCAGGAGGGTGACGTAGTCCCGCCCCTCGGCGGCCACCCGGGCGGAGTCGAAGGAGCAGGTGGTGACGGCGGAGTAGGCCAGGTAGAGGATCTGGGCCTCGGGGTGTTCGGCGTGGAGCCGGTCCAGCACCTTGACGAAGTCCTCGGGGTTGCAGCCGCTGGTCTGGGGGATCTTCCCGGTGGTCCGGAAGTAGGTGACGATCTCCTCCGTGGAGAAATCCCCGTCGTCCTTGGTCACGTCCCCGAAGCTGACGTGCATGGGGACCACGGCGATGCCGTACCGCCGGGCAAGCTCCGGGGTCACGTCCGAGCCGGACTCCACCAGCAAGATGATCTTTTTCATAGCCGCATACGCTCCTGTTCCTTGGTATCATGGTCGTTTGTCCTATCATACCACAGGAAAATTCAGAAGTCTACAACATCTAATATTTTATATCAAGAAATCCTGTACACTGATATAAAAACCGCCTCGCACCGGAAAGCCGATGAGAGGCGGTTTCTTTCTATGATGCTGTGAGGCAGAGCCGTAGCTTACCGCTTGTTGGACCGTCTCCAGATGTGCATCTTCTCGGCTTCCTTGATGAGGTCGTCCCGGAAGTCGGGGTGGGCGATGGAGATGATCTTGTCGGCACGCTCCCAGGTGTTCAGGCCCTTGAGGTTGATCATGCCGTACTCGGTGACCAGGTACTGCACAGTGGACCGGGGGTCGGTGCAGATGGAGCCGTTGGTCAGGGTGGGCACGATGCGGGACTTCAGGGAGCCGTCCTTGGCCTTCATGGTGGAGGACAGGCAGATGAAGGACTTGCCGCCGTTGGACAGGTAAGCGCCCATGACGAAGTCAAGCTGGCCGCCGGTGCCGGAGATGTGCTTGATGCCGGCGGACTCGGCGTTCACCTGGCCGAAGAGGTCCAGGTCCACGATGTTGTTGATGGAGATGAACTTGTCAAGCT
This sequence comes from Oscillospiraceae bacterium, assembly GCA_902781745.1. Classification (GTDB taxonomy): domain Bacteria; phylum Bacillota; class Clostridia; order Oscillospirales; family Oscillospiraceae; genus Evtepia. The sequence continues at coordinate 33,447 of CACZKM010000003.1, forward strand.
GGGCGATGATGCGCACGTCGTTGGTGTAGTCCACGGGGGCGCCCATGACGTTGGGGTTGCGGTTGACGTAGTCATAGAGCTTCTTGGTGCCGGCGGCGAAGGCAAAGACCTCCCGGCCATAGTCCACGGCCTTGTTCTTGCCGTTGATCTTGCCGGCCTTGGCGATGTCCACGAAGGCGTCCACGTACATCTCGGTGTGCACGCCCAGGTCCTTCAGGTCAGACTCGGCGATGAGGGCGCCCACGGTGTTGGGCATGCCGCCGATGCCAAGCTGCAGGCAGGCGCCGTTGGGGATCTCGGGGACGATGAGGTTGGCCACGGTGCGGTCCACGTCGGTGGGGGGCACGGAGCCCAGCTCGGGGATCTGGGGGTTGGAGCCCTCGACCACCATAGCCACGTCCTGGATGTTCACCTCGGTCTTATGCAGGCCGTAGACATAGGGCATATTCTCGTTGACCTCCACGATGATGCACTTGGCCCGGGCCATCATGTCATAGCCGTGGGAGGGAGCCAGGGAGAGGTTGAAGTTGCCGTGCTCGTCCATGGGGGGCGCCTGGAACATGACCACGTCCACAGGGTCCAGGTTCTCGCGGTAGAACCGGGGCAGCTCGGAGTAGCGCATGGGGGAGAACCAGCCCATGCCCTTGCCGATGATCTTCCGGTCGATGCCGGAGCAGTGCCAGGAGTGCCAGGCGAAGTGGTCGCCGGCGTCGTCGGCCTTGGCGATCTCGGGCATCCACATGGTCACGCCGCCGCGGACCTTCACGTCCTCCAGCTCATTCTGGCGGGCGGCCAGGGCGATGTCCAGGTCATAGGGGTGGTTGGTGCACCAGGTGTAGTCCACCCAGTCGCCGGACTTGACCACCTTCACGGCCTCGGCGGCGGTGGTCAGCTTGCTCTTGTACAGTGCCTGAAAATCCATAGTTCGTTTCTCCTTTGCAGTCAGAGGTTGGGATAGGCCTCCGCCGCCGTTTCGGGAGCGGACGGGGCCGAAACAATCGGGCTCATTTTACCGGGCAAGCGGTGAAAAGTCAAGGAAAATCATGGTTTTTCCCAAATTTTCTCGGCGGGGTTTCTCCCGCCGGGACGGGGGCTGTCGGATGTGTCAAAAAGGGTGGCCGGAGGGGCGGGATTTTCCGTTGTTTTGCGGGTGGAGGCGGGGGATCGTCTCTTCGGCCTTCCTCCTGGCCTTCGCAAATAACACTTGCGCTTTTCGGCAGGCTCTGGTAAAATATGTACGAAAACAAAATATGCGGCAGCGCCCGGGCTCGCACACCCGGACGCCTGCACAGGTACTTACACTACCTACACAACGGCCATACAGCCGCACCGCATGTGAGATATTATACAGTTTCCGGGCCCTATTGCAAGCGTTTTGGCGGGCAAGCCGACCGGCGGCTGTGTTTTATTGTTGTCCCCTGAGGGAAGCATGCGGGCTGCATGGTCCAGTGTGCATACAGTTGCCCAACTTCTGATGCCGTGTAGGACAGACCTGCATGGCATTTTTTGTTTTCCTCTCGGGTCTGAGGAAAGCGGTCGGGCCTTTCTTCGGGTGCCTGGGGGAGACAAACAGAAGGAGGGAACTTTTATGGGAAGAATGGGGAAAAGGCTGCTGGCGGTTTCACTGTCGCTGGTGATGGCGGCGGGGGTACTGCCGGGGACGGCGGGGGCGGTTCCGATCCATAGCACGATTCCGCCTGATAATGGCATACCAGAAGAAGCAACCACCGCCTTTAATTACCGAACAAAACCAGATAAAAATGGAACCATATGGCTACTAACGGAGAAAGTTGTTGAAAGGGGAGATCTTGACGTTTTTGTTCAAGATGGTACTTTTCAAATAGAAAACTTTACGCATGATGTCTTTCTCAGTTTCTTCGATCCCTCTGGAGAATACGTATATACATATGACAATAGCGGAAATCTGTTGACAGAATCATATCCTACTACATATGACGGATTCATGACACAATATGTATATACTCCAAACAACAGCGGAACACTAGCAAAAATGACAGGAACGCTACGTCAGTACGGCTCTGATGTTTCCACGGAGGATACTTATTCTTATGACAACAATAATAGTTTAATAAAAGTACAGCATGACGAAAGCTCTTCGGGTTATACATTTAGTGCCATCACAACATTTACTTACGACGGAAATGGAAGGCTTTCATCTGTATCAGGATATACGGAAAACAGCAGTACACCTGAGTACACTATTACATATTTCTACAACGAAGACGGGTCATATTCCTCAAAGTTTGTTTCTTCCTCCACGACCTCAGAAAGCAGTTACGATAAATACGGAAACATCATTAACCCGACTTACAGCTACTCTTATGACTCTGAAGGGCATTTATTACAAGTAATAAGGAATGGAAGCTTGTATGCTTCGTTTGCCTATGACAAAGCAGGAAACAAGTCAACCGAATATATCGATTATTCTGATAGCTGGGATTGCACTTTTACATATAGCTATGATAAATACAATAATCCCACAAAAATCGATGTTGTTGGTAAGGACAAATCCGATAAATCGGAATCCAAAATCAGTATCTCCTTAAAATATGTTCCTTACTCCCCTCCGCAAACCGGCACCCTCGGACAATCCGACGAAATCAGCTGGACTTTCGCTCCTGACACTAACACCCTGACCCTCACCGGCGACAGCGTCAGCGACACCGCCCCCGTGATCGCCGCTGGCTATAAAGCCTCCGGCCAGATGCTCTTCGCCACCCGCATCACCGCCCCCGGTATAACAAAACTTCCAAAGGACGCCGACCACATCAAACTCTTCTGGCTGGACCAGAACGGCAGACCGAAATGTGACTGCGCGACGATCAAGTGACTGAAAGCCCCAGCGACGTTTTTCCTGCGTCGCCGGGGTTTTTGTTGCCATCCCCCTTGCAACCCCCGGCATATTCTAGTATACTATTGTTATCTTTTTCCCAAAAACCGGGAAGTTCAACAAAAGTTGCGAGAAAGGAGCGCGCGTCATGGAGAAGCTGAAGCAGCGGATCAGAGAAGAGGGTAAGATCAGAGGGACCAACGAGCTGTTGAAGGTGGACAGCTTCCTCAATCACCAGATGGACACCGCCTTCCTGGCGGAGCTGGGTCAGGCCTTCCGGGAGAAGTTCGACGGCTGCCAGGTGGACAAGATCCTCACCATCGAGACCTCGGGCATCGGCATCGCCGTGGCCGCCGCCCCCGCCTTCGGCAACGTCCCCGTCCTCTTCGCCAAGAAGAACAAGACCAAGAACATCGCCGGGGACGTGTTCATCAGCCAGGCGGAGTCCTTCACCCAGGACCGCCGGCCCTACAACATCTTCGTGTCCAAGGAGTTCCTCAAGGCCGGGGAAAAGGTCCTGCTCATGGACGACTTCCTGGCCAACGGCTCCGCCCTGGCCGCTCTGCTGGACATCGCCCAGCAGGCCGGGGCCCAGGTGGTGGGCGCCGCCATCGTGATCGAGAAGACCTTCCAGCCCGGCGGCCGGCTCCTGCGGGACAAGGGCATCCGGGTGGAGTCCCTGGCCCGGATCGCCTCCATGAGCGAGGAGACCGGCGTGGTCTTCGCGGATTAAGCCGCTTTGCTCGCTGCTTCGCAGCAACCGCAAAGCATGGCACGGATTACTCCGGCAGTACAAGGGTTGTTCAGCTCTGTGGATAGTTCATTGCGGAGTGATCAGCCCTTCACCGCCACGGAAGGAGGCAGCACGATGAAACAGCGCATCCTGGCCCTTCTTCTGGCGGGGCTTATGGCCCTGTGCCTGGCCGCCTGCGGCGCCGCCGCCGACCCCCAGCCCCAGGAGGAGACCGAACCCGCCGGGGAGACCGCCGAAATCACACCCATCCCCGCCGGGGAGGTGAAGATCGGCCTGCTCCTTGACGGCAGCGAGGCCTATCCCTACGACGATAACCACATCCAGGGCCTCCGGGCCGCCTGCGAGGCTCTGGGCATCGACTACGATACCCAGGTGGAGGTCCGGGCGGACCTGGCGGACGGCAATGCCTGCGCCGGGGCGGTCAGCGACCTGCTGGACGACGGGTGCCAGATCCTCTTTGCCGCCGCCGGCGACTTCGAGCCCGCCCTGGCCCAGGCCGCCGGGGACCGCCCCGACGTGTGGTTCTGCACCGCCATCGGGTCCCAAAGCGGGACGGACGGCCTGGACAACACCTGCGCCTACTACGCCCGGGTCTCCCAGGCCCGGTATCTGGCGGGGATGGCCGCAGGGCTCCAGAGCAAGACCGGCAAGCTGGGCTATGTGGCGGCCCTGCCCTTCCCGGAGGTCATCTCCGGGTACACCGCCTACTACCTGGGGGCTCGGAGCGTGAACCCCAACGTGACCATGCTGGTGCGCTATACCAACCAGTGGGCGGACGAGACCGCCGAGACCGCCGCCGCCCAGGCTCTCATCGACCAGGGGTGCGACGTGATCTCCCACCACACCGACACCGCCGCCCCGGTGGACACCGCCCAGCGCAACGGCGTCTTCGCCGTGGGCTATAACCGGGACCTGCGGGAGGAAGCCCCCGACGCGGCCCTGACCTCCGTGCAGATCGACTGGGGCGTATATTATCAGTACGCCCTGGAGTGCCTTGTAAACGGCGAGGCCATCGACCAGGTCTGGCTGGGCGACTGGGCCCAGGGGGCCTGCCGCCTCACCGATTGGAACGAGGCCATCCTGGCCGACGGGGTAAAGGAGGCCGTGGAGGCCGCCGCCGGGGAGCTGTCCGACGGCTCCCGCCAGGTCTTCACCGGGCCCCTTCACGGGACGGACGCCGACGGCAACGAGCTGACCCTGGCTCCCGGGGAGGTCTTCTCTGAGGAGGAGGACACCGCCGCCCCCACTTTTGACTATTTGGTGGATGGGATCATTGTTCTGTCCTGACAGGGGCCGGTCCTGCGCTTCTGCCCCTGGAACCATGCAGGAACCTGCCGATACATGATCTATGGATGAAAAAGGCCCCGACAGCCGTTCAACGCTGTCGGGGCCTGGTCGGTTATATAGGGTTTTTGGAGAGGTTACTTCTGTTCACGATACAGGAAGGTCACCACCGCGCCGCGGGGGCAGTTGACCTTGGGGTTGGCTGTGAGGCCGGTGTCCTTGAGCAGCCCATCCTTTTCCGCCCAGGCTCCGGCATCCTCGTACCAGCCGTCGGCGCCGACTCCCATGGTGCGGTACAGGAAGGTAAGGATGTGGGCCGTGGAGCAGGTCTGCTTGGGGGCGAAGGCGTCCGCCTTGACGCCCACGGTGATCCCGTTTTCCACCGCCCAGAGGACTGCCTTGTAGAAGTAGTCGCTCTCCTTCACATCCTTGAAGGGGTTCGTCGTTGTGGTGGGTTCGGGCTCGCCCTTGGCCCGCCAGAGGAAGGTCACGGCTTCGCTGCGGGTGCAGGTGCCGTTGGGGACAAAGTGGGTGTCATCCACGCCTTGGGTGATCCCGTTGTCCGCAGCCCAGTAGACCGCGTCGTGATACCAGGCGTCCTTGGGCACATCCGTGAATCGCTCGTTGTCCGCCGGTGCCGGCTCGTTCTTGACGAATGCGGCCGTCACATTCACTTTGGAGCCGGGCATGGTGAAGCTGTAGGTGCCGTCGCCGTTGTCCTTGACCTCCACGGGGCTGCCGTTCTTGTCGGTGACAGTCACCTTGTCCACCTTGCAGCCCTCGTCCGGCTTGGGGGTGATGGTGACGGTCTTGCCCTGGGCGGCGTTTTTAGGGCTGACGGTCACGGAGCCGTTGTCCGTCTTGCTGGGGGTGCTCACCGCATAGCTGGTCGCGCCGCCGCCGCTGCCACTGCTACCGGAGGACTGGGTCTCGGTCCATTGGGCGTAGAGAGTGGTGTCGCCGGTGACCACGTAGGTGTCGAAGGAGACCTTGTAGGCATCGTTCAACTCGTCCTTCCAGTACCAGCCGACAAAGTCGTAGCCGCGCTTGCTGGGGGCAGTGGGCTCCTTGGCGTAACCGTTCTCGGCAACGGTCTGGGCCTCGGGCTCAGGGGATCCGCCGTTGGGGTCGAAGGTGACATTGTAAGTGGGAGTTTCAGGATTGGAACCGGTTTTAAGCGGTTCATATTTCATGGTAAGAACAGTGGTACCTTGGTTCTCGCCGTCATTATAATTAATTGCACATTTTGAGACATTTCCATTCTCGTCATATGTGTAGGAATACACTGTTGTACTTTTGTAGGAGTTCTCTGAATCATTACGGTTGTATTCCATAGAAAGCAAATTGTTGTTAGCATCATATGTATAGTTATATGTTTCGTTGAATATCTGTGTTTCCCGTGTCGTTTCCTGGGTCCATGATGTAATATTCCCGTTTGAATCATATGTTAGGGTACTGTCTGCCGATACGCTTGCTGTTCCATCTTTATTATCAGTATAGGAGAGCGTATACACATTCCCCAAATCATGGCCAGTTCCTGTGGCTGAAATACCCAAAAGAAGACCATTGCTATATGTGAAAGTATATGTTGCTTCATTTGAATAAAGCGGACTCTCTTGGTTGTATTTTGCAGATTCAATCTTTCCATCAGTATTCCAGACAACCGAGGTGCTCGAACTGCCAGTCTCATAAACTTCAGATATGGCTATAGGATTTCCATTCTGGTCGTAAGTAAAAGTTAGTGTACTATCTGACAGTTCATCGTCACCTTTGACTTCTACGGACAACAGGTTTCCATTATCATCATAGGTATACCGCGAAACCGCACCGTTGTAGCCATAAATTGGTCTTCCGTTTACCAAAAAACGTGAGGCGACAGGCATATCAGGATACAGCGGTATCATATTGTAGAAGAAATCTGTGTTTCCTTGGATTGATACTTCTGTCATCAGCCAAATTGTTCCGCCTTCATTCGCCTCTGCTTTGCAATGATTTAGTTCACCACCTGGTTCAATCTTTACCGCCCCCGCCGTCCCCGGCAGCAGCGACAGAGCCAGCATCACTGCCAGCAAACACGCCAATACTTTTTTCGTCATTTTTAAGATTCCTCCTTCTGAAATATTTTGTTCTCCCCCAGCAATCCCGCGAGGGACCCCCGCCTCGCTTCGAGCCGGATGGGAAAAAACAAAAAATGCCGTGTGGGTATGACCCTACACAGCATCAGAAGGAAAATTCTGTATGCGTCACCCGGCCCTGCCGCGCATAGCCTGACGGATACGACAAATACGCCGTCCACCGCAAACATCCCAAATGAGAAATGCTTGCAAAGGGGCCGGGTAAACGGTATAATCGTCCTATGCGGTGCGGCGGAAGCCGTTGTGTAGGTGCGGTGTCACCCATGCAGGCGCTCAGGGGGTCGGAGCCCTGGGCGCTGCCGCATATTTTGTTTTCAGGAACATCATACCAAAACCCGACATAGAATGCAAGGGAAAAATCAAAAGGAGGCACCCGCTCCATGCCCTTCATCGACCTCCACTGCGACACCCTCTCCCGCCTGCTGGCGGACCGCCGGGCGGGCGGGCACGACACCCTCCGGGCCGGACCCGGGGGGCATCTTTCCCTGGAAAAGCTGCAAAACAGCGGCTATCTTCTCCAGGCCTTCGCCCTCTTTGTGGACAAAGAGAGGACGGCGGACCCCCTGGCGGAGGCTTTGGCCCAGGCGGATCTCTTCCGGCAGGAAGCAGAGGCCAACAGGGACCTCCTCCGCCCGGTCCTCTCCTTCTCCGACCTGGAGGAGGCCAGGGCCCGGGGACAGATCGGGGCCCTTCTCACCGTGGAGGAGGGGGCGGTGTTCCGGGGAGACCCGGACCTGCTGCGGCGCTTCCACTCCCTGGGGGTCCGGCTGGTGACCCTCACCTGGAACTACCCCAACGAGCTGGGCTTTCCCAACGGCCAGCGGGGCGGGCTCACGGACCGGGGCTTTGAATTTCTGGCGGAGATGGAGCGGCTCCATATCCTCCCCGACGTGTCCCATCTGGGGGATGACGGCTTCTGGGACCTCTGCCGGGCCGCCAAGCGGCCCTTCCTGGCCAGCCACTCCTGCTGCCGGGCCCTCCGGGACCACCCCAGGAACCTCACCGACGAGATGATCCGGGCCCTGACGGACCGGGGCGGGATCGTGGGGGTGAACTTCTATGCCCATTTCCTGGGAAATGACCCGGTGAGCCGGACGGCGGACATCGCCCGCCATCTGCGGCACATCATCGACGTGGGCGGCCTGGCCGCGGCGGCCCTGGGGTCGGACTTCGACGGCATCGACTGCCCCCTGGCGTTCGGGGACGCGGGGACTATGGACGCCCTGGTCCGGGCCTTGGAGGGCCACGGCTTTACGGCCCGGGAGATCGAGGCCGTTACCTGGAAGAACGCCTGGGCCTTCTTGAAGGAGACTCTGTGAAACAAAGAAACCCCACGCGCCGGACGGGAATCCCGTTCCGCGCGTGGGGTTTCTGTATCCTTCTTCACCCCCGGAAGAACCGGAGAATTCTCTCCCGGTAGTCCGGGGCGGTGTCGAAGGCGGCGTGGCCGTAGCCCACGTAGAGGTACAGCCGGAAGTCCGGCCGGTGGTCCAGCTTTTCCGCGATCTCCAGGGTGGCGTCGTCGTCCACCACCTCGTCCTCATATACGCCGATGGCCAGGACGGGGCAGGCGATTTGGTCCAGCCGATCGGACACGTCGAAGCCCTCCATCCCCCGGGCCAGGATGATGAACCGGGCCAGCTCCTCCTTCGTTACGGTCTCCCCGGCGGAGACCAGCAGGTCCCGGGAGGCCTCGAAGACCGCCGGGGGGTAGATCTCCCGGCCGAAGTCCAGGTAGAGGGCCACCCCGTCCCCCGCCTCCGCCAGGCGGATCCACTGCTCCGCCACCCGGTACTGCTCCGGGCGCATGTGGGGGGAGGTGGAGCCCAAGACCATCTTCCCCACCAGCTCAGGGTGCTCGATGGCAATGACCTGGGCCATCATCCCCCCCTGGGAGGCCCCGAAGAGACAGACCGACCGGAGGCCCAGGGCCTCCATGGCCGCCGCCGTGTCCCGGGCCATGTCCTCCACAGAGTAGACCGGGGGGAGCTGGGCCCGCCGGTCAAAGACGTAGATGGTAAATTCCTCCGCCAGGCCGGCATAGGCCGCCGCCACCGCCTCCGCCGCGTTCATGACGCTCTGGACGCTCAGGCCGGGGAGGATGACCAGCTTCCGGTCCCCTTCCCCGAAGCGGAAATACTCCATGGCGAAGCCCCCGGTCTCCACCCGGTCCCGTATTACATCCATGATGGATCCCCCTTTCCTGAAAAAACCGGAGAGGCCGCGGGGGCCTCTCCGGTCAAACGCTTTCAGGTTGGATGATCAGCACTTCTCGAAGATAGCGGCAACACCCAGACCGCCGCCGATGCACAGGGTAGCCAGACCCTTCTTGGCGTCGTCGCGCTTCATCATCTCGTGAAGCAGGGTGACGATGATACGAGCGCCGGAGCAGCCCACGGGGTGGCCGATGGCGATGGCGCCGCCGTTGACGTTGACCTTGCTCATGTCGAAGCCCAGCTCACGGGCAACGGCGATGGACTGCGCGGCGAAAGCCTCGTTGGCCTCGATCAGGTCCATGTCGTCGATGGTGAGGTTGGCCTTGGCCAGAGCCTGACGGGAAGCGGGGATGGGGCCGGTGCCCATGATCTTGGGATCGACGCCGCCCTGGCCCCAGGAGACCACCTTGAACAGGGGCTTCAGGCCATACTTCTCAACGGCCTCGCCGGAGGCCAGGATGATGGCGGCAGCGCCGTCGTTGATGCCGGAGGCGTTGCCGGCGGTGACGCGCTTGACGCCCAGGGTGCCCTTCTCGGGGGTCATGTGGGAGGCCTCGAAGGTCATCTCCACCTTGTCCACGGTGTTGTCCTCGGAGACGGCGAAGGCGCCCTTCAGGCCGGCCAGCTTCTCCAGGGTGGTGTCCCGGGGATCCTCGTCGGTGTCGAAGACGAACTCCTTCTTCTTCTGCTTGACGGTGACGGGAACGATCTCGTCCTTGAACTTGCCGGCGGCGATGGCGGCCACGGCCTTCTGCTGGGAGTTGAAGCCGAACTCATCCAGCTCTTCCCGGGTGATGCCCCAGATGTCGCAGATGTTCTCAGCGGTGGTGCCCATGTGATAGTTGTTGTAAGCGTCCCACAGGCCGTCCTTGATCATGGTGTCGATGAGCTTCTTCTCGCCCATGCGAGCGCCCCAGCGGGCCTCGGGGATGGCGTAGGGAGCAGCGGACATGTTCTCGGTGCCGCCGCACATAACCAGATCAGCATCCTCGCACTGGATGGCGCGGGCGCCCTCGATGACGGACTTCAGACCGGAGCCGCAGACCATGCTGACGGTGTAGGCGGGAACCTTCAGGGGGATGCCGGCCTTGACCATGCACTGACGGGCCACGTTCTGGCCCTGCGCGGCGGACAGGACGTTGCCGAACATGACCTCGTCCAGCCACTCGCCCTTGACGTTGCCCCGCTTGAGGGCCTCGGCCATGACGATGGAGCCCAGCTCAGCGGCGGGGACGTCCTTCAGGGAGCCGCCAAACTTGCCGACGGCAGTACGGCAGGAGCTGATAACATAGACATCTCTCATGATAGATCGTACCTCCAAAAAAATAGTTTCATTGCGTAGATTTTCCATAGAAAATCCTAATGACACAGTTACTTTTGCATTATACCGACCGGCCGGGAAAAAATCAACTGTCGCGCTTTGATTTTCTCCCCCCGCAGGCAAAATTCTGCGATTTTATCAACTGGCAGGGGTCACCTGGTCCTCATATTGGGTGAAAAGAGCATCCAGGGCGTCCAAAACCGTGTTGTCGTTGGTCAGGCGGTAGCTGCGGGACTGGATGATGAGCTCCTGGGCGGTGTTGCAGCCGTAGGCGTAGGTGGCGGTCTCCCCGCCGGCGGCGGCGGCGTCGTAGAGGCTGACCTCGTAGTAATAGCCCCCCGCAGGCACCGAGGCGGCGCTGAGATAGCTCACGTACCGCACCTTGCTGGTCTCCATGGCCTGCCACAGGGCGGAGACGGCCGCCTGGTCCTCCAGGTCCAGCTCGGTCTTGTTCTGGTCGAAGTCATACCGGACGATCCTCGCCTGGACCGGCTGGGTGTCCGCCTCGAACCGGGAGAGCAGGTCCACCGGCCGCATCTGGGTGTTGAAATAGATGACGGCGAAGATGACGATCGCCGCCAGGGCGATGCCGCCGTACAGCTTGACGCCCCGCTTGGTGAAGGCCCCCGCGTAAAGCGTCGTGATCAGATTTTTCCGTGCCATGGTCCTGTCTCCTTTTATCGCTTATTGAAATTTCCGGCTTTCCGCCACGGCCAGTTCGTCGCAGCGGTTGTTGTAGGGGTTTTCCGCGTGGCCCTTCACCCAGTGATAGGTCAGCCTGTGGGTCTGGGTCAGGGCCAGCAGCTCCTCCCACAGGTCGGGATTCAGGGCGGGCTTTTTGTCGCTCTTCACCCAGCCCCTCTTTTTCCAGCCCTGGGCCCAGCCCTTCTCCAGAGCGTCGATGACGTACTTGGAGTCGGACCACAGGTCCACGGCGCAGGGCTCCTTGAGGATGGACAGGGCCCGGATGACGGCGGTGAGTTCCATGCGGTTGTTGGTGGTCTGGGCCTCGCCGCCGCTGATCTCCTTCTTGTGCTGCCCATACAGCAGCACCGCCCCCCAGCCTCCGGGACCGGGGTTGCCGGAGCAGGCGCCGTCGGTGTAGATGGTTACTCGCTTCATTGATCCTGCTCGGTCGGTTTAGCCTGCCCGTCCTGGGCCGCCTGCTCCGCCCGCATTTTCTCCCACTTTTTCACCTGCCGATGGGCATAAACCAGAAAGCCAATACCCACGGCGGTGATGGCGCAGCCGATGAGGGTGAAGGTCAGCCCCGGGCGGAAGCCCGCGTAGGGCATGAGGCGGAAGATGCCCCGCCAGATGGAGAGGATGCCCAGCACAAGGAGCACCACCCCTGAGATTTTGAATATCTTGTTAAAATCCTGATCGTCTTTTGTCATGCTTCGGTCCCTCCATTGTCAGGTGTCGTTTCATCCATCTCTTCGTCCTCAGGGCCGCTGGCCTCCTCCTCGACCTTCTCCACCCGGGCCAGGGCGATGACCTTGCTGCCCTCGGCCACCCGCATGACCTTCACGCCCTGGGCGGTGCGGCTGTAGAGGTTCACGTCGGCGGCGGCCATGCGGATCATGGTGCCGTCGTCGGAGATGAGGAGGATATCGTCGGTGTCGTCCACGGCCTTGACCCCGGCGGCCTTGCCGGTCTTGTCCGTGATCTGGTAGCCCTTCAGGCCCAGGCCGCCCCGGTGCTGGGGCTCGCCTCCGGCCCGGACGTATTCCTCGATGGCCGTCCGCTTGCCGAAGCCGTTCTCCGTGATGATGAGCAGGGTCTTGTCCGGCAGGGCCCGGACCGCGCCGATGACGTAGTCCCCCTTCCGGAGCTTGATGCCCCGGACGCCCACGGCGGTGCGGCCCATGGGGCGCACGTCGGTCTCCCGGAAGCAGATGGCCATGCCGTCGTGGGTGAGCAGGAGGATATTCATATCCCCGTCGGTCTCCCGGACGCTGATGAGCTCGTCGTCCTCATCCAGGGTGATGGCCCGGAGGCCGGAGGCCCGGATGTTCCGCATGGCGGCCTTCTCCACCCGCTTGACGGTGCCGTTCCGCGTCACCATGAAGAGGTAGCCGTTCTCGTCATAGTCCCGGCCGTGGAGCATGGCGGTGACCCGCTCTCCCGGCTCGAACTGGAAGACGTTGTTGAGATGGGTCCCCTTGGCGGTGCGGCTGGCCTCGGGGATCTGGTAGCCCTTCTTCCTGTACACCCGGCCGGAGCTGGTGAAGAAGAGGATGTTGTCGTGGCTGGAGGCGGTGAACAGGGTTTCCACATAGTCCTCCTCCCGGAGACTCTGGGCGGAGATGCCCTTGCCCCCCCGCTTCTGGGCCCGGTAGGTGGAGGCGGGCATCCGCTTGATGTACCCCGCGGCGGTGAGGGTGAAGACGCACTCCTCCTCCTCGATGAGGTCCTCGATGTCGATCTCGTTCTCTACGTCCTGGATCTCGGTGAGCCGGTCGTCGCCGTACTTGTCCCGGATCTGCAGGAGCTCGTCCTTCATGACCCCCAGGAGCATTTCCCGGTTGGACAGGAGCGCGGCGTAGTAGGCGATGCGCTCCTCCAGCTCGTCGTACTCCTTCTGGAGCTTTTCCCGGTTCAGGCCCTGGAGGGCGATGAGCCGCATATCGCAGATGGCCTGGGCCTGGACCTCGTCCAGGTCGAAGCGCTCCATGAGCCGCTCTCGGGCGTTGTCGTAGCTGGACCGGATGATCCGGATGACCTCGTCGATGTTGTTCTGGGCGATGAGGAGGCCTTCCAGCAGGTGGGCCCGCTCCTCGGCCTTGCGCTTGTCGAAGATGGTCCGCCGGGTGATGACCTCCTCCTGGAAGGCCAGATACTCGTCCAGGATATGCCGCAGGGACAAAATTCTCGGCTGAGACTGGTCGTTGACCAGGGCCAGCATATTCACCGCGAAGGTGGTCTGGAGCTGGGTCTGGTTCAGCAGGCGGTTGAGGACGATCTGGGGGTTGGCGTCGTGCTTGAGCTCGATGACCACCCGCATGCCGTTGCGGTCGGACTCGTCCCGGATATCGCTGATGCCATCCAGCCGCTTGTCCTTCACCTGCTCGGCCATGGCGGCGATGAGCATTCGCTTGTTCACCTGGTAGGGCAGCTCCGTGACGATGATCCTCGTGCGGTCGTGGTTCTTCCCGTACTCCTCGAATTCCGTCCTCGCCCGGATGGTCACCCTCCCCCGGCCGGTGGCGTAGGCCGCCCGGATGCCGGAGCGCCCCATGATGATGCCCTTGGTGGGAAAGTCGGGGCCCTTGACGTACTGCATGAGGTCGGCCAGGGTGGCCTCGGGGTTTTCCAGCACGCAGACGGCGGCGTCGATGACCTCCCGCAGGTTGTGGGGCGGAATATTCGTCGCCATACCCACGGCGATGCCGCTGGACCCGTTGACCAGCAGGTTGGGGAACCGGGCGGGGAGGACCCTCGGTTCCTTCCGGCTCTCGTCGAAGTTGGGGTCCCAGTTCACGGTCTCCTTTTCGATGTCCCCCAGCATTTCCCCGGCCATTTTGGCCATGCGGGCCTCGGTGTACCGGTAGGCGGCCGGGGGGTCGCCGTCCACGGAGCCGAAGTTGCCGTGGCCGTCGATGAGGGGGTAACGCATGGAGAAGTCCTGGGCCATGCGGACCAGGGCGTCGTAGACCGAGGCGTCCCCGTGGGGGTGGTACCGGCCCAGCACGTCGCCCACGCAGGTGGCGGACTTCTTAAAGGGCTTGTCGGAGGTCAGGCCGTCCTCGTACATGGCGTAGAGGATGCGCCGGTGGACGGGCTTCAGGCCGTCCCGGACGTCGGGAAGGGCCCGGCCCACGATGACGGACATGGCATAGTCGATGTAGCTGTCCTTCATCTCCTTGACCAGCTCGGATTCCACGATGGTCTGGTCGGGAAAGGCGATGTCCTCCGGTCTGTAGTCTTTGTTTTTGCTCATAGTATCTTAAACTCCTTTTGAAAAGGTGTCTGCAAAAGGGATGGGGCCGTCACAGGCCGTAAAAGGTCCCGCCGCCGAGGGGGGTGTCTTCCCCCGCGGACTTTTTCAGCAGCCGGATCACATAGATCACCAGGCCCGCGAAGTAGACGTAGAAGACAGCGCCGAAGCCCACCAGCAGGAAGTCATAGAACCCGTGGAGGACGGCTGCTGTGATCCAGGCCCGGTTTTTGGCGCTTTCGGCGGCAGTGAAATCACCCTGGACCTCCAGCCCTTTGGCTCTGGCCAGGCCCGCCCCCATGACCACGCCGAACATGGCGTGGCCGGGGATGGAGAAGATGGCCCGGACCACCGCCGTGGAAAAGCCGGTGGTGACCACGTACATGATGTTTTCCACCGCGGCGAAGCCCAGGGAGACGAAGACGGCGTAGACCACCGCGTCGAAGGTGTAGTTGAAGTTGGGGTCGTTCCAAGCCCGCCGCATGACCACCAGGTACTTGACTCCCTCCTCCACAAAGCCGGGGATGACGAAGTAGGCAAAGAAGAGGTAGAGCATCTGGCTCCAGGAGAAAATGCCGATGATCCTGTCCCCGATGAGCTCCAGGATCAGGATGGGCACCATGGCGATGGCCCCCTGGAGAAAGAGGGAGAGGAGGAGGTGCACCGGCTCCCGCTCGATCTTGTCCATCCGGTAGATGATAAACAGGAGGATCAGAGGGGGGATCAGGGCCGCCGCCACCAGAAAGAATATGGAACCTAACAGCATAGCCTTGTCCTCTTAAATATCGAGATTGACCACGTACTTGGCGTTCTCCTCGATAAACTCCTTCCGGGGCTCCACCTTCTCCCCCATGAGGATGGTGAAGATCTCGTCGGCCTTCACCGCGTCCTCCAGAGTGATCCGGCGGAGGGTCCGGGTCTCGGGATTCATGGTGGTCTCCCACAGCTCGTGGGGGTCCATCTCGCCCAGGCCCTTGTACCGGTTGATCTCCACCTTGGCGTTGGGGTTGTCCCCCCGCATTTCCGTGGAGACCCGGTCCCGCTCGTCGTCGGAGTAGGCCACCCGCTGGGTCTTGCCGCGGGTCAGTTTATACAGAGGGGGCACCGCGGAGTAGACATAGCCCTGCTCGATGAGGGGCCGCATGAACCGGAAGAAGAAGGTCAGCAGCAGGGTGCGGATGTGGGCTCCGTCCACGTCGGCGTCGGCCATGATGATGATTTTATGGTAGCGGAGCTTATCGGGGTTGAACTCCTCCCCGATGCCCGCCCCCAGGGCGGTGATGACGGGGCTGAGCTTGTCGTTGCCATAGACCCGGTCCGCCCTGGCCTTCTCCACGTTGAGCATCTTGCCCCACAGGGGAAGGATGGCCTGGAACCGGGAGTCCCGGCCCTGGGTGGCGGAGCCGCCGGCGGAGTCGCCCTCGACGATGTAGATCTCCGTGAGGGACGGGTCCCGCTCGTTGCAGTCCCGGAGCTTGTCGGGCATCTGGCCGGACTCCAGGCCGGTCTTCCGCCGGACGGACTCCCGGGCCTTTCTGGCCGCTTCCCTGGCCCGGGCGGCGGTGAGGGCCTTTTCCAGGATGGCCCGGCCCACGGAGGGGTTCTCCTCGAAGAACTCCTCCAGCTTGTCGCTGACGATGCCGTTGACCAGGGTGCGGATCTCGGAGTTGCCCAGCTTGGCCTTGGTCTGGCCCTCGAACTGGGCCTCGGTGAGCTTCACGGAAATGACGCAGGTAAGGCCTTCCCGGCAGTCCTCGCCGGTGATCTTCTCGTCGTCCTTTAAGATCTTGGCCTTCCGCCCGTAGGCGTTCAGGGAGTTGGTCAGGGCCCGCTTGAAGCCCTCCTCGTGCATGCCCCCCTCGGGGGTGTGGACGTTGTTGGCAAAGGAGACGATGATCTCGTTGTAGGTGTCGGAGTACTGCAGGGCCACCTCGGCCATGGCGTCCTCCTTGGACCCGGCCATGTAGATGACCCCGTCGTGGATGGGGTTCTTGTTGCGGTTGATATAGTCCACGAACTCCCGGATGCCCCCGGCGTAGCACATGGTCTCGGAGACGGGCTCCTCCCCCCGGTGATCGGAAATGGTGATGGTGAGGCCGGCGTTGAGGAAGGCCTCCTCCCGCATCCGGGTGTGGAGGGTGTCGAAGTCGTACTCCGTGGTCTCGGTGAACATCTCCGGGTCGGGCTTGAAGGTGACGATGGTGCCGGACCTGTCGGTGTCCCCCACCACGGTCATCTTCTGTGTGACCAGGCCCCGGGCAAACTTCATCTCGTAGATCTTGCCCTCCTTGTGGACCTGGACGGTAAGCCATTCGCTCAGGGCGTTGACCACGGAGGCGCCCACGCCGTGGAGGCCGCCGGAGACCTTATAGCCCCCGCCGCCGAACTTGCCGCCGGCGTGGAGGATGGTGAAGACCACCTCCAGGGCGGGCTTGCCGGTCTGCTGCTGGATATCCACGGGGATGCCCCGGCCGTTGTCGGAGACGGTGATGATGTTGTCCCTGCCGATCTCCACGGTGATCTCGGAGCAGTAGCCCGCCAGGGCCTCGTCGATGGAGTTATCCACGATCTCGTAGACCAGGTGGTGCAGGCCGCTGGCGGAGGTGGAGCCGATGTACATGCCCGGCCGCTTCCGCACGGCCTCCAGGCCCTCCAGCACCTGGATCTCCGAGGCGCCGTAGGCGTGTTCCACTGCCGTGGGGTTGTTGTGTTCCAGTTGATCCATAGGGATACCTCCAATCGCGCGTCATTCAATCAGTCACTATATTCACTCTATTCAATCAGGCCAGCTCGAAGCGGTCGCTCTCCAGACGCTTGAGGAGGGTCGCTGTGGCGAGCTGGGACAAGTATACGGTCACATCTCCCTGCCGGTCCCGGCAGAGGAGGAAGGATTTGGGGAGATCGTCCCCGGCGCTGACCACCCGGCCCTCCTTTTCCGCCCGGCTCAGGAAGTCCCGGGTGATGGCGGAGGAGGTGGTGTTGTCCAGGTCGAAGATGGCCAGGACGTCGTCGCGGTGGATGATGACGGAGGCGCCGAGATGTAAGTACATAATGGGTCCTCCTTCTTCTATGCGCCAGCATAGGGCTGGCAGCCTGTGAGGTGTTGAGAAATACCGGCAAGGGTACTTTACACGTTGGGTGCGTGTCGTTATAGTCTGTACAATGGTACAGGAGGGCGGCGCTGCGGCCAGCAGTACCTACAGAGATACCGTTGGGTACTCAGCAATCGTTGCTGGGTGGGTGGGGACGTACTATCCTTACCGTCTGTACGCCTACTGTTACGCGCCAGGTGTAGGGCTGCCACCCTACCGGGGTCGAACTGTCCGGGGGACAGTTCGATTCAATCCAAGGCGAAGCCACCTTGATTTCTGCGCTGCCCGCGCAGGGCCCGGCTTTTCTGGAAAAGCCGGGGGAAAAGCACCAGAGGGCTGCGGCCCTCTGGACTCCGGGGACTCGTGGAGTATCCGCCGGTCGTCGCTCGACACACGCCATGTGGTCGCTGGATGTTGCCGCCTGCAACTGTTTTTGTGTTTGGTTGTTGAGATTTGGATTATGTGGGGATAGTAGCCCTTTGTGTCTGGAAAGGACCACACAAGAGCCTTCCCCCTGGGGGGAAGGTGCCCCGAAGGGGCGGATGAGGGGGAGGTTGAAGGTCAGAGCGCGGTTTCGGTGGAAGAACGAGCGCAGGTCGTTTTTTCGGTGCGTGGCTACTGCCCTTGACGTTTCCACCTCATCCGACCTCGCTTCGCTCGGCCACCTTCTCCTCAAGGGGAAGGCTCTTTACACGCTTCTTCATTGCAACAAACAGCAACTATCCCCACAAAATCCAGTATTCATCAACCTAACTTCGATGCGTCGGAGACCCAAAGAACCCGCACCACATCAGTACGGGTGCAGCGCCCCCCGAAAGCAGAATATCCAATCGACGCGAGCGCCCATAAACAGGGGGTCCAGGGGGAACCCCCTGGCGTTTTCCCCCGGCTTTTTCGGAAAAAGCCGGGCCCCGCCCGGGAGGGCGCCCGTCCGGCGAGGACACCGGCAGGGCGTTGCCCTAACAGACTACAAACCTGTAGGAGCACAGACGGTCAGGATAGAGCGCACCCGCCTAGCAACGATTGCTGAATGCTCAACGGTATCTCTGTAGGTACTACTTGTCCCCACGTCACCCGAACCGACCATGGTTCTGATCAGACTACCGACAGTCAGGTGTGCCCTCACACCAACGCCCCGCCATGGATATGCAGCACTTTCCCCTCCGGAAAGTCCCCCTCCGGCACCTCACACCCGGTGATAAACACCTGCCCCCCGGTGATCCGCCGGAGCACAAAATCCTGCCGCCGGGCGTCCAGCTCCGAGAGCACATCGTCCAAAAGGAGGACCGGCCACTGGCCGGTATCATCCCGGAAGAGCTCCCGCTCCGCCAGCTTCAGGGACAGAGCCGCCGTCCGGGTCTGGCCCTGGGAGGCGTATTGCCGGGCGGGCTGACCGTTGATCTCCGCCAGCAGATCGTCCTTGTGAGGCCCGGACAGACAGGACCGGGCCTCCAGCTCCGCCCGGCCGTGACTCTCCTGATGGGCCCGGATGGCCTCGTACAGGCTTACCGTGGGCCCCAGGGGGTCCTCCACGGTGCTGACGGTGCGGTAGGTGAGAGCCAGATCCTCCCGGCCCCCGGAGAATTCCTCCTGAATGGCCGCGGCGCGCTCCGCCAGCTTGCGGATGAAGTGGGCCCGGTAGTGGATCACCAGGGCCCCCGCCCGGGCCATGGCCTCGTTGAAGTCCTCCAGCACGTCCAGGAGGCCGGGGTTGGTCTCCCAGTCCCGGAGGATCCGGGTCTTGTGGTCCAGCAGACGGTTGTACTGAGACAGGGCCTCGGCGTACCGGGGCCGAAGCTGGCTGATGGCGTGGTCCAGGAAGGCCCGCCGCTCCGCCGCCCCGGACTTGATGAGGGCCAGGTCCTCCGGGCAGAAGAGGACGGTCTGGACGATGCCGTCCAGCTCCCCGGCGGTCTTGCATTTGACATGGTTGACAAAAAGCTTCCGCCGGCTTCCCCGGAAAAGCTGGGCTTCGATGAGAAAGTCCCGCTCCCGGCTCTCGGCCCGGGCGGTGATGGTCCCCCGGTCCCGGTCAAAGGAGATGAGCTCCTTGTCCCCCCGTGCCCGGTGGGACCGGGCGCCGGAGAGGAAGCCGATGGCCTCCAGCAGGTTGGTCTTGCCCTGGGCGTTCTCCCCGCAGATCACGTTGACCCCGGGGTGGAAGTCCGCGGCGAACTCGGTGTAGTTGCGAAAGCCGTCCAGCTCGATGCGGTCCACTCTCATTGGACGGTGATCTCCAGCCGGCCGCTCAGGACGGCCACGTCCCCGGGCCGGAGCTTCTTCCCCCGCTGGGTGCAGGTCTCGCCGTTGACGGCGACCTCCCCCTCCTGGATGAGGATCTTGGCCTCCCCGCCGCTGGAGACCGCGTCGGCCAGCTTCAGCAGGGCGTCCAGCTTGATGTATTCCGTGGTGATGGATACCGAGGCTTTTTCCATGGCGTCACCTCATATCTCAGGTAAAATCGGACTTAAGCCGCACCGGCAGGACCATGAAGAGGAAGTTCTCCTCCCCCTCCGCCGGCACGATGACGCAGGGAGTGATGGGGCTGGAGAGCTCCAGGACCACCTGGTCGCAGGAGGCCGCCCGGAGGGCGTCCATCATATATTTATTGTTGAAGCCGATCTCCATGCCCCCGCCGTCGCCGGCCGCCGGGCAGCAGTCGTGGGCGTTGCCCACGGCGGTGCGGGTGGTGATGTCGATGGAGTCCTCCCCCATGACGCACCGCAGAGGGCTCTTGAGCTTTTCGCTGACGATGAGGGAGACCCGCTCGATGCAGGAGAGGAGCTGCCGCCGGTCCACGTTGATCTTCACGGGGTTGTTCCGGGGGATGGCCTGGCGCCAGGCCAGGAACTCGCCCTCCAGCCGCCGGGTGATGAGGATGGTGTCGTCGATGTGGAAGAGGATGTGCCGGGAGCCCTGGTGGACCCG
Source organism: Oscillospiraceae bacterium (assembly GCA_902781745.1). GTDB lineage: Bacteria > Bacillota > Clostridia > Oscillospirales > Oscillospiraceae > Evtepia. The sequence continues at coordinate 53,968 of CACZKM010000003.1, forward strand.
GACGGGGTCGGACACGTCCTTGCAGATCCGCTCCACCTCCGTCAGGGAGGCCCCGGGGACCACGAACTGGAACTGCCCGATCTCCTCCACGGGCTCCTTCCGCAGGGCCAGCCGGAAGCCGTCCACCGCCACGATGGTGAGGGTCTCCTCCTCCACCACAAAGAGGGATCCGGTGTGGATGGGCCGGCTCTCGTCCTGGCTGACGGCGAAAAGGGTCTGGCCGATCATGGACTTCAGGGTCTGCTGGGGAAGGGTCAGGGAGTTCTGGTATTCCACGGTGGGCAGCTCCGGGAAGTCGTCGGGGTCGATGCCCATGAGGTCGAACTCGCTCATGCCGCAGGCCAGGTGGACCTTCAGCTTCTCCTCCTGGAAGAGGACCACGTCATCTGGCATCTTCCGGATGATCTCCCCCAGGAGCCGGGCGGGAAGGACCAGGGAGCCGGCCTCGTCCACCTCGGCGGAGAAGGAGGAGCGGATCCCCGTCTCCTGGTTGTAGCCGGTGACGTTGACCGTCCCCATAATGTCCGCCTCCAGCAGAAGGCCCTCCAGGGCGGGAATGGTGCTTTTCATCGACACCGCCCGGGCCGCTGTGGAGACGGCGCTCTGGATCAATGCTTTTTCACAATGGAATTTCATGGTAAGCCTCCGTTTTTAAGGTTCCCGCCCCCGGATAGAGAGAACAGGAGAAAAAAATCGTAATAGCAGTAGGGGTGTGGGAACTGTGGAAAACCGGGATTTTTCCCGGGAAACCTGGATTTTTTTGTCCACAGGCCCCCGCCGGACAGTGGACAGGCCTGTGGGGAAGGCCGGGACCTGCCCCGACAGTTTTCCACAATGCACAGGTCTTGTGGAAAGGGGAAGGGCCGGATCACCCGTACCGGGCGTTGATGTTGGCCTTGATGTCCTTGACGATCTCCTCGGTCTCCGGGTCCTCCTTGCACAGCTTTTCGATCCGGCTGATGGAGTGGAGGATGGTGGAGTGGTCCCGGTCCCCGAACTCCTTGCCGATCTCCGCCAGGGAGAGCTTGGTGAGCTGCCGGGTGAGGAAGATGGCGATCTGCCGGGCCTTGTTGGTCTCCTTGGTGCGGCCGTGGCCCCGAAGGGCGCTCTCCTCGATGTCGTAGAACTTCCCCACCTCCTCGATGATGACCTCGGCGGTGGGAAGGATATCCGAGGTGTCCTTTAGAATGTCCCGGACCACCCGGATCACCGTGGAGATGTTGATGTCGCTGTTCATCAGGTCCCGGTAGGCCAGCATCTTATTGACGGTCCCCTCGATCTGCCGGACGTTGGAGGTGATGTTCTCCGCCACATAGGTCAAAACCTCCTCGGGGAGCTCGATGCCCATGCGGATGGCCTTGTTCTTGATGATGGCCACTCTGGTCTCATAGTCCGGGGGCACGATGTCCGCCAGCAGACCCCATTCGAACCGGGTCTTCAGCCGGTCCTCCAGCCGGAGCATCTCCTTGGGGGGGCGGTCGGAGGTGAAGACGATCTGCTTCTTCTCCTCGTAGAGGGCATTGAAGGTGTGGAACATCTCCTCCTGGGTGGAGTCCCGCCCGGCGATGAACTGCACGTCGTCCATAAGAAAGACGTCCGCCGAGCGGTACTTGGCCCGGAACGCCTCGTTCTCCCGCTTCTGGATGGAGGTGATGAGCTCGTTGGTGAAGGCGTCTCCCCGGACATAGATGATCTTCCAGTCGGGGTGGGTGTTGTGGATCTCCCGGGCGATGGCGTAGAGCAGATGGGTCTTTCCCAGGCCGGACTCTCCGTAGATGAAGAGGGGATTGTAGGTCTGGCCGGGCATGGTGGCCACCGCCTGAGCCGCCGCGTGGGCGAACTTGTTGGAGTTGCCCACCACGAAGCGCTCGAAGGTGTAGTTCTCCGTGCCGGGGAAGAACCGCTGGGCCTCGGACTGCTGCCGGGCGTACCGCTCCTTCTCCTCCCGGCTGATGATCACCGCCTCCAGGTCAGCGGAGAAGAGGTCGTAGAGGGCCTTTTTGATATCCGGCAGATACCGGTCCTTGACCACGTCCCGCTTGAAGGGGACGGGGATGCACAAAATGAAGCGGTCCTCGGCCAGAGCCACGGGCTCGGCTTCCTCGAACCAGGTGGACAGGGTGGTGGGGGTCATGGTCTCTCCCAGGATGGCCAGCACCCGGTCCCAGATCTCTTGGGCGGAGTTCATGGATCGTCTCCTTTTCTCTGTCTGAAAGGCGGCGCGATACGCCGGAAAAGAGGGCCTCTCTGTTGGCGGAAAAACGGAAAAAAACAGAGGGGCACATTAACTGATTTATTATATCAGAAGATTGCCCTGTTCGCAAGGAAAAATGGGATTATATTTATATTATAAGGTAAGTTTTTCGCCCGAAATCGGGTCTTCGGTGCAAAAAATTTTTCCCGGAACTTGTGACCTCTCCCCAAAAGGGGCACAATATCTTGCGGAGGAAGGCAAAATGACGGGAACGGGCGGAGGCGGCGCGAAAAATTTGGGTTGACACGGGGATTTCTTTTCCGCTATAATATCCTTTGCGTAACCGCGGGGATACCCGTGAAAGCGCCTGTTATTGTCGACCGCGGCCGGGGCGATCCGGCCGTTGTGGTGGGCGGGAGTTCTCCCGCCGGAAAAAGATACAGGAGGTGTATCAGTATGGTTCGTACCTATCAGCCCAAGAAGCGTCAGCGCTCCAAGGAGCACGGGTTCCGCAAGCGTATGGCGACCCGTAACGGCCGCAAGGTCCTGGCCCGTCGCCGCGCCAGAGGCCGTGCCCGCCTGACCCACTGATGCCAGGGGCAATCGCATAAAGGAGACAAGGGCGGGGAAGGAACTTCCACCGCCCTTATCCAGGTTACAGAGCTTTTTCGGCTGTCGGGCCTTTATGCGGCTGTCTGTGATGTAAGGAGTACCGTTCCGTGAACTATACCGTTTCCCTGAAGGAAAACCGCGTCTTCCGCCGGCTCTACGCCAAGGGGAAGAGCGCGGTGGGCCCCGCCATGGTCCTCTACTGCCGGAAAAACGGCAGGAAGGAGAACCGCTTGGGCTTCACGGTGGGGACCAAGCTGGGTCACGCCGTGGTCCGCAACCGGGTCCGCCGCCGCCTGCGGGAGATCTACCGGCTCAACGAGGAGAAGCTCTCCCCCGGCTATGATATCGTCGTCGTGGCCCGGGTGAAGGCGGTCCACAGCCGGTATGATCAGTTGGAGCGGCAGTTCCTTTCCCTGGCAAACAAGCTGGGCCTTCTCACCCCGGAGGGACCTGTCTTATGAAAGCCATCCTGCTCTGGATGATCCGATTCTATCGGAAGCACATATCCCCTGCCTTTCCCCCCTGCTGCCGCTTCATCCCCACCTGCTCGGCCTACGCCCTGGAGGCGGTGGAAAAATACGGCGCCTGGAAGGGGGGCTGGCTGGCTGTGCGCAGGATCCTGCGCTGCAACCCCTTCCACAAGCAGGACGGCATCGAATACGACCCGGTGCCCTGATCACGGGCGGACCCGTCTTCCCGGCCATGGACCGGGAGAGGGACCTGCCAGCGGTGAGACCGACCGGCGATCCGGCCTAGTGCGCCGGGACCCCATCAACACCTGGAGGCGCTGCCATGAGCATCATCTTAACACCCTTTGCCAAGCTGCTTTTGCTGTTCTACGACATCACCGGCAGCTATGGTATGTCGCTGCTCCTCTTCTGTCTTGTGATCCGTCTGATCCTCTTCCCCTTCTTCCTGAAGGGCCGGAAGAGCATGCTCTCCATGAGCGGTCTGACGGAAAAGCAGAAGGTGCTGCAGCAGAAGTACGCCCGGGACCGGCAGAAATACAGCGAGGAGCTCCAGAAGCTCTACGACGAGGAGGGCATCAAGCCCTCCAGCGGCTGTCTGTGGTCCTTCCTCCCCCTGCCCTTCCTGATGGCCATTTACGGCATCATCCGCCGGCCTCTGACCTACCTCATGAGCATGACCTCGGACAACATCGAGTCCGTGTACTACCTGCTCTATAACGAGACCCTCAGCGGACGGAGCGCCAACGCGGAGCTGTCCATGGCCCAGGACGTGTTCATCAACTACGACAAGATCGTCTCGGCCATCCCCGACCTGGCCAACATGCCCAAGATCGACTTCTCCTTCCTGGGCCTGAACCTCACCGAGACCCCCCACTTCATGTTCTGGAACCAGGAGAACGTGGGCTATGCCTTCGGCCTGTGGCTCATCCCCGTGGTCTCCGCCGTGCTCAGCGTGGTGTCCATGATCGTCACCAACCGCATCAACGCCAGCATCCTGGGCACCGAGAAGGTCATCGACCAGAGCCAGCGGACCACCATGATCATCATGCCCCTGTTCTCCCTGTGGATCTGCTTCACCCTCCCCGCCGCCCTGGGCGTGTACTGGATCGGCAACAGCATCGTGGCCATTCTCCAGGAGATCGCCAACATCCCCTTCCTGAAAAAGCACCTGGTCAAGCTGGAGGCGGACAAGGTCAAGCGGAAGGAGGAGGCCAAGGAGCGGGTCAAGCAGGAAAAGAAGGCCCAGGCCGAGGCCAAGAAAAAGGCCCAGGAGGAAATGCGCCGCATCCAGATGGAGCGGAAGCTGAACAAGAGCGTCGCCGGCGCCAGCCGGGAGGGCCTGCGGGCCTACGCCCGGGGCCGGATGTACGACCCCGACCGCTATCCCTCCTTCCCCTACCAGGACCCCAACGAGCTCATCCTTGCCAAGCTGGCCCAGATAGAGGAGGCCAAGGCCTCCAAGGGCAAGAAAAAGACCCAGGCCGCCGCGCCCGCGGAGCCCGAGGCCCAGCAGCCCGCCGCCCAGGAGGTCCCGGAGACCGTCCAGGCCGTGGAGGCCCCCGCCCCCGAGGCCGAGGTCGCCGAGGAGGCCTTTGTGGAGGAATCCTTCCTGGAGGAGCCGGAAGGCACGGAAGAAGAGTAAGTCGCCCACACTACGCAAACCACTAAGGAGACGAACACCTTATGATCAAAACATTGGAAACCACCGGCAGGACCGAAGAGGCTGCCGTTCAGAGCGCCCTGGACCAGTTGGGTCTGGACCGGGACAGCGTCTCTGTGGAGATCCTGGAGCGGGCCAAGAAGGGCTTTCTCGGCATCGGCGGCACCCTGGCCAAGGTGAAGGTGACCTATGAGGTCCCCGACCCCGTGGAGCCTGTGAAGGCCGCCCCCGCCGCTCCCCCGGTCGTCGAGACCCCCGCTCCCGCTGTGAAGGAGGCCCCTGCTGCCCCTGTGGAGAAAGCCCCCGTTGTGGAGGCCGCCCCGGAACCCGCCCCCCCGGCCCCCGTGGAAGAGGGACCCGCTGTGGAAGCCCCCCCTGAGGAGGAGATCCCGGAGGCCCCCGCCGACCTGGAGGGCCGCATCCGCGCCTTCCTGTCCGGTCTGCTGGAGCACATGGGCATCGAGGCGGAGATCAACGTGGGTCCCAAGACCGAGAACGGCATCCTGGTGACTCTGGAGGGCCCCAAGCTGGGGGCGCTTATCGGCCACCGGGGGGAGACCCTGGACGCGGTGCAGCAGCTGACCAACTACTCGGTCAACCGGGGCCGCACCCACCGGACCCGCATTCACATCGACGCGGAGAACTACCGGGCCAAGCGGGAGGAATCCCTGAAGCGGCTGGCCAACAAGGTGGCCGGGAAGGTGGTCAAGTACCGCCGGAACATCACCCTGGAGCCCATGAACGCCTACGAGCGCCATGTGATCCACGAGGCCCTGCAGGATTACCCCGACGTGATCACCTATTCCACCGGGACCGAGCCCAACCGCCGCACGGTGGTGGCCTTCTCCCGTGGAAAACACGCATACTAATAAGTTTGACACAGAAAAAGAACGGCGGGGGGCTTGTACTTCCGCCGTTTTTTCTGTATGATGGGGTATAGTGTAAAAGGAGGGATGCGCCATGACGTTCCGAGACCGTATCCACCCCCAGCTTCGCGGCTGGTACGACGCCTCCGGCGGCTTTGACTTCGACCACCTGGAGGAATTCGTTGCCAAGTGCAACGCCGCCGAGCTGGCCAACCTGAAGGAAGACCCCCTGGTCTCGGTCCGGGACCGGATGATCCCCGGCCCCGACGGCGCGCCGGAGGTGAAGGTCCGGATCTATCAGCCTGCCAAGGGGGCTGGCCGGCCCCTCCCCTGCCTCTTCTTCTACCACGGCGGCGGGTTCCTCTTCGGCACGGTATACCGCCAGGAGAACCTGTGCCAGCGGTATGTGAAAAACGTGGGCTGTATGGTGGTCTCCGTGGAGTACCGCCTGGCCCCCCAGTGGAAGGCCCCAGCCCAGTTGGAGGACTGCTACGCCGCCCTCACCTGGGTCTATGACAACGCCGCCGAGCTGGGGGTGGACCGGGACCGTCTGGCGGTCTCCGGCCTGTCCGCCGGCGGGAACCTGGCGGCGGCCATGGCCCTGTATGTCCGGGAGAAGAAGGGCCCGAAGCTCTGCCTGCAGATGCCTCTGTACGCCGAGCTGGACTACACCCTGGACACCCCCTCGGCCCGGGAGATCACGGACACCAAGGTCTGGTGCCGGGACAACTGCGAAAAGTCCTGGGACAAGGTCCTCAGCCCCGGCAAGCTTCCCTCTCCCTTTGAGTCCCCGGCCCTGGCCAAGGACCTGACGGGGCTGCCGCCTCTCTTCTCCTACATCGGGCAGTTGGACCCCGGGCGGGATGAGAATATCGCCTATTGGACCCGGCTGATGGACGCGGGGGTGGCGTGTGAATACCACGTGTTCCCGGGGTGTTATCACTGCTTTGAGCTCAGCGTGCCGGATGCCGATTTCAGTAAAGTCGCTTATGAGCTGACCTATGCCGCTTTGAAGCGGGCGTTTGGGGTTGAGGATGGATCGACCGATCCTGCGGAGTGAGGGGGCGTTGTGCCTCGTTGTCTGTGGTTCTGCAGTTATGTAGTCTGTTAGGGCGACGCCCTGCGAGTGTCCTCGCCGGACGGGCGCCCTCCCGGGCGGGTCGAACAGTCCGGGGGACTGTTCGATCAAATCCAAAGCGAAGCAACCTTGATTCTTCCCGGCTTTGGGGGAAAACGCCAGGGGGTTCCCCCCTGGACCCCCTTGTTTATGAGCGCTCGCGTCGGTGGGGTGTTCTGCTTTCGAAAACTTCTGCACCCGTTCTATTGTGGTGCAGGTGCTTTCAGTTTCCGACGCATCGAAGTTAGGTTGATGAATACTGGATTTTGTGGGGATAGTTGCTGTTGGCTGCATGGAAGAAGCCCGTAAAAAGCCTTCCCCCTGGGGGCCGAGAGGCTGGTGCGGCCTAAAAAACATAGTACAGCCTTACAAGAAACGTAGCGCCTCTTGCCTCCCCTTACTAAGGGGAGGGGGACCGCCGAAGGCGGTGGAAGGGTGGCTACGTTGCAGGGAGCGATATCGTTGCGATAGAAGACAGGACGTATTGCCTCTTATACGCAGCGATACTGCGTCCCTTAACGTCTCCACCCCCCAGTCGCCTACGGCGACAGCCCCCCTTGGCAAGGGGGGCCGAGAGGTTTGAGCAACCCCGCAAACAAAGCAAAAGCTGCCCACAAATCAGCAAAGGGCTACTATCCCCACATAATCCAAATCTCAACAACCAAACACAAAAACAGTTGCAGGCGGCAACAGCAAGCGACCACATGGCGCGTGCCAAGCAACGACCGGCGGGATCTCCACGAGTCCCCGGGGTCCAGGGGGGCGCACCCCCCTGGTGCTTTTCCCCCGGCTTTTCCAGAAAAGCCGGAAAGAATCAAGGTAGCTTCGCTTTGGATTTGATCGAACAGTCCCCCGGACTGTTCGACCAGGCCGGGCAGGCCACTCCCGGTAGGGCCGCAACCCTACACCGGTGCGTAACAGCAGGAGTAACCCTCACATTATTTGGAACTATATGAGTATGAGAAGGAGGCCCGGCGCCATGCAACTGGATCAAACCCTCCAGGCGCGTATGAACCACCGCCGCCTGGCCCACGCCTACCTCCTCACCGGCCGGGACCGCCGGGAGCTGGCCGACACCCTGGCCGCCGCTCTGGTCTGCACCGGGGACGCCCCCCCCTGCATGGCCTGCACCGCCTGCCGGAAGGCCACTCAGAACATCCACCCCGACGTGGTCCGCCTGGACCCCGACGGGGAGGGGCTGAAGGCCGAGGCCGTCCGGGACCTCCGGGCCGACGCCTACATCCGCCCCAACGAGGCCCAGCGGAAGGTCTACATCCTCTGCCACAGCGAGCTGCTCAACCCCACGGGGCAGAACATCCTGCTGAAACTCATCGAGGAGGGCCCGGCCTACGCCGCCTTCCTCTTCCTCACCCCCAACCCCGAGCTCCTGCTCCCCACCATCCGCTCCCGGTGCGAGACCCTCCGGGCCCCCGGCGAGGAGGAGCAGGCCGCCACCGAGGACGGGAAGATTTTGGCGGATTATATCCTCAACAGGGCCTCCCCGGCGGAGACTCTGCCCTTCCTGGTGGCCTTGGAGAAGCGGGACCGGGGAGAGATCGCCGCCCTCCTGGCGGAGACCGCCGCCCGGCTCACCGAAGCCGCGAAGGAAAATCCCTCGGTGCTGGCGGTGCTGGACCGTCTGGATCCCATCCGGGCGGCCTGTGAATTCAACATCAGCGCCGGCCACCTGGCCGGCTGGATCGCCTCCGTCCTGTAAGGGACCGGAGGGGCAATCAAGAAGGAGAAACCCAATATGGAAGAACGGATCAGCGTTCGCTTCCGCAGCGAAGGCAAGCAATATGATTTCGACCCCCGGGGCCTGCGGTGTATGCCCGGGGACGGTCTCATCGTGGAGACCGCCAACGGACTGGAGTACGGCGTGTGCAGCCGGGCCAACTTCTCCCAGGAGGAGGGCCGGGCCCGGGGGGGCACCCTCCGCCCCGTGATCCGCAAGGCCACCGCGGACGACCTGGTCACGGTGGCGCGCAACCGGGAGAAGGAGAAATACGCCTTTAAGGTCTGCCAGGAGAAGATCGCCGAGCACGGCCTGGACATGAAGCTGGTCAGCGTGGAGTGCAGCTTTGAGGGGAACAAGATCCTCTTTTTCTTCACCTCCGAGGGCCGGGTGGATTTCCGCAACCTGGTGAAGAGCCTGGCGGGGGTCTTCCACACCCGCATCGAGCTCCGGCAGATCGGCATCCGGGACGAGGCCAAGCTCCTGGGGGGCCTGGGCATCTGCGGGCGGCCCTTCTGCTGCTCCTCCTTCCTGCGGGAGTTCCAGCCGGTGTCCATCAAGATGGCCAAGACCCAGAATCTGTCCTTGAACCCAACGAAAATCTCCGGCACCTGCGGGCGGCTCATGTGCTGCCTGAAATACGAGCAGGCCGCCTATGAGGACCTGATGAAGGACGCCCCCCGGATGGACTCCTTTGTGGAGACCCCCGACGGGGCGGGGACCATCATCAGCGTCAACACCCTCCGGGAAAAGGTCCGGGTCCGCCTGGACAGCGAGCCCGACACCCTCCGGACCTACTACAACAGCGAGATCCGGGTGATCCGCAGCGGCAAGGGCAAGCGGCCCGAGGGCTATGTGGAGCCCCCCAAGGAGGAGCTGGCCCTGCTGCGGCGGGGCAGCGAGTCCCCCGAGGACCAGCTTCGCCGGGAACAGGCCGCCCTGGCCGCCGCCCTGGACAGCTTCATGGCCGAGCAGACCGGAGACGCCGCCCGGGAGCAGGCCGACCGGGTCTCCTCCCGCCGGTCCCGGTCCCGCCGGGGAAGCGGCAAGCCCGCCGAGGCCAAGCAGCAGCCCCCCAAGGCTGCCGTTCCCGACGGGGCAGATCAGCCCGCCCAGAAGAAGGAGGGCGGCGGTCACCGCCACCGCCACCGGGGCCACCGGGGCGGCGGCAGCAAGTCCGCCCAGCACGGGGAGGCCAGGAGCCCGGCGCCCCAGCCCAAGCCCAGTGAGGGCGGGGAAAAGAAATCCTCCGGCCGCAGGTGGCATCACCACCGGGGACGGAGGAAGTCCGGCGGGGGAAAGCCCGCCGGCGGGAGTGAATAAAGGATCATAAGGGGCCTGTTGCAAAACAGCATAAGTTCAACCAAATTGCTCGGATGGCCCCTGTAAACGCGAGATGGACGCAACGTAGCCCTCTCCGTCACGGCTTCGCCGTGCCACATTTTCTGTGGTTGCTTCGCTTTATCTTATCAAACTGTCCCCCGGACAGTTTGACTCCCGGAGGGAGAGGCAAGTGTTAGTACAGCTTTGCGAAGTTGCACTAATCTTGGCTCCCCCTCCGGGGGAGCTGGCATTTGCGAAGCAAATGACTGAGAGGGCTACGTTGTGTCCTAATCGCGTTTCCAGAGGATATCTCACGTTGGTCGTGTTTTGCAGCAGGCCCGTTTCATTTTTTCTGTGAAGGGGCGCGGGCGATCACCGGCTGCCCTGCTCCACCTCCTTGATCTCGTCCCCGGAGGCCTCCTTCAGGGCGTAGGTGTCAAAGGCGGGCTCCCGGGGGAGCTGGATCTCGATCCGGCTGATCTTGTCCAGCCGGGCGGTGCCCTCGGTCATGGAGAGGGCGAAGACGTGGCCGCCACGGGTCCGGTCCTTTGACAGGAAGTGAAAGTGCCACCCCGGGGCGTTGATCCCGTCCATATAGTCCGGGAAGTAGACGCACACCAGGGTCCCTTCGATCTGAGAGAAGGAGAAGTCCCGCTGGGTCTGGGACAGGACGTCCTTCAGGGTGATGTGCTGGGACTGATAGGCCGACTCGGACCGGGCGTGGACCTCCTCAAAAAAGCCGTCGATGCGGACGATGTGCATGCTGTTCAGGCCGAAATCCTCCTCGATCTTCAGATCCAGGGCGGTTTTCAGGGCCTCGATGCTGGCCATTTTCTCAAGGGGAAAGACCCGGGCGCTCCGCAGCCGGGACACCGCGGCGAAGGGCACCCCCTCCTCCGGGGGGACCTCGGTGACGGCGCCGGTCTCGTCCGCCCGGCAGCAGCGGCCGTCCACGACGATCATTTCGCCGTTGACGTGGGCGAAGGTGCCAAGGCCCGTGTCTCCGTGGCGGAGCAGCTCCTCCACCGTGATCACGGCGCGGGAGTAGCCCAGGGCCAGGGCCTGAAGGGTTGATACCTGATACATTGTCTGTTCTTCCATAATGAACCTCCCGTTTGGTCCTCTGTGTGGATGGATGCGTGGTTTTTCTATCGTGAGGCGGGGCGGTCAGCCTTGGGGGGCCTCCTTCTGGGCGGCCAGGTCGGCCACCACCGTTTCCGCCAGCTTCAGCAGGTCGGTATCTGTCTTCTTCAGCCGCAGGGCCAGGTGGGGCTTCTCCCCGGCGGAGAACAGCAGCCGGCCCTGGTACTTGGGCAGGGAGCAGACCATGGCCACCGTCTGGAGATCCAGCTCCGCCAGGGCGAAAAGGAGGGTCTCCTTTTTGCTGATCTCCGTGATCCCGCACCGGGAGGCCCGGGTTCGCAGCAGGGCGATGCGCACCAGGTTCACCGCCCCCTGGGGCGGGTCCCCGTAGCGGTCGATGAGCTCGTCGAGTATGTCGTCGGCCTCCTCCTGGTCCCGCACCCGGGCCATGCGGCGGTAGAGATCCATCCGCTGCTCCGGGGCGGGGATGTATTTCTCCGGGATGGCGGCGGTGACGGGCAGGTCCACCAGGCACTCCGTGGGCCGGGGGACGGGCTTCCCCTGCTCCTCCAGCACCGCCTCCTCCAAAAGACGGAGGTAGAGGTCGTAGCCCACGCTCATGAGAAAGCCCGACTGCTCCGGCCCCAGGAGGTTCCCCGCCCCCCGGATCTCCAGGTCCCGCATGGCGATCTTGAACCCGGAGCCGAAGGCGGCGTACTCCCGGATGGCGGCCAGGCGCTTGGCCTGGTCCTCGGTGAGGACCTTGTTCCGCCGGTAGGTCATATAGGCGCTGGCCCGCCGGGCGGACCGGCCCACCCGGCCCCGGAGCTGGTGGAGCTGGGCCAGGCCCAGGCGCTCGGCGTCCTCGATGATGAGGGTGTTGACGTTGGGCAGGTCGATGCCTGTCTCGATGATGGTGGTGCACACCAGGATGTCCAGCTCCCCGTCGGTCATCCGGCTCATGATATCCCCCAGCTCGTCCTGGTCCATCTGTCCGTGGGCCACGGCGATCCGGACCTCTTCCCCAAGCAGTTCCTTGAGCCGGGCGGCGCACCGGTGGATGGTCTCCGTGCGGTTGTGGAGGTAGTAGACCTGGCCCCCCCGGTCCAGCTCCCGGCGGATGGCGTCGGCCAGGAGGGACCAGTCGTGCTCGGTGACGTAGGTCTGCACCGGCTGGCGGTTGGTGGGGGGCTCCTCCAGGGTGGACATATCCCGCAGCCCCGACAGGGCCATGTTCAGGGTCCGGGGGATGGGGGTGGCGGAGAGGGTGAGCACGTCTACCTGGTGGGCCAGCTTTTTCAGCTTCTCCTTGTGGGTCACCCCGAAGCGCTGCTCCTCGTCCACCACCAGCAGGCCCAGGTCCTTGAACTCGATGCCCTTCCCCAGGAGCTTGTGGGTGCCGATGAGGAGATCCACCTCCCCGGCGGCGGTGCGCCGGAGGATGTCCCGGGTCTCCTTGGGGGTGCGGAACCGGGAGATCATCTCCACGGTGACGGGGAAGTGGGAAAACCGCTGGATGGCGGTGAGGTAATGCTGCCGGGCCAGCACCGTGGTGGGCACCAGCATGGCGGCCTGCTTGCCGTCCAATACGCACTTCATGATGGCCCGGAAGGCCACCTCGGTCTTGCCGTAGCCCACGTCTCCGCAGAGGAGGCGGTCCATGGGCACGGGCTTTTCCATGTCGGCCTTGATCTCCCGGACGCAGCGGAGCTGGTCCTCGGTCTCGGGATAGGGGAAGAGGGCCTCAAAGTCCTGCTGCCAGGGGGAGTCCGGGGCGAAGGCGTGGCCTGCCAGCCGCTGCCGCTGGGCGTAGAGCTGGATGAGGCCCTTGGCCAGGTCTTTGGCGGCGGCCTTGGCCCTGGCCTTGGTCTTTTCCCACCGGCCGGTGCCCAGCTTGGAGAGCCGGTCCACCGAGGTGTTCTCCCCGCCGCCGATGTATTTGCTCACCAGGTCCAGTTGAAGGGCGGGGACGTAGAGGGTGTCCGACCCAGCGAACTGGAGCTTGATGTAGTCCTTTTTCACCCCGTCCACGGTCATCTCCACCATGCCGGTGAACCGGCCGATGCCGTGGTGCTCGTGGACCACCAGGTCCCCGGGGGCCAGGTCGGTGAAGGACTCCAGCTTCTGCCGGTTGGTCCGCTGGGCCTTGGAGGTCCGGCGCTTCCGGGGGGCGGCCGGAGCGCTCCCCTCCGCCAGGACGGCGAACTTCCCGTCGGGGAAGTCGAAGCCCCCGGAGAGCCCGCCCACCGACAGGAGGATGCGGCCGGGCTCCGGCAGGGCGTGGAGGGTCTCGTCCACGGCGGCGTAGAGCTTTTCCTCCCGGAGCATGGACTGGAGGGCGTCGGCCTTCCGCCGGCTCCCTGTCAGGACCACCACGGCGTAGTCCTCTCGAAGGTACTGCCGCAGGTCCTCGGTCACCGCCTGGAAGCTGACCCCGTAGCCGGTGAGCTGCCGGGCGGTGAAGGGGAGCACGGCTTTGGGGGCCGCGGGGAGGGCCCCGGTGAGGAAGGCGTCCAGGTACAGCAGGGTCCCGTCCTTTGTCCGGGCGCAGAAGTCCTCCAGGCTCCGGGCAAAGATGCCGGCCTTGCCGCCGGGGAGGTCCCCCGCCTCCTGGAGGGCCAGCAGGTCCTGGCTGAGCTCCCACAGCCAGCCCTTGGACCGCTCCTGGAGCCGGGGCAGGTCGCACAGGCCCACCAGGGCGTTTTTCGGGAGATAGTCCGCGGCGGTGACCACCTCCCGGCCGTAGACCGTGCCCAGGAACCGGTCCCGGGGCTCGTCCATGGCCTTTCCGTCGGGGGAGAGGACCTCCCCGGCGGGGAGAAGGGTGACGGACTCCCGCTGGGCGGTCCGCCGCTGGGTCACCGGGTCGAAGAGGCCCATGGAGTCGATCTCGTCCCCCCAGAACTCCAGCCGGACGGGGAGGTCCAGGCCGGGGGTGAACACGTCCAGGATGCCCCCCCGCAGGGCGAACTGCCCCGCCCCCTCCACCTGGTCGCACCGGCTGTAGCCGGCGGCGGTGAGGGTGTCGGTGAGGGCGGCCAGGTCCAGGGTCTGGCCCACGGATACTTGCCGGGTGAAAGCAGAGAGGACCGCCGGGGGCATGGTCCGCAGCAGCAGCCCCTCTAAGGTGGCCGCCAGGACGGGGACCTCCCCCCGGGCCAGGGCGGAGAGGAGCTCCACCCGCCGGTGCTCCCACTGCCGGGAGGCCGCCCCGGGGTGGAACTGCAGGTCCCGGCCGGGGAGGACGGGGACCTCCCGGTCCAGGAAGGCCCCCAGGTCTCCGGCCAGCCTTCCCGCCTCTCCCTCGTCGGCGCACACCAGCACCAGGGGGCGGCCGGTGTCCTGCCGGAGGGCGGCGGCCACGCAGGCCCGATGGACTGCGGACAAGCCGGAAAGGGCCAAGGGAGACTTCCCCTGACCCAGCGCTTCCGTTAAACGGGTATAGTCCTCCGTCCGGGCCAGCAGCCCGGGGAGGATGGATGTGGAGCTTGCCATAGGACCTCCTGGTGAAAGCGCGGTCCGCGCCGCGCCGAGGTTGTATGATTTGGTCGAACCTGGTACAATCGATTTGCTGTCGATCCTTTCCAGCAGGAAGGGGGGATCAGCGTGCAGTACGTTATCGCATTTGTTCTTTCTGTTGCGGCAGGTGTAGTCGCTACCTACATCTACCAATGGCTGAACAGAAAGAAGTAACAACGACAGTCAGCCTGCGGTTTGGTCAGCCGCCGGGAGACCGGAAATGACAAGAATCCCCCGGAAGCGCTACCTTCCGGGGGATTCCGTTTATCAGCTACAGTACATTATCGCATGGCTGTTTGCCAAGCATAGTGTACCATACCCCCTTCAGGATTGCAAGTCTTTTTTGTGTCCCCTCACCCGTTATAGGACGACATAGCCTGGTCGATGCCGTGCTGGAGGAGGACGGTCACCGCGTCGGCGGCCCGGCTGATGGCCTCCTCCATGACCTTTCGGTCCTGTCCGGTGAAGGTCCCCAGGACCCAGCCCACCATATCGGCGTCGGGATGGGGCTTCTGGCCCACCCCCACCTTCACCCGGGGGAACTGGTCGGACCCCAGGTGACTGATGATGTTTTTCAGGCCGTTGTGCCCCCCGGCGGAGCCCGACCGCCGGACCCGGAGCTTCCCCTGGGGAAGGGCCACGTCGTCGGAGATCACCAGCACCCGCTCCGGGGGGATCTTGTAAAACCGGGCGGCCTGGCCCACCGACTCCCCGGAGAGGTTCATATAGGTGGTGGGCTTCATGAGCAGGACCGAATGGCCCCCCAGGACGGCGGTGTTGGTCAGGGCCTTGTACTTGAGCTTCTTCACCGGGATGCTCAGCCGCTCCGCCAGCTCGTCGATGACCAGATAGCCCATATTGTGCCGGGTCCACGCATACTTGTCGCCGGGATTGCCCAGCCCCACCACCAGCCACTCCACCGGGCCGGCCTTTTTGGAGGAAAAAAACATAAAAAACCTCGATTGCTGTCAAGAAAAGGATACAGGAACAAGAGGCGAAGACGAGCTCCGCCTCTTGTTTTCAGGTACGTTTGGAATCACGGGGTCAGGCTCACACAAAAAGCCTCGACACAGAATCCTCGTGATAGATGAAGCTGATGGCGTCGGAGAGCATGGGGGCGGCGGACAGATACTTGATCTTGTCGCTCTTCACGCCCGCCTTGGCGGGGATGGTGTCCAGGAACAGCAGCTCCTTGATGGGGCTGTCCTCGATCCGCTGGATGGCGGGGCCGGAGAGGATGCCGTGGGAGGCGCAGGCGTAGACCTCAGTGGCGCCGCCCAGCTCGGTGAGGGCCTTGGCCGCGCCGCAGAGGGAGCCGGCGGTGTCCACCATGTCGTCCAGGAGGATGACCCGTTTGCCCCGGACGTCGCCGATGATGTTCATGACCTCGGAGGAGTTGGCCTTCTGGCGGCGCTTGTCCACGATGGCCATGTTCATGCCCAGCTTCTGGGCGAAGGCCCGGGCCCGGGCCACGGAGCCCACGTCGGGGGAGACCACCATGGTGCCCTCGGTGTCGTCGGCGAACTTCCGCTTGAAGTGCTCCACGAAGAGGGGGCTGCCCAGGAGGTTGTCCACGGGGATGTCGAAAAAGCCCTGGATCTGGGCGGCGTGGAGGTCCATGGTCAGCACGCGGTCCGCGCCGGCGGAGGTGAGCATGTTGGCCACCAGCTTGGCGGAGATGGGGTCACGGGGCTTGGCCTTCCGGTCCTGCCGGGCGTAGCCGAAGTAGGGGATGACGGCGGTGATGCGGCCGGCGGAGGCCCGCTTGAAGGCGTCGATCATCACCAGAAGCTCCATCAGGTTGTCGTTGACCGGGGTGCAGGTGGACTGGATCACAAACACGTCGGAGCCCCGGACGGTCTCATAGATGGAGACGAAGCATTCCCCATCGGAGAAGGTGCCGCACTCCATGTTGCCCAGGGGCAGCCGGAGCTCCTTGCAGATGGCCTCAGCCAGAGGCCGGTTGGAATTGCCGCAGAAGATCTTCAGGTCTTTTCCATGTGCGATCATAATACTATCCCTTTCTTTATTCCGTGCGCCGTTAAACGTATGCGTAAGAAAAATGATGTGTGAGAATCTCTTCTCTGGGCGGTCGAATATTCCGCGGCCCTATTATATCATCGTTGTCAAGGGTTTGCATCTGTTTTGACAAAAAACTTTGCCGGAGAAGGGGGTATTTTCCGACAAAAAACGGGGTGCTTTTTGGAGGTTTTTCAAGCTTGTGGGCAGGAAAACAAAGTTTGTGCCAAACAGGGACCGGCGGCGCCGGATCAGGCGGCGGCGGGGAAAATGTCAACAAGGTGTGAACTGCCGGTGAACCAGCCGTGAATCTTTGGAAAAAGAGTTGTCACGAAAGGGAAATCGTGGTAAAATGCTCCCCTGTGAAGGGAGAGTCTTCCTCCCCGGAAACCCATTTCGATTGGAACACAAGGAGTATCATTGCGATGAACAGATTCATAAAGAAAGCCCTGGCCGCCGCCCTTTCCCTGACCGTGGCGGTGGGCGTGCTCAGCGGCTGCGTCGGCGGCTCCGCCGCGAAGGACCCCATCAAGGAGATGATGGGCGAAGAGAGCGGGATCACCAGCGAGACCGTGATGCTCACCGTCAACGGCGGCGAGATCACCGCCGGGGACCTCTTCTTCTGGCTGGGCCAGAGCGCCTCGGAGGCCGCCTCCTACAACCAGGCCCTGGGCGGGGCCGAGCTGGACTGGTCCTCCGAGGCCGGCGACGGCATGACCATGGCCGACTACGTCAAGGACAGCGCCAAGCAGCAGGCGGTGCTGTACAACGTGGTGGCCGCCAAGGCCCTGGAGAACGGCTATGAGTTCACCAAGGAGGACAAGGCCGCCTACGAAGAAGAGCTGGCCCAGGCCAAGGAGGACCTGGGGGGCGAAGAGGTCTATGCCAACTGGCTCAGCTCCAACTGCATCACCGACGAGGGCATGGAAAAGCTCAGCCAGGTGGGGGGCCTCTTCAACCACATGCTGGACGGGATGTTCCAGGACGGCAGCGAGTACGCCCCCACGGCGGAGGACCTGCTCACCTTCGCCACGGAGAACGACTTCCTCTGCGCCAAGCACATCCTTCTCATGACCCAGGACCCCACCACCGGCCAGCCTCTCTCTGAGGAGGAGGCCGCCGCCAAGCGGGACGCCGCCCAGGCCCTGTTGGACCAGCTCAAGGCCATCCAGGACCCGGCGGAGCTGGAGAAGACCTTCGACACCCTCATGAACGAGAACAGCGAGGACACCGGCCTTGCCGCCAACCCCGACGGCTACACCTTCACCGCCGGCCAGATGGTCCCCGAGTTTGAGGAGGCCACCCGGGCTTTGGACTTCGGCCAGGTCAGCGACCTGGTGGAGAGCGATTACGGCTACCACATCATCCTCCGGCTGGACCCCGGCAAGTCCGACAGCCTCCGGTCCCAGTGGGCCACCCAGAAGCTCAATGCGATGGTGGACCAGTGGGTGGACGAGGCCGAGGTGGAGGAGACCGAGGCCTTCACCAACCTGGACATCGGCGAGTTCTACGACAAGCTCACCGCCTATCAGGAGCAGCTCAACGCCGCCCAGGAGGAGGCCGCCGCCCCCGCCGACACCGACCCTGCGGAGACAGCTCCCGAAGAGGGCGCTGCCCCGGAGGCCGACGCCGAAGGGACCGACGCCGCTCAGACCGAGGAGGCCGCCACTGAGCCGGCAGAGACCGAAGAGCCCGCCGCGTAAGGACTTCTGCAAAAACCGAACCAATTGACAGACCCGTCGGGACATGTGCCCGGCGGGTCTTTTCTGTCTCCCGATGGAGGGCGACAGCTTTCGTGGGACAAGCCGTGGCTGGAATGGTAAAATCTGGGTATCAAACAGAGAGGAGGGGTCGTCCATGCCGGTGGTCTACAAAAAGGGTCTGCTGGAGGGCACCCGGGTGACCATGGTGCCCCGGGAGGCCATCTCCCCCAATCCCGACCAGCCCCGCCGGTACTTCGACCCCCAGGCCCTGGGAGAGCTGGCGGACAGCATCCGGGTCCACGGGATCCTTCAGCCCCTGTCCGTCCGGCGGAAGGGGGCCGGGCGGTATGAGCTCATCGCCGGGGAGCGGCGCCTGCGCGCGGCGGCGCTGTGCGGACTCCAAGAGGTGCCCTGCCTGGTGTTGGAGGCCGACCGCCGGGATTCCTGCCTGCTGTCCCTGGTGGAGAACCTCCAGCGGCAGGACCTGGACTTCTGGGAGGAGGCCAGGGCGTTGGAGCGTCTGATCCAGGGCTTCGGGCTGTCCCAGGAGGCCGTGGCCGCCATGGTGGGCAGGTCCCAGCCGGCGGTGGCCAACAAGCTCCGTCTGCTGAAGCTCCCCCCGGAGGCCCTGGAGCTGCTGCGGAAAAGCGGGGCCACGGAACGGCATGCACGGGCCCTGTTGCGTCTGCCCGACCCCCAGGCCCAGCTCCAGGGGGCGGCTGTGGCGGCCCGGGAGGGTTGGACGGTGGCCCGGACGGAGCAGTATGTGGCTTCGGTGCTGAAAGACCGGGGGGACAAGCCCCGGTCCCGCCGGCCGGTGCTCCTTCGGGATGTGCGGTTCTTTCTCAACTCCGTTGACCACGGCCTGTCCGTCATGCGGTCCGCCGGGGTGGAGGCCCAGTATCGCCGGGAGGAGGTGGAGGACGCGATCCTGCTGACCATTCGGATCCCCAAGGACACGGCAAAGGAGCGTACATAGGGGTTCTTATGTGTTTTTCGCGGATGTTTCACGTGAAACATCCGCATTTTTCTATTTGTCCACAAATCCTGTATTGCAAAATAGCCGTGAGAATAGTATAATACTAGGGCCTGTTTGAAAAACGTCAATATGCCCACTGGCGGGTCTATTTCCGCCATATTTCGCCAAATTTTCTTGAAATCCATACAGGATTCCTGAATATCCTTCGCCATTGGTCATACTGCCTATTTTTCAAACAAGGCCTAATCTCCGATTAAAAACAGAGTTTTTAATCGACCACGGCAGAATGCCGTGGTCTGCAAACCAAAGGTTTGCAGGATTCGGTATTGCACGGCTTCTCTGGCCGCACAAATTGTGCGGCCGCCATGGGCAGAGCCCATGGCAATAAAAACAATGGATTGTTTTTATTGGAGAATAGTATAATATTGTGTCACACGCAAACTCTATGATCATACAGGGAAGAAGGGGTCGGACATGGCAAAAACCATCGCCTTTGTCAACCAAAAGGGGGGCGTGGGCAAGACCACCAGCTGTGTCAATCTGGCGGCCTGCCTGGTCCGACAGGGCGCCCGGGTGCTGGTGGTGGACTTCGACCCCCAGGGCAACGCCACGTCTGGCTTCGGTGTGGACAAGGTGGCGGCCTTCCCCACCATCTATGACGTGCTCATCCGGGGCGCGTCGGTGGAGAACGCGGTGGTGAAGACCCCCTACTGCGACGTCATCCCCGCCAACAAGACTCTGGCGGGGGCCTCGGTGGAGCTCATCGGGCTGGAGCGGCGGGAGTATCTGCTGAAGGAGACCCTGGCCCGGGTGGCGGGGAACTATGACTTCATCCTCATCGACTGCCCTCCCTCCCTGGAGCTGCTCACCCTCAACTGCCTGTGCGCCGCCGACACGGTGATGGTCCCCGTCCAGTGCGAGTATTACGCCCTGGAGGGCCTCAGCGACCTGCTGTCCACCATCCGGCTGGTGAAGGGACGGCTGAATCCCGCCATCGACATCGAAGGGCTGATCCTCACCATGTACGACGGGCGGACCAATCTGTCCCTGCAGGTGGCCGAGCAGGTGAAGCGGCACTTCCCCGGCAAGGTCTTCGCTACGGCCATTCCCCGGAACGTCCGGCTGTCCGAGGCCCCCAGCCACGGCAAGCCGGTGATCGCCTACGACGGCGGCTCCCGGGGAGCCAAGGCCTATACCCTGCTGGCGGAGGAGTTTTTGGCCCGGAATCCCATCCCCGGACGAACAGAAGAAGGGGAGACACTATGAAGGAGCGAGTGTTTCAGATCCTCGGGATTGCCGTCGGGTTGACCATGGCTCTTTATGTGGCCCAGGCGGCTGTGGGTGCGGCGCTGGATTCCTCCGAGAACGCCCGGGCTTTGCGGGCTGATCTGGCGGCCTGTCAGCCCTACCTTCCCGGCGGTGAGGGAATGCAGGGGGAGGTCGATACGGCCTATTTCACGGACCGAAGCGAAGCCTTTGCCATTGCCGCCAATCAATACGGATATGCGGTGTTTCAGGACCCTGCCGCCGCGCTCGACCAACTGAAATCAGAGTATCACCAGGGGATCCATCTGATCCAACGGAACATCTTTCCTCCGGTTCCCTTGACCCGGCACACCTACACTCTCTATGAAAACCGGGGCTGGCAGCTCACCGACGGCTATGGGGATGCCTTGGAGCAGGCGGCCTTTGTGGACCGCTTCCTGGACATCTACGAGAACAGCTTTGAGCCCCACGGGGGATAATGAAGCGAAGAGAAAGGAGGCCAACCTATGGCCTTAGGAAAAGGGCTGGATGCCCTCCTGGGGGACACCACCCTCCAGGCCCAGAGCGGCGGGTCGGTGACCCTCCCAATCTCCCAGGTGGAGCCGGGGCTGAACCAGCCGAGAAAGCATTTTGACGAGGAGGCCCTGGCGGATCTGTCGGAATCCATCCGGCAGCACGGCATTTTGCAGCCCCTGACCGTCCGCCGCCTGGCCTCGGGATATTATCAGATCATCGCCGGGGAGCGCCGGTGGCGGGCCGCTCGGATGGCAGGGCTCACCGAGATCCCCGCCATGATCGTGGAGGCCGACGACCGAAAGGTCATGGAGCTGGGCCTCATCGAAAACCTCCAACGGGAGGACCTGAACCCCATGGAAGAGGCCATGGGCTACCGCTCCCTGATGAAGGACTACGGCCTGACCCAGGATGAGGTCTCCCAGCGGGTGAGCAAGTCCCGGCCCACCGTGGCCAACGCCATGCGGCTGCTCCAGCTCCCCCAGGAGGTCCAGTGGCTCATCGAACAGGGCAACCTCTCCGCCGGCCACGGCCGGGCCATGCTCCCCCTGGGCGACCCCGATGTGGAGATCGACCTGGCCGAGGAGATCATGCGGAAAAACCTCTCCGTCCGGGAGGTGGAGGAACGGGTGCGGCGGATGCGCAGCGAGAACGAGGCCGACGGCCCCGCACGGAAGGCCTCCGGCAAGCAGGAGCGGCCCCAGGAGATCTACTACCGGGACGTGGAGCGCCAGCTTACCCAGGACCTGGGCCGGAAGGTGACCATCACCCCGGGCAGGAAGAAGGGAAAGCTCACCCTGGAATACTATGACAGCGAAGACCTGAACGCCCTCCTGTCAGCCCTGACCACCATACACATTCGCGGAGGGGAGGGGACGCGGTCATGAACGAGGAAAAGCCCAAGGAGCCGGAAAAGAAGCCGACCCGGTCGGTGACTACCTACCTTATCATCCTCTTCCTGGCAGCCCTGCTGCTCCTGCTGCTCTCCTTCTTTATGCAGCAGCGGCAGGCCCTCATGGACCTCAGCAATACCGTGGCCACCAGCCAGAACGTGTCGGAGCTCCAGCTCACCAACCAGCAGCTCACCTACCGGCTGGAGGAGCTTCAGCGGCAGAGCAAGGAGGAAAAGGAGGCTCTCACCCAGGACGTGAAAGAGGCCGAGTCAAAGGCGGAGGATGCCCAGAAGCAGGCCG
Organism: Oscillospiraceae bacterium; assembly: GCA_902781745.1. GTDB lineage: Bacteria > Bacillota > Clostridia > Oscillospirales > Oscillospiraceae > Evtepia. Next base: position 76,220 of record CACZKM010000003.1, read on the forward strand.
ACGCCCTGGAATGGCTCCGGCAGATCGAGGCCGCCACCCGGACCTCCTACCCCAAGTCCCGGGACCTGGTGGAGGCCTTTGAGAAGACCGGACTGAAGGAATATCTCCCCGACGCCTCCGTGGTGGAGGATGGGGACTCGCCTGCGGAGACCTATCAGCATTTGTACGCCATGCTCTTTTAATACTATTCCCAAATGAAAAGCTTTCATTTGGGAATCCGCGTGCTGCGCACGCGCATGCCGCGCAAGCGCGTCATGCCGTCTCATGCAGTCTCAAACGCGCCTTGCGCTAGAAAAAGCTTTTCAAGCTTTTTCATTGAGACTAGTATAACAAGTGAACGCGGATGTTCCACGTGAAACATCCATAACCAACCCATATACGAATCTATCCGAGAGGGGAAACGAACCATGCTAGACATCAAGAGAATCAAAGAAGATCCCGACAAGGTCAAGGCCGGTCTGAAGGCCAAGGAAGTGGACTGCGACAAGGAAGTGGACCGCATCCTGGAGCTGGACAAGGAGCGCCGGGAGATCATCTTCGCTACCGAACAGGGGAAGGCGGAGCAGAACAAGGTCTCCAAGACCATCCCCCAGTTGAAAAAGGCCGGGGAGGACACCGCCCCCGTCTTTGCCCGGATGAGCCAGCTCAAGGCGGAGATCGCCGCCAACGACGAGAAGCTCCGGGCGGTGGAGGCGGAGTACCGCACCCTGATGCTCTCCCTGCCCAACCTGCCTGACGACGACCTGAAGCCCGGCGGCAAGGAGAACAACGAGCCCCTGCGCTACTTCGGGGAGCCCCACCAGTTCGACTTTGAGCCCAAGCACCATGTGGACCTGTGCACCGACCTGGGCCTCATCGACTACACCCGGGGGGTGAAGCTGGCGGGCTCCGGCTTTTGGATGTACACCGGCATGGGCTCCCGGCTGGAGTGGGCTCTGCTGAACTATTTCATCGACTGCCACCTGGCCGACGGCTATGAGTTCATCCTGCCCCCCCACATGCTGGAGTATCAGTGCGGCGAGACCGCGGGCCAGTTCCCCAAGTTTGCCGACGAGGTCTACAAGATCCAGAACCCCACCGACGACCGGGTCCACTATATGCTCCCCACCGCCGAGGCCGCCCTGGCCAGTGTGTACCGGGACGAGATCCTCTCCGAGGCCGACCTGCCCAAGAAGTTCTTCGCCTATACCCCCTGCTTCCGCCGGGAGGCCGGGTCCGCCCGGGCCGAGGAACGGGGCATGGTCCGGGGCCATCAGTTCAATAAGGTAGAGATGTTCCAGTTCACCCGCCCCGAGGACTCCGACGCCGCCTTCGACGAGCTGGTCACCAAGGCGGAGAACCTGGTGAAGGGCCTGGGCTTCCACTTCCGCACCGTGAAGCTGGCCGCCGGGGACTGCTCGGCCTCCATGGCCCGGACCTACGACATCGAGATCCAGATCCCCTCCATGCAGGGGTACAAGGAGGTCTCCTCGGTGTCCAACGCCCGGGACTACCAGGCCCGCCGGGGCAACATCCGCTTCCGCCGGGAGGGCGGCAAGCCGGAGTTCGTCCACACCCTCAACGGCTCCGGCCTGGCCACCAGCCGAATCTTCCCCGCCATGGTGGAGCAGAACCAGCTCAAGGACGGCTCCGTGAAGGTCCCCGAGGTGCTGCAGAAGTACCTGGGCGGCTTGGAAGTCATTACCAAGAAATAAGAGATGGACCAGGAAAACAAAACGAATCAGGGGGAGACCAAGCAGGAGATCACCCCTGCCTCCGCCCCGGAGGACGCCGTGCCCCCGGAGAAGAAGCCCTACAGCAAAAAGGCCCGGGCCTGGGCCTGGGTGGGCATCGCCTTTATGGTCTTCCTGACCATCATGTACTTTTACTACTTTTATTCCGGCCTGATCTTGCACTGGTAAGGGGGGTCCGCCTGTGACCGAAGAATTGAAACGCACCCTGGCGGAAGGTCTGGCCGCCCTGGGTCTGACCCCGCCGGAAGGGGCGGTGGACAAGCTGGCCCTGTACTGCGACCTGCTGCTGGAGAAGAACCAGGTGATGAACCTCACCGCCATCACCGACCCGGCGGAGGTGGTGCGCCTCCACTTTCTGGACAGCGCCGCCCTCCTGCCCGCCCGGGTCCTCCAGGGGAAGAAGATCATCGACGTGGGCACCGGCGGGGGCTTCCCCGGTCTGGTGCTGAAGCTCCTGGACCCCACCATGGAGGTTACCCTCCTGGACAGCCTGGGCAAACGGGTGGACTGGCTCCAAGGGGTCTGCCGGACCCTGGACCTGCCCGACGTGGTCTGCCGGAAGGGCCGGGCCGAGGAGCTGGGCCGGGACCCCGCGTTTCGGGAACAATATGACGGGGCGGTCTCCCGGGCCCTGGCCTCCATGCCGGTGCTGGCGGAGCTCTGCCTGCCCTTTGTGAAGCCCGGGGGCCTCTTCCTGGCCATGAAGAGCAACAAAACCGACGAGGAGATCGACGCCGCCCGGCCGGTCATCGGCACCCTGGGAGGGGAGCCCCCCTTCGTCATGGACTATCGTCTCCCCGGGGAGGACGGCTACCGCCGCATCGTCACGGTCTACAAGAAGGGACCCACGCCGAAGGCCTATCCCCGGAAGTGGTCCAAGATCAAGGAGGCCAAATTCGTCCCGCCGACGGAGGGAACAAATTGACCTCACAAGAGGCATAATCAACTTTCGACCAAGGGATTTATCGGAATAATTCACAGAATCGTGAGAAAATATTAGTATTCTTGCACAAAAATAGTTGCATCATTGAACGATTTATGATACAATGATGCAGAACAAACGGGAGGAACGGCATGGGCAGCGTCATCGTCATCACATCCGGAAAAGGCGGAACGGGAAAGACCTCTTTGGCCGGGGGGATCGGCGCGGCGCTGGCCAGCCGGGGCCGGCGGGTCCTCTGTCTGGACGCCGACGTGGGTCTGCGGAACCTGGACATCGCCCTGGGCATGGCGGACGCCGCCCTCATGGACTTTTCCGACGTGATGGCCGGCCGGTGCGAGCTGGACCGGGCGGTGGCGCCCCACCCGGGGATCGACGGCCTGTACCTGCTCACGGCCCCCCTGACCCTGCCGGCGGACTTCGCCGGAGAGGAGGGCTTCCGGGCCCTGCTGGACCGGGCCCGGGCGGCCTACGACTGGGTGCTCATCGACGCCCCCGCCGGCATCGGCGACGGATTCCGCCTGGCGGTCTCCGGCGCGGACCGGGCCATCGTGGTGGCCGTCAGCGACCCCGCGTCCCTTCGGGACGCCCAGCGGGTGGTGGAGGCCATGCAGGGCGTCTCCCCGGTCCACCTGGTGGTCAACCGGGTGCGCGGCCGGGTCCTCCGGCGGCTGGGCGCCACCATCGACGACGCCATGGACGCTGTGGGCCTGCCTCTGCTGGGGCTGGTGCCCGAGGACGTCCAGGTGGTCCTGGCGGCGGGCAGCGGCCAGCCGGTGTGCCAGGTGACCCGAAAGGGCGCCGCCCAGGCCTATGCCAACATCGCCCGGCGGATCGAGGGGGACGCGGTTCCCCTCATGCGCATCTGGTGAGAAAGCCTCCCAAAGACCCCATACCCCGCGGCAACAAGATCGCGAGGCCAAAGTGAAAGGATGACCGAATATGAATATCGCGATCATGAGTCACGACCACAAGAAAGAGCTGATGGTGCAGTTCTGCATCGCCTACTGCGGCGTGCTCTCCAAGCACACCGTCTGCGCCACCAACACCACGGGACGGCTGGTGGCCGAGGCCACGGGGCTGCCGGTGCGCCTCTTCCTGTCCCACGCCCATGGCGGCAGCCAGCAGATCGGCGCCCGGATCGCCTACAACGAGATCGACATGGTGCTGTTCTTCTCGGACCCCCAGTCCAGCGACCTGGACCCGGACCTGAAGTACATCAACCAGATGTGCGACCAGTACAACATCCCCTTTGCCACCAACGCCGCCACCGCGGAGATCCTGATCCACGGCCTGGAGCGGGGCGACCTGGACTGGCGGGAGATCATCAATCCCTCCCTCAAGCCGGTCACGGTGTAAGGAATCGGAACCGAATAGCGAAAAAGAGGACCCCCTGGCCTCTCCGCACGGAGAAGTCAGGGGGTCGTTGTGTTTATCGAACAAACTGGAATCTTTCGAACATCAATCCATATTTTTTCAAAAGGGTATTGACTCTTACGCTCCGTCATAGTGTATGCTCTTGTTGTGAGGTGATAAAATTGAAAATGCAGATTAAAGAATTTGCCGATTTTACGGGTGTAAGTGTGCGCACACTGCATTATTACGATGAAATAGGATTGTTGATGCCAGCCTTTGTTGACAAAATCACAGGCTATCGTTTTTACGACGAAAATTCTTTTCTTCGTATGCAAGAGATTCTCTTTTACCGTGAACTTGACTTTTCCTTAAAGCGCATTGAAGAGATTTTGTCATCCCCGAATTATGACAAAAGC